>JAJZLS010000002.1 GCA_021803345.1 Actinomycetes bacterium
AACCTTTGCCCTTTCAACTTCACGAAGTGGAGCTGTTCGTGACCCCGCCAGATCTTTTAGCATCAAGCGCTGATCTTCGGTAAGTACCAGAGGTGGTCGTTGTGTCTTTCTTGCCATGATTGCCTCCATATAGGGTTCAATATAATCATGGCACAAATTATTACCTATGTAATGCTATTAGCGGAACGAAGTACTAGCAATAGATATGTTATGCATAAGTTAATATACGATCCGGACCCTTCAGAGCAGTGCCCGCATGGGTCGTGTTCGAGCTATTGCTGAGCTGTCAGCTAAATGTGAGACTGGCTTGGGTCCTCAGAATTCAAATTAAGAATTTGATGATTTTTGTGGCATAACCGTGTACTTTGGATCCCTGGACGACGCCTGTCCGGCTTCGAATATGCCAAATCTGGTGCATATTGACGAGAGTACCAGGGCAGCTCCTGAAGCAATCGATCCAAGCCTGCTTTTGGGCGCTATAAGGAGTGTGCCGATTAGGCCGCTGATCGAAAGTATTTTGCTTGCTTTAAGCAGCTGTCCCGCTGTCCCGGAGTTTAGAGTTTCCGACACCAGTCCCATCGACTCTTCCATTTTCTTAATTGCAAATAATTCGGTGGCTACTCCCGCGACTGCAAATCTTCGAGCTATGGCTGATTGTGAAACAGGTGAGGTCAACATTCCCATTCCTCCAGCTGCAAGTGCTGAAGACCCCACGAAGACAAACGGCATTTCTTTGAATCCTGAGTGCCAGGCTGGAGTTGCAGTATTTCCGAGCAGCACTGCGGTATACGAAGAAAGGGCTGGTGCTAAAGTTGCGGCCCCAATCATAGCTGGCTTATTTATTAGTTTCAGTAATGACGAGATGCGCTTGGAATTGACTAAGTGTCTCAGTTCGGAAGCAGCTGAAAACCCCGCCGCTGGTCCATAAAACGTAATTATCCAGGTTCCTACAGACATTGGCGAGGTTGGCTTTGCAACCCTGAGCATGTTGACAAATCTGCTCGGCTTGCCAAGATCGTGGATCAAAGCCAAATAACTTGCTCCAATGGCGCCAACGGCTGTGAACTTGCAGTTTCGGCGCAAAATATTGTTCCCAGTTACTTCGGCTCCTAATGCGAGAAGCGACGAAGCACCTGCAAGGCCACCCAGGAACAGATATGCTGGTATATCTTTCCCCCATGGAGCAGCTTTGACGATAGGATTCCCATAGTATGAGGTGAAATTAGCTTTGGGCACCATGGGAACTTCGCGGCCCGATTTATTTGTCTTTGGCATCTTTTTACCTCTTTAGGCTCGCTGCCGCTAGGCCGACTATGAGTGCAAGGGCGGCTGCACCGGCCCGCTTCCACATCTCTGGCAGGTCTCTGGTGGTTACAACTGGGTTTGGTGGCAATCCGTAGACTTCTGGCTCATCCAGCAGCAGGAAAATTGCACCGGCTCCTCCGATACCATCGTTAGGATCCTCTCCGTAAAGGCGTGCTGATTTATTTCCCTGTTGGTGGAGAAGTTCAATTCGTTCTTGAGCTCGTACCCGCAATTCGTCCAAGTCTCCAAATTGTATTGATTCCGTTGGACATGCCTGAGCACAGGCTGGGGTCATTCCCGCGCCAATTCTGTCGTAACAAAGGGTGCACTTTTGTGCGATTCCAACGTTTTTTGCACTGTCCGAGCCGTCGCGTCGATCAATGACCCCGAACGGGCAGGCAGGAACACAGTATCCGCAGCCATTGCAAATATCGTCCTGAACGACAACGGTGCCAAACTCGGTCCGAAATAGCGCTCCTGTTGGACATACATCTAGACATCCGGCTTCGGTACAATGTTTGCAGACATCAGAAGACATCAACCAGCGAAAATCAGGGTTTGCCGAGCCGTTGGAAGCTATGCCGTTCTCTGAGGCTGGCTTAGCTATAGGTTGCTCTATAAATGCCACATGCCTCCAGGTGCTTGCCCCGAGTGAACCAGTGTTGTCGTAGGAGGTTCCAAGCCATTCCAGACCGTCTTCTGGTACATGGTTCCATTCTTTACAGGCAACTTCGCAAGCCTTGCATCCGATGCAAATTGAAGTGTCGGTAAAGAACCCTTTCCGTGGGGGTGCATCCTCCCAGCCGGAAAGGACGGCTGGGTTAATTCCCGGTTCTCTAAATTGGAGTTTCATGATTCTCCTTTCTTTGGTGAAAGGAGCTGGTTCGATGTATTCACCGTGATTCCTGCCCGCTGCCTATATTGTTCTACCAACTTCAGCAGTGCGGTCCCAACGGGCCGTCTTCCAGGTTGAATATCACACGAGGAAGCTTTTGCCTCTTGAATGTGTACATTCGGATCCAAGGTTAGACCTAATAGGTCATTGGCTGAATCTCCAGAAACGAGAGCTTCTCCACCTACCCCCCAGTGGTAAGGCAGGCCAATTTGATGTATGACTTTGCCGCCAACTTTGAGCGGTTTGATTCTTTCTGTTATTAATACTCTTGCCTCGATGGCAGTACGGGCGGTAATTATGGTGGCCCATCCGTTTGGCCTCAGTCCCCGTTCTTCGGCCAGTTCCGGTGACACCTCGCAGAAGAATTCTGGCTGGAGTTCAGAAAGATAGGGAAGGAACCTGCTCATTCCACCTGCCGTATGGTGCTCCGTCAGACGATAGGTGGTGAAGACGTAAGGGAACACCTCACTACCCTTGTCATGGCCTGATGGATTAGAGAGGTTGTCGTCACGTTTGTAGACCTGCCTGGTAGGATTGGCTTGCTGAGGATAGACAGCATTCGATACCGGTGACTCCTGAGGTTCATAGTGCGCCGGAAGAGGTCCGTCTTTTAGGCCGGCTGGAACAAATAACCATCCTTTACCATCCGACTGCATAATGAATGGATCGTTTCCGGAGAGCGCTTCTGGACCACGCGAACCTTTGGGCGCCTTATAGGTTGGTGCCTTAGTCAGTTCAAAGTCTGGGACATCGTGGCCGGTCCATTTCTTGGCCTTGGAATCCCACCAGACATACGCCTTCTTTTCGCTCCAGGGCTTGCCTTGTGGATCAGCTGATGCTCTGTTGTAAAGGATCCTGCGATTTGCCGGCCATACCCAGCCCCAGTCAGGTGCCACCCAGGACTGATCAGAACCGGATTTTCGCTTTGCTGCGTGATTTATATTATCGGCATATACCCCTGTATAAATCCAGCATCCTCCGCTGGTTGAGCCGTTGGGCTTCATATCAGTGTATGAATCGAGCGGCTGACCCGCTTTTTCACCTGTCAGGTACGTTCCATTTATTTCTTTGAGTACCGCTTCGGCATCAGGTTCACCAGAGTCCAATGTAGGGTAGTCCCAGGTGAGATCCTGAATTGGTTTGTCCCTTTCCAAGGTGGAATCGGCCAGAATTGATTTTATCTTTTTACCTAAATTGAAAAAGAAGTGAAGTTCGCTTTGGCAGTCGCCAGGTGGGTCGATCGCCTTGTGGTGCCATTGAAGCATCCTTTGCGTTTGCGTAAAGCTCCCATCTTTTTCGACGTGGTTCGCGGCAGGGAAGAAGAACACTTCAGTGCCTATCTCATCTGTCTTGAGTTCGCCGGTTGCAATCTCGGGTCCGTCTTTCCAAAATGTAGCCGACTCAATGAGCTGAAAGTCCCTTACAACCAGCCATTTTAGATGGGCCATTGCCATCCGTTGGAGCTTTCCGTTTGAAGAACCCACAGCCGGGTTTTCGCCCATTATCATGTAACCTTCGACTTTGTCGTCCATCATGTCTAGGACGGTCTGATAGGTTCCATGGTCGCCGCTAATCTTTGGCAGATAATCGAAGCAGAAGTCATTTTCTGAAGTTGCTTTTTCTCCCCAATATGCTTTCAAAAGGCTTACCATATAGCCTTCTGTATTAGACCAGAAACCTTTCTGCTCTGTTGTAACCATGGAGTCGATATACCCTCTTAGTCCTTTTGGAAGGTCCACGCTGGGCATTGGTAGGTAGCCTGGAAGGATGTCGAAAAGCGTGGGAATATCGGTCGACCCTTGTATGCTTGCGTGCCCTCTTAGTGCGAGGATCCCACCTCCAGGTCGCCCCATATTACCCAGTAACAGTTGTATTATCGCGGCACCTCTAATGTACTGAACTCCGACAGAGTGATGTGTCCAACCCACCGAGTAAACCCACGCGGTCGTTTTGTCCCTGCCACTATTTTCAGTCACAGCCCGACAGACTTCCAGGAATTCCTTTTGGGGCACCCCGCAGACACGTTCGACCATTTCCGGGGTGTACCGGGCATAGTGGCGCTTGAGGATCTGAAAAACCGTGTTGGGATCTTTCAGAGTTTCGTCGCGGTGCAGCTCATGCTCATGGATTGCTGAGCCCTGTCGGCTACGCTGAGCTGCTCCCTGACCTGCTTGCGCTGATTCAGCTGATACCTTAGTTCCCTGGTTTTTTGGACCTGCTGCCGCTACTTCGGTTATACCTCGGTAACCCCAGCTTTCGGTGTCATACTGGCTAGTTACAGGGTCATATCCTGAAAAAAGCCCGTCCAGGTCGTCGGTATCTTTAAACTCATTTCGGATTATCGTTGCCGCGTTGGTGTAGTTGACTACATATTCCTTGAAGTATTTCTCGCTCTCAAGGATGTAGTTAATAATCCCTCCCAGAAATGCTATGTCACTTCCAGCCCTGATGGGAACGTGCTGGTCTGCCACGGCAGACGTTCGCGTAAACCTAGGGTCAATATGAATGATTTTGGCACCACGCTTTTTGGCTTCCATAACCCACTGAAAACCAACCGGATGACACTCGGCCATGTTCGAACCCTGGATGACAATACAGTCAGAGTTTTGGAGATCCTGAAGAAACGTCGTTGCACCGCCGCGACCAAACGAGGTCCCCAAACTGGGGACGGTGGCACTGTGTCATATACGAGCCTGGTTTTCGATCTGAACAGCTCCGATACTCATAAGGAGCTTCTTGATCAGATAGTTTTCTTCATTGTCAAGAGTCGCACCGCCAAGCCCAGCTATTCCCATTGTCCTGTTGAGCACTCGACCTTGTTCGTCTTTGTCCTGCCAAGTGCGAGCGCGGGTTTCGACGATCCTCTGTGCAACCATTTCGGTAGCCTGCTCCAGGTCGATGGGCTCCCATTCTGTACCGAATGGTTTTCTGTATAGGACTTTTATTTGCCTGTTGGGGCTATTGACCAGTTGTTCGGTTGCTGAACCTTTGGGACAAAGTCGCCCTCTGGAAATGGGGGAGTTTTTGTCTCCTTCTATCTGGGTGACTTTGTTGTCTTTTACATAAACGGTTTGGCCGCATCCTACGGCACAGTATGGGCAGACACTCTGAACAATTTTGTCTGCTGTGTTTGTTCTTGGGATTAGTGTTGCCGACCGTTTTGACTGGGAAGATCTACCTCTGGCGAGATGATCGGAGGATGTCAGCTGCTTTATCACCGGCCAGGATATAAAAGTCTTTTGTAACTCCATCTTCAACCTTCCCGTAATGAGTTCATTCATGCTTTATTTCTAAATTACATCGTGTTACGATATAATTTAGAAATACCTTCAGCTTGGGTCACGTACTTTACGCTGATATTCGGTGCAGATGTCATCCAAACTGAGAATTTATTTTGGATCCTTGTGAATAATCTAGCATCAAAAAAAAGTTATATGGAATGAGCACTCCGACCCATTTAGTATCTGAGAACTGAGTTAGCGACTCGTGAAGTTCAGCTATCCGTTTATAAATTCGAAACCAAACCGCCCTTTTACGCACAGCATGCCACTTGTGACGTCATGGTCGATTGGAGAAGTTACTTTCACGATTTTATTATCCTGTACATGAATTTCCAGGTTGCAACCGACTCCACAATATGGACAAATAGTCCGTGTCACTGACTGCCTCGATTCGTCCCACTGATTGCTTTGTCGAAGTTCATATTCGGTTTTAGGCATCAATGCCCCGGTAGGGCACACAGCTACGCAGTTGCCGCAATAAACACATGCTGACTCTGGAAGCGCAACGTCAAATTCGGTGCTGATATGTGCCTCAAAACCTCGCCCGGCCACTGCTATTGCGAAAGTATTTTGGGCATCAGTGCCGCACGCCTCTACACATTTGTAACAAAGAACGCACCTGGAATAGTCTCTGATGTACTGCTCATTGTCAATCTTGGTCGGAACAGCTACCGTGCTTGCGAATGCACCGTTGCTGGTGTGATGGTGCCCGGCTTTAGTATTTTCCCGCTGGCCTTGCTCAGACGGGGGAGCCAGGGGTCCGAACCGCTCCCGATCCACCTGGTATTTTTCCATATATCGATTTAATTCGGTCGAAACGATGGAAAGATCCACAGAGGAAGCTAGCAGTTCTAAAATCATTTTGCGACTTTTGTGTACTCTGTCTGACTCGGTTTCGATTACCATTCCCTGTTCCACTTTTCTTGAACAAGCTGGCACCAGGGTTCGGGAACCCTCAAGTTCCACCATACAAACTCGACAGGTATTGACGGGTGTCAAGTTCTCGAGATAGCAAAGTGTGGGAATTTCGGTGCCAATATTGCGGCAGGCCTCTAAAATAGTTGACCCCTCGGGGACTATAGCCTCTTTGCCATTGATTGTCGCGGCCACAGACCTTCTTATTGAGACAGCGGTTGTATTAGTCACTTTCGATTTCCTAACTTTAAACTAATCCAAGCTTGAAAGCTGATTCAATTGCATTTGAGGCAGTCTGACCCAGTCCGCATATCGATGACTCCCTCATGACCATCCCGACTTCGCTTAGAAGTTCCAACTCCTGTTGTTTGGATTTATAGACAGATTTGTTCGCAAGCCTTGCCAAGAGTTCCTCTTGTCTTGCTGTCCCAACCCTGCAGGGTACGCACTGTCCGCAAGACTCTTCTCGGAAGAACTTAGCTATGCGCAAAAGGACCTGCTCGAAATCGGTATCCTGATCGAACACCATGACCACGCCCGATCCCAGCGTTGCTCCAGCGCTGCGAACGCCCTCAAAAGACAATGGTATATCTAGCTGGTCTTTTCCAACAAAGGATCCGGCTGCCCCGCCGAGAAGGATGGCTTTGATGGACTTCCCTTTTTTGATTCCTCCGGCAAGAGATATGATATCTCCAAGCTTTATGCCAAATGGAGCCTCATAGAGACCGGGTTTAGTGACAGCCCCGGAGAGGCAGAATAGCCTGGTCCCCGTTGAGCTCTCGGTTCCAGTTTTTGCGAATTCTAATCCTCCAACTGTGAGGATCTCAAGCACATTTAGCAGAGTTTCAACGTTATTTACACCCGTGGGCTTGCGAAATAGGCCGGCTTGAGCTGGGAATGGAGGTTTGTTGCGTGGCTCTGCCCGCTTCCCTTCAATAGAATTGAAAAGAGCTGTTTCCTCACCAGCGATATATGCACCGGCTCCCCGTCGAATTTCGATCTCGAAGTTAAAGCCTTTTTCCAAAATGTTAGAACCCAAAAACCCTTTTCGGGTGGCGTTAGCTATCGCGTTCTGAAGTCTCTCTTCAGCCAGAGGATACTCCCCACGGATGTAGATGTATCCTTTAGCACATCCGGTTGTCAGTCCCGCGATAGTTAGACCCTCGATGACCGAGTAGGGATCCTGCTCCATGACGATACGGTCTTTGAATGTTCCCGGTTCTGATTCATCAGCATTGCATACGAAGTAATGCGGTCTGACGGGATTCTTGGCAACCGCTTCCCACTTGGTTGCTGTAGGAAATGCGGCTCCACCCCGCCCCATTAGCTTAGAATCTTTAATCTCCGCTAGGGTGCCTTCGGGACCCAGCTCCAATGCTCTGCGAAGAGCGCTGTATCCGCCATGAGATCGATATGAATCGAGAGACAGGGGATCGACGGAGCCGATTCGTCGTAGCAGTTTCAGTTCTGACCTGGCGTTATCGATTTGAGGGACTTTAGCCGATTCGGAACTGACCCATATATCTGAACTTTGCTCAGATATTGAGTCCAGCATGCCAGAGTTGAATGGTGAGATCAATACCGTTCGATGGTTTTCCCCCGAGTGCTGTATCAAGGCAGCGGAGCCTTCTTCACAACGACCAAGGCATGGACTTCTCGACCAACTCCATCCGTCTTTTATTACTCCTGATTCACCATAGCGTTTTGAGATTTGATCTGCTGGGTCATCTCCCTGGGCAGCTCTGCAGCCTATATCATCACAAACATGAATAATCGTTTGTGATGCCTCTTCTAAAGAGAACAAGGCGTAAAAGCTTGCCACCCCATAAGCTTCCGCAGGGGGCACGCCAAGCTGGCTGCTTAGGTAATCAAGCGCTCCATGGCTTATCCATCCAATCTTTTGCTGGATCGAATGAAGTGCAGGTAGTAGCAGCTCTCGATGTCCGCCACTGTTTGAAGGCGATATATAACCAATGCCATTGAGATGAGGCTTGCCGTTTAAAGCCCCGTCATCTCTGTGCGAGAGATTACCTATAACGGCATCGATTGCCTCTATTTCCGCTATCGACGCCGGTTTGCCGGAAGTTTTTAAATCCATTAAGTGAGCGCCTCCACCTTGGTCTGGTTAATGGGAAACGTCGATTGCTCAGCCAATTTATCAATACGAATTGCAGTAGCCTTGAACTCCGCAGTTCCCGACTTGGGATCCCAGGCGTCAATGGTGAGCAGATTAGTATCGACTTGGTCAGGGAAGTGGAATGTCATAAATGCCAAACCTGGACGAAGTGTAGTATCTGCTACGACCGGGGCTTGGATGCTGGCCCGACGTGAGGTTATCGTCACCACTTCTCCTTCGCTGAGCCCATACTTGGCAATATCGGTAGGGGATAAGTTCAGGGTTTCGGGCTTTCGAAGGGGTGATGTGTAGCCGCCAGACTGCACTCCAGTATTGAAGGAGTCAAGACGTCGTCCAGTGGTAAGGCGAATCGGGAACTCGTCACTCAACTCATCGAGAGGTGGGACGAATTCAACCGGGGTGAATGGTGCCAACGGACCTTCAACCGGGTCCTTCCATAAGCGCCCATGCAGAAATTGTGATCCGGGATCGTTCTCATCTATGCATGGCCACTGAATTCCGCCCAGTTCCTCAAGACGTTTATAACTCATGCCGGCATGCATGGGAGACAGGCTTCGAAGTTCATCCCAAACCTCTTCTGCGCTTGGGTGGCCCCAGTCGTGTCCCATCCGTATGGCGAGGTCACAGATTATTTCCAAATCATTCCTGGCATTGCCTGGCGGGTCGAGTGCTCGGCGCACGCGCTGGACTCGGCGCTCGCTGGATGTCACGGTACCATCCGCCTCGACCCAGTTGGCTGAAGCGGGCAGAACCACGGTTGCCAGTTCGGCTGTCTTGGTCAAGAAGATATCTTGCACCACCAAGTGTTCAAGTTCTTGTAGAAGCTTGACTGCGTGGCCAGAGTCCGCCTCAGATTGAGCAGGATTTTCACCTATTACATACAGGGTGCGAAGTTCGCCGCGCTCCATTGCGTCGAACATTTGCGAGAGATGCCAGCCCCTCTTGGCTGGAATGGACGTGCCCCATTTAGTTTCGAAGCGCACCCGTGCAACTTCGTCGTTTTCAATGTCCTGGAAACCCGGAAGCTTATTCGGAAGAGCTCCCATATCTCCGCCACCCTGTACGTTATTCTGGCCACGAAGTGGAACTATTCCAGAACCGTACCTTCCAACATGTCCTGTCAGCAGGGCCAGGTTAATCAGGGCAAATACATTGTCTGTTCCGTTATGGTGCTCAGTTATGCCAAGTGTCCAACACAGTTGCGCCCTGTCCGCCAATGCATAGCTATGTGCTAATTGCCGGATCAGATTTGCATCGACTCCGGTTAGCCGCTCTCCCTCTTCTAAAGTAAATGGCTCGACGGACGCTGCATATTCTTTGAAGCCCGAGGTGGATCTGTTGACAAACTCTGTATTTATCAGTCCAGCATGAATAATCTCACGAGCTACCGTATTGGCAAGCGCAATGTCTGTTCCAACATCCAGCCCAATCCAGGTATCAGCCCATTGTGCAGACGTAGTCTTTCTAGGGTCCACCACAAGTAACTTTGCTCCGTTATGAATGCCTTTCAACACGTGGTGAAAGAATATTGGGTGTGCTTCTCTCGCATTGGATCCCCACAATATAATCAGGTCGGTGTCCTCTGCTTCTTTGTAGGAGCTGGTTCCGCCGCCTGCTCCAAATACTGCCGCCAGACCGGCGACGCTAGGAGCATGTCAGGTGCGGTTGCAACTGTCTATATTATTGCTCCCCATGACTGTGCGGATAAATTTCTGCGATAAGAAGTTCAGCTCATTGGTCGCTTTTGAGCAGCTGAAAATGCCGAAAGAATTTTCAGCACCTTGGGACTTTGCTCTAAGGAATCCTTTTGCTGCGACGTCAAGGGCTTCGTCCCAGGTTGCTACCCGCAACTCGTTCCCATCCCTTACCAATGGCTCGGTCAGCCTGCTATAGCGCTTACTCATTTGGCTTCACCACCAAGTTTGTATGAATTGTTCTAAAATCCAATAATATTTTATATAACCAGCTGTAAGATTATCAGTTATTCTATTGTCAAGCTGCCATTTTGAAAGTGTGCATACTTTGGAGTGAGGTGCAACTTCGTATTGGGAGTCCTGCGGAATGACCGAAATAAGCCCGCAAGCCCCTGGGTCAGCTTCCATTAATTGCATTTAATTTGCCCGAGGTCTTTGGCTTATGTGGTCGAGACCGGTGTCGATCCGGTGACCTCACGCTTTTCAGGCGCGCGCTCTACCAACTGAGCTACTCGACCCTAACGACAATGCCGTTACGCGGACCTGACGGGATTTGAACCCGCGACCTCCGGCTTGACAGGCCGGCGTGCACTCCAAGCTGCACCACAGGTCCTAGCGGACTAACTTCAGTCCGGATAGAACAAAAAGCATAGCTACTCCAGAGATAAATCTGGCACCCCCAACGGGATTTGAACCCGTGTTACCGCCGTGAAAGGGCGACGTCCTAGGCCGCTAGACGATGGGGGCAAGTAGCAGCGAGAGAAGATACTAGTAGGTGTTCAAACCTTTTCCGATTGAAATCCACTCGGAGCCTCCGGGAATATCCCTTACTTCTATTCCCAGCAGGTTCAATTGGTCACGAATTTGATCTGATTCGTCCCAGCGTTTGTCCTTTCGAGCTGTTAACCTTAAATCAAGCAGCATGTCGACGAAGGGTCCGTATATCTCCTCTGGCTCTATTGTACCCTTAGTTGCGAACTGTCCAAGACGGACAATCATGGCACGAAGCGCTGATTTTGCCCGTTCCATTTCATCAGACTGAAAGGTTTCTGTTTGCCACATCTCTATCTCTCCCAGGAGAGCTAGTACAGCCTTTACTGCACCATCCACATCTTTTTTCTCAAGACTGGCATCAAAATCCGCTTTTAGGTGCTCTACCGAGATGCTGAGCGGCGAGATCCCTTGAGCCGGAAGGTCAACCTGGTCTGATTTTTCGCCCTCCTGAGTTGACTGCGAGCTGGAGTCGGTCAACTTGGTCTCTGAAAAAAGTAACTCTGCATCGATCAGTCTGGACAGCGGTATTTCGTCTCCGGATTGAAATGTAACCTGTCTACCCTGATTACGGATATTGAATGTGCCATTTCCTGTTACAACGACTCGGCCTTCTTTTAAGTCAATAACAATTGCGGTGTGCTCATCGATGCCATAGATCGACTCATCGTGGTTGAGCTCAGCTTCCATGAGCTTCAACCGATCTTGGCCCAGGTAACAGAACCGGGTATCGTGGTTTCCGCCTTCAGCGTTGTTGAAATGGGGGATTACCGCTCCCTTGATTCCAATCGCCCCTAGTACGTTCAATCCTTTGAGCCAGTGGGGATCGAGTCCTACCTTATAGATTTCGTAAACCGGAACAGTGTGGCTGCCAAGAGTAAGTGCTGCAGCACTCGAGAAAGTTACCACTCCGCCTGACCTGGTCAACTTGTTTATGAGCGTACCGGCCACAGGCGTCCCTTCCCACTGAGAGAGTGCATAGGTGGGGCTTCCCGGCCCGGCGAAGATGAAGTCAGCCTGATCCAGTTGAGAGAAGAATTTCTCCTGTTGAAGTGGGTCAATCTTTTTCGAGCGGAATGACGCCACCACTGTGGTTATATTCACGGAGGTCTTGAAATACTCGATGGCTTTAGCGGCTATGTCGTCGGCATTTCCCTGAAAGCCAAATGGCGTGTCAAGGATGACGCCCTTCAATTTATTTTTGTCTTGGAATTTCGAGATATTTTCTCTGTGGGTTTTAACCATGGTGGGCGAGGTTTCCCCCGAGCCCATAATTGTCAGAATTCGTGGTGAATTGGTCATGAAAATATTCCATCTTTGAGTTCGCTAACAAGTAACTGTGCTAACTGAGTCGGAAACTGGGCATGCAAATCATGGCTGGCCGGATCAAACCACACAGTTTTGCACTTCTTGGCGATCACCGAAAGGCGGTCCAGACCGTCTCTTTTATGTTGGTCCCGTAATGGGTCACCTCCAGCCGGGACGAACAGAATAGGAACGTCGATTTTCGCACATATCTCGAACGGATTGTGTTGCCACAGGTGATAAAGAATCTTCATATGATTCTCCCGTTTAAGCCAGGGACGCAGAGTCCCGTCGGGAAGTTTCTCCATATTTGCAAGTACCCCGCGGATTCCTGATTCTGGCCAGTCTGGATGCGCGGTGCGGACCATATCTTCAAAAACCGTCCACTTCATTCCGAGCATGTTTGGTGGAGCCAACACCTTCTGGCAGTCCTCCCAGTCGGGGAAAGACTCTATTAGTGCACCGAATCCACCATCCACGGCAACTATCCCCGAAGTCAGCTCAGGGTAGTTTTGTGCAAAGGATTCAACTACCGCGGCCCCCCAGGACTGTCCCACAACGATCGGTTTTTGAAAATTGTATTTTTTGCTCAGGAAATCGGCAATCTGTGCCAAGTCGGAAGTAATGGTAGCAAAGTCATAGCCTGTATCAGGTTTGCCTGATCGTCCGTGCCCGCGTTGGTCAACAATGGCAACTTGATGGCCGCTTACGTTGAGTTGTTCAGCTAGGCCATCCCAAAGGCGTGCATTGGAGGCCAGGCCATGCACCAATAGAAAACCTTTATTTTCGCCTTCGAGTACGTCAAACACCAGATTACAGCCGTCTGGGGTTTGGATAGTTTCCGTCTTCACTATCTAGTGAACCTCACTTTTAATTCGGTGAATCCGCTGTTAAACGATGTGAATATCATTTATTGCGGTTCCAGGTATTCAACACGTCCGTGTTTGGCCGAGATCAGAAGATGGTCAATTATCTTTTGAACCCGAATAGATTCAGATAGCGGCCTCAGGGGAGAGGCATGCTCCTGAACAAGATCGCAAAAATGATCAATCATTTCCAAATAACAGTCTGCGGGTCGAAATTTGAATTTTTTCATTTTTCCGTCTTTGTCGGTTACTTGAAAGCTGTTGTCCTCAAGTGATGGGGTGAACGCCCTGTCAATAATTATTCTTCCTTTTTCCAGAATGAACTCCAGGTTCTGGCCTTCCCCAGCCTTGAACGAAGAGAATATTGAAGCAGTGATGCCGTCCCTGAATCTAAGCAAGCCGGCAAAGCTGTCATCGATTCCTGCCGCCGTCCATGAGGCTTGACCCACTACCGAAAGAGGAAGTTGTTGAGTCGCCTCAAGTATTGGGGCGATCAAATAAATCCCGACGTCCCTAAGGGATCCCCCTCCTAACTCTGGTTTCCACCGATAATCATCGGGTTTAGTTAGAGTTCCGGAGAAGCTGGCATGAATATGTTTCAAGGCGACGGAGTTCCGTGCTGAGACTATCTTCAGAAGCTCCTGATTTCTAGGGTGATAGTGAGTCATGTAGGCTTCCATCAAAATTAGGCCAGCCTTATCCGCCAATAGAGCAAGCTCGGCGGCTTCTTCTTCGGACATTGCCAAAGGTTTTTCGCATAGCACGTGTTTGTTATTGGCTATTGCAAGTCGTATAGCTTCCGCGTGCAGAGCGTTTGGCAAGGGAATGTAAATAGCGTCTATTGCGTCAGAGCGGATAAGGGAGAAGTAGTCTTCGCTCACTACAAGTTTATATTTGTCTGAAAGCTGGCTTGCTTTTGACCTAGAGGCCAGGGCGGCAAGTTCGGCTTTGGATGATTCCTGAATTGCGGGAATAACTGCCTGCTGAGCCACGAATGAAGATGCGGCAATTACCCCTATTCGCACCTTTTGTGGCCTGCCGTTTGCACTTCCGATCTTTCGCATTAGAGCTGGTCTTGAGGTAGTGATATATAGTCTGATCCATTGCTGGCTGATGTGTGTGCTGCCTCCAGCACTGCTACAACTCCCGCTACTGACTGCGGGGTGACCGACAGCTGCTCTCCCATTAGGAGGTGGTCAGCCACATTTTTATGAAATGGGAATTGTTGAGCTCTCGCCGGAGGAAGAACCTCTTCGATTAGGCCGTATTCACTCTCATATCGTGACAGTTTCAAGTCGGCAGGCGCCTCGGCATGGTGATATTCATGCTCCTGATAGCCAAACGGGAAGCTTACCGACTCATCTATAATCGGACGATAATTTCCGATAATGGTTCCACTTGTGCCTTGGATAAAGTATTTGGGTTTTCTATGTGCGGCAATATCGCTTTGGAAGAACTCAGCTTCCCGGCCGTCTTCCCAAAGCATATGAACTCTGATCTGGTCGTCATTGGTTATATCATGCCAGACCCGTTTGTGGCTGGTGGCGCTGACCTTAACTGGGCGGCTTCCATATATTTGAATTATCTGATCAATGTGGTGTGATCCCCAGTCATATATAGCCCCACCAGATATCGATACTTCGGAGTGCCAGGCCCTGCAGGGGTGTTCAAATCCACCCACGAAGGTTTCCAGATTAAAAACATTTCCAATCTTTCCGCTCTTTATTGCCCGTGAAATTGCCATAAAGTCTCTGTCCCACCGCCTGTTTTGGTTGACGGTAAGCATCTTGCTCATTTCGGTAGCCTTATTGATCAGCATCTTGGCTTCGTTGTAGGTGAGACACATCGGCTTTTCGCAGATAACGTGCTTATTGGCCTGTAGCAGCGTCATCGATAGCTCTGCATGGCTGACCGGAGGAGTCGCGACTATGCAAATATCGACTTCAGGGTCATTAGCCAACTCCTCAGTAGTCTTATAGGTTCGGACGTTTGGGAACTCCTGTTCCGCCGCCTTGCGCCTTTCCGGGTCGCGGTCTACCACAGCAATCAGATCAAGGCCCTCTACCAAGGTGGCGGCTCTACCGTGGTAATGACCCATACCTCCATAAGATCCGTAGCCAACTATTCCAACCCCTAACGTCTGGCTGGATCCGCTAGTGTGCTCCAACGGGTGATTGACTGCTCTTCTAATGATGGCAGCGATGTCTTTTGAAATCGGTGACATTGCCGGTTCTAGACCTAAGGTAAATACTTGAGATGAAAGATAGTTTTTTTGAGCCGCACTGACAAAGTCTTTGAATCCAATGCTAGTGATAAGAACCGGGTTGGCATCGATAGTTTCAAGCAAGGTCAAATTCCCTACCGCAGCAAATTCCTGGTCTATTCGTTCGGTTGCTAGTGATGAACCCGATTGCGATTTGAAATACCACTCGCCGACATTTTTGGTTTCTGCTGGTACTACCCCCACAAGCTCACTCCAAGGGCCTGGAAGTTGTCTGGTGGCAAATCCAATGATCAGAAGGTTTAATCCTTCCAGGACAGCTTTTCTGAGATAGCTGAAGCTCTGCTGGTCTTGATAATTGAAGTCTTTCCCAAGGATGGCGGCGTCGCTATTTTCGAGATCAGAGCCGTTAACTTTATCGTCAAGAAAATTGATCTTACGGTTTTGTCTAAAAATATCTTCAAGTACTTTTGTGCTGTGACTGTCCGGTCGGAATCCGAAAGCTACGACACTTTTTGAAACTGGGCTCATATTCGTAACGTCCTTGGGTCTCTTAAGGTTTTTGCTTGTTTTTGATTCTGCTGGAACTGCGTTACTACGATTCTCTATCGATAAACAAAATCCGGGGATAAAAAATTCACTGTTTAGGATTTTTACCGTTGGATTTCTTCGATAAGGGCTCCTTGGAGATATGTAATAAGGTCATAAACTAAGTATCCCTCATAGTTTGGGTCGGTTTCCTTGGGAATTTCCTGATCTTCTTGAATATCCAATGCCGTGCCTAAAATTAGCCGCATATTGTTGAGGGCGCTGATCCAAGCCAGGACCTCCTCTTGGTTGATCTCATTCTTGAATAGCGACCGTTCGAAAAGGGATAAATTTTCCTGATGATGGTTCATCAGCGGCTCCCTGGTCAACTTTTCGAAATCCAGTTCCATCTCCGGTGAGTTGTTGTAGGCGGTGGGAAAGATTCGCTTCGCGATTGGTGATTCGGAAACAACATGGGTTAATGTCATTTCTTTCAGGTCCAACAATAACTGCCGAACCTGGTCTGCCAGTTCGATCTTAAATCTGTCATCTCCAACTTTTTCGATCTCTCTGGCTGACATGCTAATCCTGTTCGATAGTGGCCCACAACCCGTATTCATGCAGACGGTAGGCGTCAAGTTCGGCTTTCTCTCGATCTCCCGAGGACACTACCGCCTTGCCGGTTGTGTGCACCTCCATCATCAACTTATCTGCCTTTTCTCTTGAGTACCCGAAAAGCTTTTGCAGTACCCATGTGACATAGCTCATGAGGTTTATTGGATCGTTCCACACTATAACTTTCCACGGGTTTTCATTTTCCAAAAACTCTGATGGAAAGCTGATCTCTTCGATTACGGGAGATGACTGGGTTGATGGTGACATAAGATAATCCGGCTATGCCTTGGCTAGATTGGTGTCTACTTCTTCCAATTTAGTAGTTTCTATTACTTCAGCTGGCCGGGCAAAGAAGCCCAGATAGTGCCAGATCATTACTATCCACACCAAGGTTGCCCCGGCGATGTGGAATCCGACCAAAAGCGCCGGCAACTTGGTGAAGTATTGGGTATAGCCCAAAGTGGCTTGTCCCGCCATTACCCAAAGCAGCGTGCGTCCCCTCTTTTGTATTTCTTCCGGCGCCCGAGTTGTTGCCAATAGAAATAGTGAGGCCAGTGTCAAGCCGATTAAAAACAATACAGTGTCGGCGTGTAGTTCAGCTACCGCCCGAAGTGGGAAAGGAAGCCTCGGTGCAATTGGGCTTCCCGAGTGAGGCCCGCTGCCGGTTACTGCAGTACCTACCATGAGGACCACGGCTAAATTAGCTATCATCAGCCGGCCCAACCAGACTGTTTCTTTGGAGACCATGGTTATTGCCGGTTTGTCGCTAGTTCTGGAGCGTTTGTACAACACCAGAGCATCGGCAACGATTGCCATCGATAATAGGAAGTGCGCCATCACAAATGGTGGATCAAGTTTTTCAAGTACCGTGATCCCCCCAAGTATTATCTGACACACAAGCCCTATAACCATTCCGACCGACAGCCGGGCTAAATCTTTTCTAAATGGCTTACGCAGAAATGAGGCGGTGACCGAAAGCATCACCGCGATCGTCATCACAATTGTGATCAATCGGTTTATGAACTCAACCATAGGGTGGAAGGACATCTGCGCCACAAACTGATGACCCTGACAGGTGGGCCAATCTGGACAACCCAAGCCTGACCCAGTTAATCTGACTGCACCACCGGTAACGATAATAATTGAAAGGCCCACCAGCGAAAAGAAGGCCAACCGTTGGAATCCTTTAGGGGAAACGCTCCACTTTTGAAATTTAGATAACTGCACGGATTATATGTTAGACGACTTAGAAACTATTGCAGGTGTCGCGATCACTGCTCCCACCTGAATGTCTTGGCTGCGAGAAGCGGCGCAAATATCGCCCAAACCACAAGATTGAGCCATGCCCAAACTGGGACTCCACCTCCCGCCCCCATTGAATGATAAAGCGCATCCGACAACGCAGCTGCTGGGAGCAGTCTTGCAAATGTCTCGAGTGCCGACGGCAAGGAGGAAAGCGGTATGATCATGCCACCTATGAACAGGAGCACCAGATAGATTCCATTGGCAGCTCCAATTATTACTTCTGATTTCATGGTTCCGGCCATTAGAAGTCCCAGTCCAGAAAAGCCAGCTGTTGCCAAAAGCGCCGCCACCACAAATGTGGCCCAATTGCCTAGCGGATGCCAGCCAAGCAGCAGTCCAACTATCGCCAAAACCGCCAGCTGAATTATTTCCACAACTAAAATTGAGGTGATTTTTGCCGCAAGTAGGGAGGATCTTCCAAGCGGGGTAGTCCCCAGTCTTTTCAGAACTCCATAGGAGCGCTCCACTCCGGTAGCTATTGAGGTGGACACCATTCCAGTGGCCATGATCGCCAAAGTCATGGTTCCTGGAACCAAGAATGATGTGGCAGAACTTATCCCCCTGGGTAGTGGAAGCGCTTTTGTTATAGAAAGGCCCAGCAGTGCAATCACCGGTATTCCTATGGTAACAAGGAGAGATTCTCCCTGGGTGAGGGCCAGTTTGATCTCAGTCTTGGCTTGAGAAAAATATGGCTTCATCTGATTCTTCTTCTCCTGCTCTGGTGAGTTGTCTGTTCTGGTGTTTCTGTCTGGTGAGGGATTGATTTACCAGTCAATTTGAAAAATACGTCTTCCAGCGAGGCTTTCCCTGCTCTGATGTCTCCAACGGTAATATTTTTCGAAGCCATATATGAAGTTAGTTCTGCGATCAGCTGGGGGGTTGCGGCAGAAGCGATCAGATATTCTCCTGCCCTTTCTTCAGAGATTTCAGCCCCGATAGCATTCTGGAGTTCAGTGGTATCAAGCCCACTAGGAGCGCTGAATCTAATGTCGTCTCCCTGGGTTGCTCCAAGCAGCTCATCCAGGCTTCCTTCTGCCACAATATTGCCACTGTCCAAAATGATTAGTCGGTCTGAAAGGCGCTGCGCCTCATCGAGTTCGTGGGTCGTGAGAACTACGCAAGCTCCGCTGGATCTTAGATTTCTTATGACCTCTCTGATGGCCAGTCGTCCTTCAGGATCCACCCCGGCGGTTGGCTCGTCCAAAAAAACCACCTTTGGCTTGCCAATGATAGCCAAGGCTAAAGACAGTCGTTGCTTTTCTCCCCCCGATAGCCTGCGATACGGAGTTTTTAGCGCACTTCTCAGATTCATGGTTTCTATCAGATCTTCCACCGGTAACGGGTCGTGGTAGTAGCCGTGAAAAAGGTTAAGGGCCTGTAAGGGGGTCATTCTGGGATAGATTCCCCCGTTTTGCAGCATCACTCCTATCGATGGAGTAAGTTTTGGCAGGTCTTTGTGGGGATCAAGCCCGAGGACTCGAATGATTCCTTTTGAGGGCTTCTTATAGCCTTCGAGAGATTCCACTGTGGAAGTTTTCCCGGCTCCATTTGGACCCAAAATAGTGAGAACTTCCCCGGAATTAGCCGTAAAAGATATTCCACCAACTGCTATTTTTTCACCGTATGATATATAAAGATCGTTTACTTCTATAGTGGTCACATATCCACGCTAGCGTAATTAGGCAAATGATTGATATTCGATTAGTAAGAGAAGATACTGACAAAGTAAAAAAATCCCTCCAGAATCGAGGGGTAGACCCGTCTCTCGTGGACGCACTATTGCAGCTTGACTTTGAGGCGCGTACTAAAGCTACCAGGAGAGATGAGCTGAGAGCCCAGGTGAACTCTATTTCGAAAGAAATTGCCCAGGTTATGCGTTCCGGGATGAAGGATTCCGCAGAAACCCTCAAGGAAAAGTCCCGGGAAATTGGTAGCCAACTTACAGCTGCTGAAGCTGAAGCACTTTCAGCTGAGGATCGCCGTAGAGAAGCTCTGCTTGAGTTGCCGAATCTTCCATCAGATGATACTCCAGTTGGCTCTGGGGAGCAGGACAATGTAATTGTGCGCTGGTGGACTCCTGAACTCGGAATGCAAGAGGGGTCAGAGGTAGTGTTGCCCGACTATCAGGAGTATCAGCGAAAGCCGCATTGGGAAATCGGCAGTGAACTTAGAATTTTGGATCTTGAGCGAGCTGCAAAGATATCTGGCTCAATGTTTCCCATGTTCAGAGGCCTGGGGGCGACTCTGGAGCGGGCATTGACATCATTTGCGCTTGATGCCCATTCCGATGCGTTTGAAGAGATACGCCCACCTACCTTGGTAAGAACAGCGACCATGATTTCGACCGGTCACTTGCCAAAGTTCGAGGAAGATGCATATCGTCTGGAGCGAGACGATTTGTATGCGATCCCCACTGCGGAAGTGCCCCTGACGTCGTTGGCTAAAGACGAGATTCTATCTGAACAGGATCTTCCGGTACGGATGACTGCATTTACCTCATGTTTCAGAAGAGAGGCAGGCTCAGCCGGACGAGACACAAGGGGACTGCTGCGTCTGCATGAGTTCGATAAGGTCGAGATTCTGGCATATACCACTCCTGATCAGGCTGGAGAGATGCATGCAGAGCTCTTGGGTCGAGCAGAGAGATTGCTTCAGCAATTGGGATTGACCTACCGGGTGCTTGATCTATGCACGGGAGATTTAGGCAACTCTTCCAAACGGACTTTTGATCTAGAGGCCTATTCGCCTGGCACGGGCCTTTGGCTTGAAGTATCATCGGTCAGCTGGTTCGGTGATTTTCAGGCCCGTCGTGCAAATATAAGATATCGGGCATTGGAGTCCAAAGAAATTGAATTCGTTCACACCTTGAACGGTTCGGCATTGGCGTGGGCCAGGATTTGGGCTGTGATAGTTGAAACCTATCGAAAAAGTGATTCTTCTGTTGTGATACCCGAAGTATTGCGGCCATATATGCGTAATGTTGAGAAAATTTCGCTTGATTAACGGGTCCGTTGATAAAAAACTTAAACTGAGGTTTCTAGACTAATGAGTAGATGAGCTTGGCCTGGTAGAGCCACTTTCTTTGAGGCAACGTCTGCATTTTCCGATAACAGCGAAGTGATTCATTCTCATCTGGAAGCCATATTTTTCTTTTAGATTGCTCTGTAATTCAGTAAAGAGTTGGTATGGAACTTCTTCCACTGACGAGCACATTTCACATACAATGTGCTGGTGGGAGTTGTCGGTAAGGTGATACACTGCCTTGCCGTGGCCAAGATGCACATGGTCAACTACTCCCAGTTTTTCAAGTGCGTCCAAGGTGCGATAGACAGTAGAAATGTGCACTTCCGGAAACTGTTTTTGAACGATGTTGAGCAGATCTTCGGCAGTCACATGCGTTTTTGCGGTTACCAAAGCCTGCAGCACAGCCTTACGGGCGTGGGTAATCCTTCCTCCGTGAGCTTTAAGGTTTTCTATGGCGATCTGCATCCGCTCCATGTGGCTTACCTTTTGTCTTCGAATCGGTATCCCAGACCCCTGATTGTGGTGATTAACTTAGGATCGGAAGGATCTGCTTCGAGTTTAGTTCTGAGTCGTTTGACGTGAACATCGAGGGTTTTGGTATCCCCTGAATAGTACGCCCCCCAAATCCTGTCAATTATCATGTCCCGGGTCAGCACCTTGCCAGCATTGATCATCAAGAGTTCAAGTAGTTCGAATTCTTTGAGAGCCAGTTTTACCAGTTGGCCTTTGAGGTGCACTTCGTGCCGATCTGGATCAAGTGAAACTCCACTTCGCTCGATGATTTTAGCTTTGTCGGACGGCATGTGCGACTCGTCATCGCTCTGGCGGCGCCTCATGACAGCTCTAATTCGAGCAACCAATTCCCGCATGCTGTAGGGTTTGGTTACATAGTCGTCGGCTCCCACTTCCAGTCCAACTACGGTGTCAATCTCGGTCGATTTCGCGGTAACCATGATTATCGGAACCTGGCTGTGCTGGCGAATCTCGCGGCATACGTCAATTCCGGATTTTTTTGGCAGCATGACATCAAGCAAAATAAAGTCTGGACCTGAGCTTGTAAATTTATCGATAGCTTCCTGTCCGTCTCGGGCTATCTCGACTGAAAAGCCTTCTCTTGATAGGCCGAGTTGCAGGGCATCTATAAAAGATTCTTCGTCTTCGGCAATCAAAATCTTCAGTGATTCAGCCACTATGGTCTGACACTTTCTGTTAGAGGTAGATGGAGCGTAAAGGTTGAACCGGAGCCCTCCCTCGATTCAACGAATATGTTTCCTTTGTGATTGTTGACCACGTGTCTCACAATTGAAAGGCCAAGTCCTGTGCCTCCTGTGGAACGTGATCTGGCCTGATCGACACGATAGAACCTCTCAAATATTCGCTCCAGGTCTCGACTAGGAATTCCGATTCCCTGATCCCGCACCGAAATATCCACCCAGGACCCGTTGCGGTCGATTTGGATTGTTACTTTAGAATCGCTTTCCGAGTATTTAACAGCATTATCCAGCAGATTGTAAACTGCGCTGGTGAGTTGTCTTCTGTCGCCAAGGACGTAGCTTGGGGACTCCGTTTCCGTATCTGAAAGCTCGATTGTTACCAGCCTTACCTCTGCACTTGGACTCATTCGATTAACTGCCTCTGCCACGACTTTTTCGATTTCTACTATTTCCTGGATGGGCGTGTCTTCGGCTTCGATTCTACTCAGATCCAGTAGATCGTCGATTATGCGTCCTACCCGGAAAGCCTCGTTTTGTATTCTGACTGAAAGCCTCTTTGCGATTTCAAAATCGTCCTCAGTGTAGAGCGTTTCTGCCAGTAGGCCTATAGCACCTATCGGTGTTTTGAGTTCGTGACTGACATTGGCGACGAAATCCCTTCGTACTTCGTCGAGATGCTTTTTCTCAGAAATATCTTCGAGCACCGCTATCACGCCTACTACTTGCTGATTATCTTTGAGCGCATCGGTATGAAGCACATAGCTCTTTTTAGGAGGACCGTATACCTCAAGGGACCGTTCGGTCATCGTTCCAGCTTTTGCCAGGGTTAGGAGTTCATCGAGAGCTCGTGCAGCCAGGGCATCCTGATGTCTGCCGTCAAACAACCCTTTGGCCACTTTATTTCTAAAAAGAATTTCGCCCTCGACCGAGCAAATCACAATCCCCTGAGGTATGGAATCGAGGGTTTGGTTTAGAAGCACTACTTCCTGCTCAACAGATATATCCGAACCCCACAGTCGTTGCTGGCCAGAGGCGGCATTTTCCTGGGAGGATTTGTCCGGGTCTGAAGTCTTGAGCTTTCGCCTCTCTTCTTTTGAGAGCTTAGATATCCCTATTTGATTAACAAGAAAAATTGAAATTGCAACCCCAATTGCAATTCCGAAAATAAGTAAAAGGATGAGGGCGAAGGTTCTCATAGTCTCTCATGCCATAGCGTAGCAGTGATAGTCGCGTCCATGAGTGCCTTAGGGATTAATTGTAGGCAAACTCAGCTTCTGACTTGTTAGGAAAAGCCGAGACCAATCGGGGCTTTATTCAAAAATGCTATTCAATCATTCAAGGTGGCTCAGTTTTTTAGAGGCAAAACTTTGAAAATATCGATCTAGAAGGGTATGAATGACTTGTTTATTCCGTTGTCTTTTATTTCCACCTATCCACTAAGGCACAGGTGCTTTGAGTGGATAGGTGGGTTACGTGGATTACCTTTATACCGACCAGTGATATTTCAAGGTGAAATCAAGCACCACAGCAAACATCATGTACATAAGCCAGATTGCTGTGAGAAGGTGGAAGAGCCCAAGAAGTTTTTCTCCTGCCGCACCTGCTCCCGGAAGACTTGGCTTTAGGCTTGCCAAAATGTCTGACAAGTAGACCAGAACCAGAAGGATAAAGATTATTGCAACAGGAGTGTCATGGGCACCCAAGAACACCATGGTGCCAAGAATGGAGATCAGAGTAAATCCGATCGCCATTCCGACGTTCACTCTTGAGTCCCCCTTGCGCATTCGGTTGTATCCGATTGCAAACCAGTGGATCCCATATGATGTGAACGCCAACGCTGCCATGTACAGTGGCGCTGCTGTAAATACCCCCAGCGCTAAGCCGACAAAAAGGATTACTCCAGCTACAAACTGGAAAAATCCTGGCAACCAGATTCCCCACACACCGGTGGCTGCATCAACTTCCGGACTTCTCTTTGGATAGCCAAAAAGTTCCTGAAGCGAATATATGAAGTAACCCGTTCCCAGTCCCATGAATCCAAGCGCCAGTGGCGGAAACTGGGACGTAGGTAAACTTACTACGGTAGCTAACATTTTCCATCATCCCTTCTAAAATGTAGAGCTGATTGGAATAATATCGCGTTGTAATATTACAAGTACGCAATTATGACATTTGCTGGGTGATTTAGTAAGAAATTGTCTTTTTTATTGAACCTGGTCAGAGAAATAGCCCCGATCCGCTCTCCCAGCCCAGGCCAAGTCCTCCCTCAACAATGGTGGGAATTTGCCACTGGGCAGGCCGATAATTATCTGTTCTTGTTTTTTACGAATCGGTCGAAGAGTCGTCTCTTAGTCAAATGATTTTAAATAAATTCGTGACATTTTTCATGTTCGATGATAAATTGAGGTTCCCCACCCCGCTTATGAAGTTCTATTGCTAGTGGGTGGAAGTATGCAAAACCTGTTGCCGATGGTTCGGCTTTTTAGTGACGTTTCTCTTTCTCCCGATCCTTCGCAATTGCCGGGTGGTTCCGCGCTTCAGTCGCTAACCAATGGACTTGGAGGGTGGGCTCTTATCATATCTTTGGCAGGCCTTTTGCTTGGCGCTGCGACCTGGGCCCTGGGCTCACATTCGCAGAATTATCAACAATCCATGTCAGGACGCCGTGCAGTGGTGATTTCTGGGGGCGCAGCCCTAATCGTGGGTGCAGCTCCTGCTTTGATCAATTTCTTTTTCCATCTTGGGCAAAGCGTGCATTAGATATGGGAAGCATAGTCAATGCGATAATCAAACAACTTATCCATATCTTTACAGGAGGTTTTGTCTCTTCAATCACTTCAGTCGAGATTTGGCTTTTTTTGAGAATCGATAAATTTATTGTTCACGGCTCTTTAATTTCATTGTCGTCTGGATGGTTTTATCAGTTCTTCCAAAAAATGGAGGTTTTGGCTTTAGCCCTGATTCTTCCTCTATTTATCATCGGTTTGATAAGTGGGGTAGTATCTGGATCCGGCGGCTATCTTCTCCGATTGGTTACGCTCTATCTCCCGGTTTCGCTTATCGGTTCAGGGGTACTGCTGATAGGATTTCAAGCCCTAGGGAGCGCTGTGGACGTAATGTGCCGATGGTTGATTGATTCTCAGCATCTTTCGCCCTCGTCATTTGCACAGACGTTTTCTAATCTTTCCGCTCATGGAGGTTTGGCAGATCCGATTCCCTTTCTCTTAGTTGTCATCGCTGGGATAGTAAGTGTTATAGCCGCTCTCTCACTGTATTTTGAGCTTCTCATACGGGAGGGGGTCCTGGTTGTCTTGGCAGCGTTCATCCCATTGATACTGTTGGCGATGCTTTTGAGTTCAGCAAAAGCAGTTGTCTACCGATTTATAGAAATTTCCGTAGGAGTGATCTTTTCCAAATTGGCAGTAGTGGTACTTCTTTGCCTGGGCGCTGAACTGGTGACAAACTCTGGCTTGGCTTCCAATTTTGATCAGTTCATGATCGGCGTGGCGATTGTGATACTTGCTTCATTTAGCCCCTTTCTACTCTTTTCTCTCATTCCAATTGCTCATCTGGATCATCAGGCCCAGCTTTCAGGTTCAGCGCGGCGAAAGGGTCGGGATCTTATGCGACTAGGAGCTATGGCGGTACCAGGAGCTGGGATCCCAGAAATACCGGGGCCACCCCCTCTGGCGGAGGCTACACCGGTGCCCAGCTATCTTCGGAACTCTGACTAGGACAGGGCAGTTCAAGTGGATCAGATGTTGTCGAGCCATCACCGGTTTTCAGTGGGCGACCACTTACTGGGTAAATCCATATTTGGACTTGCCAAGTCCCAAGTACTGGGGTTGACGGTTTTTCCGGTAATTGGGTTTTTGATGCTGTTTTCGTTTAATGGGATTTGGGGAATACTGGGTTTAGTTTTTGTGGTGACACTAGCCGTGCTTTCTTTGCTGATCGGTTGGCAGGGATGGACTTTGGACAGGGCAGTTATAGCGGGTAATTGGTATCTGGCCTCTGTAATATCGCAGCGTCGAAATCGATTTAAGTTCAGCCAATTCGGAGCTCCCCTTCCCTCCGTACAGTCACGCCAGGTTGTTTCTTATCATTCCAAGCTGGGGGTTCGGGTTTCCGAGCAGTATCTTTCAAAGCGGGGGAGACAACATCTGGCCGGAAAATTCTATCACCGCGTTTTTCTTGAGACTTTTCCCGGCCACGAGATGGATATGGCACAACTCAGCCTCGGGAAAAAAGTCCTGTTTGGGTTTGAACTAGAAGGCGACAGATTTTTGTATCTTGACCGGGATGCAAAGGCTTCCAATGCGATTAACTTTGGGCAGTTTTTAGAGGTGTTTTCTGCCTACCGGGATCGGATTGATTCCCTCTGCCTTGTATACACCTTTACACCTGGAAATTTTGATACGCCGACTTCCATCAATCAAGAGTCAGATCCAGAGCTCGAAGAACTTGTACGTTCATCAAGCAATAGCTCGATCAGGCGACAACTCTATCTGTTGATATCGGGTTCGAAGTCGACTGGTTTTGCGGAACTCGTGTCTCAGATTTCAGTCGCTGCACGCGATATTGGGGTCACCGCCAGAGGCCTTGATCAAAGTTCCCTTCGCAAGGTTGTGTTATTCGGCCGACCAGCCCCAGACCTCGAGAAGGCACTGTCGATGCGTTCACATTGGCGACATATGGAGCTGGGCGACAAGTTGGCCAAACTTTTTCAGGTGACCGGGCTCCCTAAGGGCGAAGTAAATGCCGATTTCCTGGTACCATTTCTTTCTTCTGTGGCGGGGGAGGGTCTGTTGAGTTTCAGACTGAAACTTGTTGATAACAGATATGCACTAAGAAAGGTCAGGGCTAAACGGTCAGGGATTACGGCTGACGCTGGAGTCAGGACACTACTGGGGTTTTTGGGCAGACAGTCCGAAAATCGTGCAATTGGATCACTGCAGGTCCAGGAGGAAGAACTGGATTTAGGTTATGTTATGTATTCCGTTTCCGGGACATTGGTGCTTTTTGCCACCACCGAAGCAGAACTTGAACTTGCAGCGAATCAGATACTGCTCAAATCGGAACAAAGTGGGGTCAGCCTTGAGTGCGCCTATGGCACTCAGATGAAATGTTGGCGTGATTTGTTTGGGACTGAGGGGTGGAGTAATAAATGAGTTACTGGATTACTTCTCGAAATCTGGGCGCGCTTTTTCCACCTATTTGTGGAACTCCGCCCAGATGCAAATCGGTGTATGTGGGTAAGAGTCGGCTTCGAGGTCCCTATTTTTATAATCCATTCGAGCTCTATAGCCAGGGAGTTCTGACAAGTCCCAATCTTATGGTATTTGGTCAGATTGGATATGGTAAAAGCGCACTGGTGAAGGCGATTTTGAACAGGCATCTCGAGATTGGATATCGGGTGTGTATTTTGGACCCGAAAGGGGAGTATCAGCAGTTGACCCAGATGAACTCAGGGTCCTCGTTTGCATTTGGGACTAAAAAGGGAGCCGGTCTGAATCCGCTCAGCTTCCAAGGAGGGAACCCATCTAACGGGGACGCCGTCCATCTGGAGCGGCTTTCCAATTTGGTTGTCACATTCTCAGCGATATTGGACCGGCCTATCTCTTCATTAGAGGAGTACGTGATTGAAAATGCACTAAGTAATTGCGAGAATAGACACGATTTAGTTGACATGAACGATCTATATCAGGAACTTCAATATCTCGCCCGCTCTCAGGAGGGCAGTGCAGAAAATCGATATTATGAAGAGTCCGATTGTGCCAGGTCACTCGGAATCGAACTCAGGCGCTATCTTTTCGGGGACTTGATCGGAATCATTGACGGTCGCAAAGCTGATCCCAAAGCCAATATCGAGTTAGGCCGGATTTTGAATGTTGATTTATTCACCGCCAGTAATCCAGGGGTGATGGCCGTGGGAGTTCCTGTTTTTCTGTCACTATTGAAAAATGCTCTTTCTAAAGGTGGCCATAAATACCTGATAGCCCTCGACGAAGCTTGGATGGCGCTTTCAAGCCCCGGGTGCGTAGGTTTTTTTCGCTCATACTGGAAGTTGGCAAGAAGCTACGGGATCGCAAATATTGCAGTTGTGCACAGAAGTGAAGACCTATTGGTACCTGGAGACCAGGCCAGTGGAGGTGGGCAGATTGCTGCTGGACTTGTGAGCGATTCTCAAACTTTCATAATTTTTCATCTTGATCCTGTGCCAGCCCGCAAAATTGGAGGGTTATTGGAATTGACTGAGACTGAGATATCTTTGCTCGGCACCCTAAAGCGCGGCAGCTGTTTGTGGAAAGTGGCAGGTGAAACATTTATTGTCGATGTGCAACTGACCGATAAAGAACGAAAGATCTTTGATACTGACGCCCGGATGGTCTAATTATGGATTTGTTTGGGATGATTCCCCTGATACTGGCTATATTGGCTCTTCTTTTCTGGAGCGGGAAGAGCCAAGGTGCCACCAGGAATCCGAATGGCAACTTTAGTCCCAACTTCAAAATCTTAAGTACAGAGTTTGACTACTGGCCTTTGTTGGTCGATTACTTGAAGTTCCGCTCTGATGGGAAATCGATACGTTTGGGTCGAAAAGGTTTGCTCCCAATTTACCTACCTCCGACCGATTCCCTTCTGGTATTTGGACCCACCCGGTCCGGGAAAACAACCTCACTTGCTATTCCAATTCTTAGCGAATTCAGAGGTCCCGCAGTTGTCACGAGTGTAAAAGAGGACATCTTGGGCCAAAGTTTAGCGGGGAGAAGGTCGTTGGGTGAATGTGAGGTTTTTGATCTCTCGAGTTCACAAAGCTCGTCCTGGAATCTCTTTTCGATGGCTGAGGATTTTGCAGGAGCGAAAATGGTGGCTGATGCGCTGTGCAGGCTAAACAAGCATAAGGGTGGCGATATAGAATTCTGGAGCCAATTGGCGGCCAAGATGCTGGGACCCCTGATTTTGGCTGCTTCTCTGGCTCAGCCAAACCTTTCCACAATTTTTTCGTGGATTGAGTCCCATGAATTTGAACCAGCGTTTGAAGCCCTGACAAATGCGCAGCAGTGGGAGGCCAGGAGTGCACTTGAGGGAATAGTAAGACTTGATTCCCGCACCCTGACGTCTGTTATTGCGACGCTGCTTTCACTTCTGGAACCTTATGGCGATCCATTTATTTGTGAACTGTTAAGCACTGATGGAATAGAGATCTCCTCGCTGCTAGACCGAAAAAGTTGTAATACCTTGTATATTTGCTCCCCTTTATTCCGTTCAGAAAGGTATCTGCCAATTTATGAGCTTTTTCTGCGAAAACTTTTGGAAGTGGCATATCAGGACGCCGACCACAAGATTCTTTTTCTGCTTGATGAATTGGCTAACGTTGCGCCAATTCCCGATCTTGACAAGGTCGCTTCCACAAGTGGGAGCTATGGGATAGTTTTGGTCTCTATTTTTCAGGACCTGTCACAGTTGGAAGCGATATATGGAATCAAGAGCAGAACGGTGCTGAACAATCATAGATCCAAATTGTGTCTTTCGGGAATTAGCGATATAGCCACACTTGATTACGTTGAAAAAGTAGCCAGCGGGTTGAATTCTGGTAAATCTAAGGGTAATCTTCTGTTTCGACTTCGCATTGGCCAAGCACTGCTAGTGCGAAGCAATTATCGTCCTCAAAAAATAAGTCTTATACCTGTTCGTCGACCAGATTAGAGGTTTCAGATTCCATTTGGTTGGACTCGATCACCATGGCGGAGTCTTTCAGCTTGTCGGCAAGCAGTTGAAAGATCTCTTCTCGATTTATCTCCACGTCATGCGGTGCCTTGATTCCAATACGGATAGCGTCACGCTGGATCTCTAAAATTGTTATCACGATGTTATTACCAATAACGATGCTTTCGTTTACCCGCCTGGTAAGGACAAGCATGGCGCCTCCTTGCGCGTAGAGCTATTCGGGCTCTTAATTATCCAACTACACATTACCGTGCCAATGTGATTTATTCCAGTTTTTTTGCAATCTCCAGTTAGAAACGGCCGATGAAAGTCATGGTTACTGAGTGACTAGGTGTGAGAGGTTTGGGCCTTAGCCGCCAGAATTGGTTGTGGTGGTGCTATGGATGAAGTTTTTACCCCCAGCTCCTCTAAACGTTGGTTTGAGATTTGCGCAAGCTTTGGCTGCGGCTGCAAAATTGGGCGACTGCCTCAGAGCTTTGAGACCAGCAAAACTCTTTCTTTGGCTGGTTCCGTTCGCTGAAGTTGTGGTGGTGGGAAGGGCCACCCCATGAGAAGTTAAGCACGCGGTATACGCCTGTAGCGCCTTCTTCTGTGTCGGGGATAACGCAAAGTGTTTAGTGCCAGAACTACTTGCGCAAGCGGCATACGCTGCTCGTCTAACTGAAGCTGGAACCGTAGTTGGAGGTATTTTAGAGTTGGGATTGTACTTGGGGAAAATGTAGCCGTGCGCTGAAAGGCAGGATCTGAGCGAGGCTTGTGAGTTTCCTGGACTGCTGGTGCTGGTGCTGGTGGTCGTTTTGGCTGAAGCCAGCG
>JAJZLS010000034.1 GCA_021803345.1 Actinomycetes bacterium
CCAAGTGCCTCGTCCGTCTCTGCTTCTAGGAATTCCTGTATGACTTCCCGAATAATATTTCGCAGTAAATCGCCATCTTGGGCGAGTATCTCTTTTACTTGGAGAGAAATTGCTTTATTCTTATTGCTGGTGGTCATGGTGTGCCTACTTGGGGCTCTGGTTTTCTAATAATTTCTAGATAACTATGGCCACCGCCAACTGATTATTCAGCTAGTGGAATTTGCACAATATTCGGGACACAACCTCGGAGCCAGACTGGTCTGGTCCAGAGCCGGAGCATCAGGGAAGGCGTGGAAGCGGGAATCAAGAGACGGGCTGCATCACAGTTCGGGAGGTCATGTGAGAATGACGCGGACATCGGCGGCAGAGGTCCGAAAACCCAAGCTTGTTGGCAGAGGCAGCAGAAGCCTCCGACTTCAGGCGGAGGTAGTTCACGGTACTCAGGCTTATCCTCTAATCGGATACGTCTGTTTGATTTCGACTCTGCCGGTCAAAGAAATGAGCAAGTGGCCCTTACAATCGCCCATTTGCAAGCACCCACCCAACGGTTCTCATCAAGAACCGTTGTCGTAAGATTTTTCTAACATTACGGTAATCTTTATCAAGCCTTGGCCATCGATAATTAATTCGGAGACCAAGGAGGAACTGTGACCTCAAAATTTTCCATAATAAAAATTACCGCGGCACTCGGCGTGGGTGTTGGTTCGGCCGCTGCGGTCCACGCAGTTTCCACCGCGTCGTCTCAATCATTGCCAACAACTAGTCAAGTGACCACTTCAAAAACTACTGGCCAGAACCGCTCCTCTCAGACGATGAACCAGCAGCTAAAGCAACTCTCACAAGAGGAAACGTCGCTGCAATCCAAAATTAGTGCAGCTCAGGCTATAGCAGCCAGCAGTGCTGCCAGCCAAGCTTTATATGCCAGTTCTGTTCCAAGTCCCAGTACCACTACAACTTTTCCACCGGTAGGCCATGTCAAAACTAGATCGAATTCAGCAAAAAAAGAAGGTGAATCTTCTGATGATAAAACATCCAAAGCTGCTAAGAAACGCCGCTATTCAAACGACTCGTTCAGATCGACTTTGAAATCTAAATCAGATAACTAAAGATGCAGAATTGTGGCCAACACCTGAGCCACAAGGCCTATGGCGACTAAGAGGTGAGGTAACTAAATGCAAATCCGCCAGAGATTTTATCCATGCAGCACGAATACCCAGGCAGCAAATGCCAAAAACCAAGTGGCCTTTGCCTTTGCCAGCTTTGGATACATCACTGATGCGGAGATAGAACTGGTAGGCCAAAACATTCATGCCACAGGACGCAGACTGACACAGCTGGCAAACCTGTCTGGGCTGAACACAGCGGCCAGAGAAAGCTTCGGTTCCTGAAGGAGACATAGGTCTAAAAGAATCCTCCGGATTAATCCGCAGGGAGGATGTTGACAACAACTGCAATAAATTCGGGTGGCACAATTTCAACAAAGCTTCCCCCAAGTGCCGTGGTTATCCAGTCACCCATCCCGCCACTGGGTAACCACGGTGCTATCCCCCGTTACCTGCTATAACACGCTGCCACAGGGAGGAAACCAGTTCAGATACCCGTGGCACAGGATTGTTGTAAACAGCGGAATTAATCGGACCCGCCAGCAGCGACAAAAATTGACCCACCCAACAGACAATACTCTTGAGTGAAGTATCGAATTTTGTAAAGGAGTTTTACATGCTGAAGGGTAGGCCAATTATGAACATATTTGATTTGAAACAACAAGGTCATTTCTGCATTGAAATCTCCCTCGAAACTGGACCTCCAAGGGAGTATCGTCCATAAAAATCCAAGAGACGGTGAACTCTTTCTACAGATTGCCTTGGCTCTTTCCTATCATCTGGCCTCAATCACTTTTAAGGCTATACCGATTCAATAAAGTAGCTTCTTGCCGAAGCAGCCACTTCTTCAGGTGGCACATCGATCAATGGCTCATCCAACAGTCTCTCAAAATAGGTGACGTCACTTCGATAATATCTATCTGGATTAGAACGCACCAATATTCGAAATACCAGTTTGAAACCGTGCTCAGAAGCATTAGGTCCGCCTCCCACCATAGAGAAGTTGAAAGAGGAAAAATTTCCAGCTTTGTAATATCTGAGCACACGGCAGAGTCCATCAGCAAGCTCTCTGAGCGCATCTTCCTCTAGTTCAACAACATCACCATAGTCACCAAATACTCCCCATATTTCTTGAAATCCCCTAGGTGCAAATGGCGTGATCCAGCTTATGGAACCAGTTCGCCCAACAAAACGAGGCCCACCGAGTTCTTTGGCCACCAGATCGTCAAAGTACGAGCCTGAATTGATCCTATGATACCTTTCCGTCCCACTAGCCAATTCTCTCTGGATTTGCATCGGCTCAATATCATGCGATGATTGAAGATGGGGATGCAGAACTGACGATCCCGACGAGGGAAGATAGTTTGCGCTGATGCTCGACCAAACGAGATCAGGCCGTGAATTCCTCACCATTTGACCATGTTCAACCATGAGGTACATGGCATCAAAAATCAACTCTTCGTTAAAATCCTCAAGACCGAGAAAATGTCTGGAGGTGTCGTAGATACCAACTGAAGAGTATCCAGAATAAGCCATAATGTTAGGAACAATTGCCGCCCGATTTCTTCTCAATCGGCCAGCGGGGACCACATCAGATTCAAATGGATAGGTCACATTTTCGAAGGTACCATCACAAAATGGGCAGAATCCCCCTTGAGCAGCCAGCTCAGAAAGATCCGGAGGACTCTCAGGTTGCAATTTGACACCGGTGAGAAGTCTGGTGGATTTCTGCGTAAGCGGATCAATCCTCTGGACAAGTGGTACCTGGCTCCATCTTCCTCCATCAGTCAGGTTTGGCGCCTTGGCCTGTAGATCAATTTCCTTGAACTCAATCATCTTGCTTTCATCTCCTAAACCTAACTTCTAACCGAACAGCAGCAATGATCTTCAAATCTCGGACTTGCCGCCGACATATATACCGCCACAAACGGGAAATCAGAATTACAGACCTTCCTACCCACAGTTAACATTATTTCAGCCCAAGTGCGGACGTGCAGGCGGATATCGTTATATCGACAAATGCCGGATAGGAATTTAGCCCTAAGCTGCCAGATAATGATTGTGGGAGCCTTTCCGAAATTTAGACCGTGGGCCACCACCGGGTGCATCGATTCTCCCAGCCATTCAGGAATCGACCCATGCCTCTAACCAGAAGGGCTACGACCACTTAGTTAGATATGGATTGACAATTAATAATTCGGCAAGATGTTTTGATTCGATCAGAATTCGCCGAATCCCGGCACAATAGGATGGGGAGAATCCCTCGAAGGGGGTTTTAGGTAACCACAATTTAGTACAGAACTCTCCAGTGAAATGTTCCTTCATAGAACAATAGAGTGATTCTTTGGATATAGAAATTATCTGACCGCCATTGAGGACTTTGATGCCGTCGCAATTCAATGAAGAAGCTCTTTGGGCTGCCAAATAATCGAAATATAAATATACTAAACTACTATACGTTTAGTTAGTTGGTAATAATTTAATCATTATATCTTCAACCTATCGGCTATTTTTAGACCCGATTTTCAATCAATCGGCTAAGGAAAGGATGTCGGAATGCTGCGACAGGAAATGAATGAACTCTTGACTCAAACAGGTCCAGGAACCCCAATGGGCGATCTATTTAGGCAGTACTGGCTTCCCGCTCTTCTCGCTGAAGAACTGCCAACCAACGACTGCCCTCCGATTCGGGTAAAGCTCCTAGGTGAGCGGATGATTGCATTTCGCGACTCTGAAGGGCAGCTCGGCTTAATGGATGAGTTCTGCGCACATCGAGGGGCATCACTCTGGTTCGGGCGAAATGAGGAAGGTGGTTTACGCTGCCCATACCACGGATGGAAATACGACGTTCACGGCCAGTGCATTGAGGTTCCTTCAGAACCTGCCACTAGCCACTTTTGCACCAACGTGAAGCTCCGGTCATATCCGCTTGTTCAAATCGGTGACATCCTCTGGACTTATATGGGCGAACCCGAAAAGACTCCGCCCCTACCCGAATACGAATTCATACATGTGCCTGCCGAACAAACCTATACTTCCAAGCGGATTGAAGAGTGCAATTGGTTGCAGGCCCTTGAAGGTGGTATCGACTCGAGTCATGTGTCGTGGCTTCATTCAACTGGACTGGATAACGATCCTCTATTCAAAGGGGCCCAGGGCAACCAGTATAACCATAACGATCTCAAGCCATTTTTTGAAGTCGTAGATAGCGATGGCGGATTGTATATTGGCGCCCGCCGCTTTGCGGAAGAGGGTAAATATTACTGGCGTATCACTCAGTGGGTAATGCCAAGCTTCACAATGGTGCCACCTCGCGGCGACCACCCGGTTCATGGCCATTTCTGGATTCCAAGCGATGATGAAAGCTGCTGGGTTTTCACCTTCGACTATCAGCCAGTTCGTGCTCTGACTTCTGCGGAACGCCAAGCAATGATGGACGGCAACGGTGTTCACAGCAAGAACATTCCTGGCACCTATCGACCGATTGGTAATAAAGACAATGATTATCTAATAGACCGCGATGCTCAACGACGCGGAGAAACATACTCGGGAATCGCAGGAATTGCATCGCAAGACGCCGCCATGCAGGAAAGTATGGGCCCCATAGTGGATCGCACGAAAGAACGACTGGCGGCCACCGACGCTGGTATCATCAAAGCTCGGGCAAAACTGCGTAAAGCCGCAATTGCGCTACGCGAAAATGGGACAACACCTCCGGGAGTCAACCCCTCCCACCACCGGGTACGGTCGGCCTCGGTTGTCCTTCCCCAAGATCAGTCTTACATTGAAGCTGTTTCGGATAAATTGCGGGTGCAGGCAGGTGTTGGTCAGTTATCGGTTTAGTTGGAACGGCTTGAGGCTTTCCTAGAGCCAATTCAAGCCCGGACGGTTAGGAGCTGGACTCAATATAACTTTATTTAGCTCCTAACCCCAACTTCTTCCTTTTTATTGGCTTTCCTGGTCATAGATAACACATATCATCCCGACCTACACGGATCGGCAATTATCGTCATACCAGCGCGTGCCATTCTGGTATTTTGCCCATAAAATGCCAGAATGGCAAGCTACCACTTGGAACAAATAGACCAGATAGACCTTTCCGAATTCTATCCAGACCCTAAGCTCGAGCCCACAAACACGGTATGGATCCGAGCAAACTTTGCTACCGCGGCCAACGGGGTAGTCAAGGTAGACGACCAGAGCCAGGCAGTGAGCGGGCCGCCCGATAGGGCAATATTCAACTATCTTCGCAAACAATGCAATGCAATTTTGGTTGGAGCTGGCACTGCACGGAAAGAAAACTACGGCGTACCACAGCCAAATCCAGATAGCCACGCCAGGCCCAGGCTGGTCATCGTATCAAATTCGCTGGACATACCCAGCAACGCCAAATTTCTGGACCGAGAACACCCTCCATTAATTGTGACCTCGGCAAAGTCGTATGAGTCAAATAACGACGAGATCGACGGGTTCGGTAATCTTGCTGAATTCGTTATATTAGGCGAAGAGAAGGTCGACCTCTCAAGGGTTAAAACACTCTTAAGTTCGATGGCTCTAACTTCAGTACTGTGTGAAGGAGGACCGAACCTATTTTCTCAACTCTTGAGCCTGAAACTGATTAACGAACTATGCCTTACAATTAGTCCAAAAATAGCAGGGGGCAAACCCACTGGAATCGCAGAACTCCCCCAGAATCTGACAATTGAAATGGAACTGGGCTCGCATTTATCGATCGACAACTTTCAGTTTTGTCGTTATATACCCAGGTATGAATGAGACCCGAAATCCAAAGTTGGACTCGGGCCTCATTAGGATTCAATCAGACTTACACTACTGGGATTTACTCATCATTGGATCGGTACGATAATTAGCAGCCTCAGCTGCACTTTTCTTAGTGCGCCGAGTAATCTTTCTTCCCAGCCAGGAAATAGGGTCGTAAGAGGCATCGACAACCCTTTCCTTGAGTGGGATTATTGCATTGTCGGTGATCTTGATGTGTTCCGGGCAGACTTCGGTGCAACATTTGGTAATGTTACAGAAACCAATCCCCATTTCCTGGCGAAGCAGCTCACGACGATCATTAGTATCGAGCGGATGTGACTCCAGCTCCATATATCTAATAAACATCCTGGGACCTGCATAGTTGGTCTTATTCTCTTCATGATCTCGGATAACGTGGCAAACATCCTGGCACATGAAACACTCAATACACTTACGGAACTCTTGACCACGCTCTACATCGATTTGCTGCATCCGATAAATTCCATCGGCATCGGGTTCGCGGGGAGCAAACGGCGGAAGCCTGCGCGCCATCTCGTAGTTGAACGATACATCGGTCACCAAATCACGAATGATAGGAAACGTCCTCATGGGCGCTATGGTTACGGGTTCACCTTCCGGCAAAGTATCCATCCGGGTCATGCACATCAACCTGGGGAGGCCATTGATCTCAGCGGAACACGAGCCACACTTTCCTGCCTTGCAGTTCCAGCGACAGGCTAGATCAGGTGCTGGCCCAGCTTGCACATGATGGACGACGTCCAAAACCACTTCACCTTCATATACTTCAGTGGGATACTCTTCAAACTGCCCACCGTCAGAGTCTCCCCTCCATATTCTCATCACGACTTCAGCCATCAGTGTGCCCCTTCTTCCTCTAGCAAAGCCTTCAGTTCATCCGGCATCTCCGGCAACGGTTCCGGAGTAACGGAGTAGTCCCCTGATTCGGTAAGCCTCTGGACAAAGTTCAGTTTTCCAAGTTCTGGATCTGGACCTGGATAATCGTCTCGAGTATGGCCTCCACGACTCTCTTTTCTCTCTATGGCGCCAAGGGTCACCATAGTGCAAACAGAAAGCATGGAAGGAAGGTCGGTGGCCAGATTCCATCCGGGATTGTATGAAAGCCCTCCCTTTACCGACAGATTCTTCACTCGGCCTTTAAGTACGTTGATCTCATCAAGTGCCTGGGTCAATTCAGATCCGGTGCGAATGATTCCAACCAGATTCTGCATCGTGTCCTGAAGGTCACTTTGAAGGTCATAAGGGTTCTCGCCAGCTTCACGATGAAATGGAGCCATAGCCTCAGCGATTGCCTCCTCAATCTCGCTTTCCAGTAGCTCAGTGCTACTGGTACGTCCCTCTGCGAAATCAGAAGCACCCATTCCGGCACGGCGCCCGAACACTAAAAGGTCAGAAAGAGAGTTTCCACCGAGTCTGTTGGCTCCGTGAAGTCCCGCAGCTACCTCACCGGCAGCAAAGAGGCCTGACGCTGTTGTGGCTGCACTGTCAGCATCCACCTTAATTCCGCCCATGACGTAGTGACAGGTTGGCCCGACTTCCATAGGCTCAGTGGTTATGTCGACTCCAGCCAATTCCTTGAATTGGTGATACATCGACGGGAGCTGACGCTGAATATACTCCGCAGATCTTCTGCTGCCTATGTCCAGGAAGACTCCACCGTGCGGACTACCGCGGCCAGCCTTTACCTCTGAGTTAATGGATCTGGCAACTTCATCTCTTGGCAACAACTCCGGAGGCCTGCGATTGTTAATATGATCCTCATACCAACGATCTGCCTCAGCTTCATTGTCAGCCGTTTCTGCGGCAAAAATAGGAGGTATGTAGTCGAACATAAATCGCTTGCCCTCAGAGTTGCGCAATACTCCACCATCGCCTCGCACACCCTCAGTGACAAGTAACCCCCTAACCGACAGGGGCCAAACCATTCCAGTCGGATGGAACTGGACACATTCCATATCTATCAGATCCGCCCCGGCCCATAGAGCCAAGGCGTGCCCGTCGCCTGTCGATTCCCAGGAGTTGGTCGAATATTTCCAACTTCTTCCGATCCCACCGGTTGCCATTACTATCGATTTGGCGCCGAAAACAAGCATCTTTCCGGTTGGCCGCTGATAACCGATTGCCCCACTCAATTCCCCGGAAGCATTGTGCAAAAGTTTCAGCACTTTGCATTCCATGTGAACTTCGATATCAAGTGCCACTGCCCGTTGCTGCAGGGTACGAATCAGCTCAAGCCCGGTTCTGTCACCGACGTGTGCAAGCCTGGCATAACGGTGACCGCCAAAGTCTCTCTGATGGATTCGCCCATCCTTTGTGCGGTCAAAAAGTGCTCCCCAGGCTTCAAGTTCATGAATCCGGTCTGGCGCCTCCTGTGCATGCAACTGCACCATACGCCAGTTTCCCATCATCTTGCCGCCGCGGAAGGTATCTCTGAAGTGAACCTTCCAGTTATCTTCAGCCCAAACATTTCCCATAGCTGCGGCAGCCCCGCCTTCAGCCATAACAGTGTGTGCCTTGCCAAGTAGCGACTTGCACACGATGGCTACGCGAAGTCCTCTGTGTTTTGCCTCGATTGCTGCCCGCAATCCGGCTCCACCGGCCCCAATTACCAGGACGTCATAATCAAACTTTTCATATTCAGACATGTTCACCCTTTAGAAAATTTTCGGATCAGAAAATACGCCACTTGCGACTAACCGAACATAAAGATCCGAAAGCGCTACAAATGTCAAACTTGCCCAAGCCAGTTGCATATGACGACCGTTGAGTGGGGTAACAAACTTCCAAAAACGGTACTTAATTGGATGCTTTGAAAATTGCTTTACATTCCCGCCACATAGATGCCTGCAAGCGTGGCATGAGATTGAGTAAGCCCACAGGAGGATTGCATTAACACAAAGTACAAGAGTCCCAACAGAGACACCGATTCCTCCGTCACCGGGCATTCTGAATGCATTGATAGCATCTGCTGTAAGAATAATGTTGAGCAGAAGTCCAAGCACAAAAAAGTAGCGATGAATATTTTGCAGGATCAATGGAAATCTTGTTTCACCGGTATATTTGGCGTGAGAGTCAGCAACACCACATGCGGGAGGCGACAACCAGAAAGACCGATAATAGGCCTTTCTGTAGTAGTAGCAAGTTACCCTAAAACCAAGCGGAATGATCAAAATAACGATAGCCGGTGAGTAAGTCCACCAATGGAGATAAAAACTCCCCCGAGCCCCCGCGCTACAGCTGGCTGCAATACACGGGGAGTAGAATGGGGAGATCAAATCCCTATGAGCGCTTGCACCCACGTAATAATTACCGTTTTGAAAAGCAGCCCAGGTGGCGTAGATTACAAACGCAGCCAAATAAATAGCTGTAAATAGTGGAGTTCTTTTCCAAGCATCCTTACGCAACGTCTTGACGTTGGGTCCACCTCTTGCTCCACCCAACACCAATGGCACCGGTGCCGGCCTGATACCCTCTTGCGTACTCAAGTGTTCCTCCAGTTTTTAGTCAAACACACTTCAGAGACAATTTAATTGACTGTAGCTTATGGTCTAATACGGATTGTATGGCCAGGTAAACTCAGACCCGCAAGAATTACCAAATAAAAACCACAAGCCAGCCTGACAATCTGCCACATTTCGCTACGCGCCAATACTCGCCGCTAAAACCTTAATTTCATCCATAAGATCAGCGCCGTCACGGCTCTCAACAGAATCAATCTGACTGAGAACCGATCTCGACAAAATCAACAATAAATCACATCCTCTTTCACTGCCAAATCAGTTGGGTATGTTTGCCAATTCCAACCTAATTTCTATGTAAACATCTTGGATTAAACTAATAAGCGGCGGAACAAACAAACCATTCCGCCGCGGACTAAATTTTTCACTGGAAAAACTGAAGAATCCAACCTAATTTAGCGATACACCAAGGTCCATTTGAAAAATCTCCTCTGTATCAATCTGACGACAACCACGTTGAATACTCCAATCAATGATGCCAAAAAGACCAATGCCAGAAGCTTTCCGGTTTGGAATCCCTCACCAAAGAAATTCAGCAGGTAGCCGAGTCCAACATTAGAGACCTCCATCTCACCCACTATCATCCCGATCACTGCTAACGCTACACCGATCCTGATGCCGGCAAAGATATAGGGAACAGAAGCTGGTAGGATAACTTTTCGAACCAGTTGCCGCTCACTTAGACCCATGGTTTTCCCGACCTCTACATAGCCTCTGCTGACGTTGCGAAGTCCACCTGCCGTATTGAGCAAAACCGGGAAAAACGTAATCAGAACCACAAAAAGTATTCTGGCTTTAGCCGAGATTCCAACCCAAACAATCAATAACGGGATCAACACATTCAATGGCGTTGCGTTTGCAGCATTTATAAACGGTCCAAGCACACCCTCGGCCATAGCGTAACGACCGATCAGCATGCCAAAAATGATTCCAGCCACTAAGCCAATCCCAAGCCCAATATAGAGTTCTCTAATTGATATAGACAGAGCTGACTGGGCAGTACCCGCTTTGAACAAAGCCATGAAGTCTGACGCTACCTTAGCTGGTCCGGGTATCAACACCGCGCTGACAAAGCTGGAAGCAATTTGCCAAATCAACACTATTATTGCCGCTGTGACGAGCGGCGCCACTATCGACATCCATGGACGCTCCGCCAAAGGTGGCTTTGGTGGAGGTGGCATACGCTTTGCATCCTCAGCGCTTGCCACCTTGATTTCTGAAACAGTTGAACTCATTCCAGCGTCCCCTTGCCGCCGCGAAGATGCGACATTATGTAACTTCGAAACTCTATTGCATGTGGATGTGCCCGAACGTCATAATCGGTACGAGGCCTTGGAAGATCCACATCAACTATTTCAGTAAGCCTTCCCGGATTGGGCTGAAACAATGCAATTCGATCTGAGAGGAATATTGCCTCGTCAACATCGTGGGTAACGAAAACGATAGTAGTTCCCAGCTTGGCCCACAGGTTTGCAATCTCGATCTGAAGTGCCTCACGGGTAAAGTTATCGAGCTGGCCAAACGGCTCGTCCATAAGTAACACTTTCGGACGAACAGCTAATGCTCTTGCCACACCCACCCTTTGCTGCATACCTCCAGAAAGGGTATAGGGAGGAGCAGAAGCAAATGAAGCCAATCCGACCATTTCCAGAACCTCCATAGCCCTTTCGTGGCGGTCCTTCTTATTCACACCGCGTGCCTCGAGACCCAGTGCCGCGTTTTCAAGCACCGAGCGCCACGGCAGGAGGTTGATATCCTGAAAGACATACGCCATCTCCTGCGATACGCCGTCCAACGGAACCCCATCAAGTGCCCTTAGGCCCGCATCAGCCTTCTCAAGGCCATCGATGATTCGAAGAAGGGTTGTCTTTCCACAACCACTAGGACCTACCAGGGAAATAAACTCCCCTGGTTTAACCGACAGGCTGACATGGTCAAGCGCAACAATGGTTCTCTCCTTGGTAATGAACGTTTTGCACATGTCCTTTACTTCAAGTATCGGACGAGAACTAGATGCTGCAACTCCACTATCCACAGCTGTTGAGCCACCTGTTTTTGTATTTTGAGTGTCGTATGTCATTAAGAGGCACGCCTTCCTGCAGATGTATCAGCAATCCATGGAAATTTCACGTCTTGAACTTTCCTGGCGATTGCAAAGAGAATTAACGCCAAACCTGTAGTTGTCACAATTGTCGCCACTAGGTCAGCGGTCTGGCTGTAACTACCAAATGTTGAACTTAGGCCACCAAGGCCGCTGTCCCCAATTTCCTGGCCGCCAAGGATCATTCCGACGGCACCAACTGCCAAAGAAATCCTGATCCCGATAAAAATAAAAGGAATTGTCCCAGGGAAATAAACCTTCCAGGTTTGCTTCCACCCATTCAAACCAAATGCCTTGCCAACATCGGTGTAGCTCCCTCTAACTGCACGAACTCCCGCATATGTATTTACCAGCATTGGCCAAAGACAAATCACCATAATAAACGCAACGCGCGCATTCGTGCCAATTCCAAACCAAATTTCCATAACCGGCAGCAATGCAATGGAAGGAGTGGCATTTCCAAAAGCCACCAACGGCTCAAATGCCTTTTCTATCATCCTGACCCGGCCCATCAACAGGCCAATCCCGATACCGATCACTCCGGCAATCACGATTCCTGCGATCATCTCAAACAGGGAGCTTACAAATGCACCCGGAAGCTTACCATCACCAATCAGATGAAAAAAGGAACTGATAACTGCAGAGGGGGTTGATATAAAGATTGGGTTCAAAAATGACCCCGAGATCTGCCACAGCGCAAGCGCTATTATAACTGCCACCCAACGCGCAATTCTCACCTTGTGCTGTTGGAATAACCCAACTTCGGGCTTATTTTGTTGAATCTCTAAAACACTGGTAGCCACCATAGCTCTGTTTCCCAAATTATCATCGAGTCCAACCCCGGCCTCCTGGGGATTTCCCAGAAGACCGGTAGCCGTAGCATCATTAGATGCAAACTCACTATTTGATTCACTTACCACTTAGTATGCACTCTCATGCGCACTGAACTGTGCCCAAGCGTTCTGCCAAGGAGTCAAATCCTGAAGCTGCGACTGAGGGTTCAGACCTGGCCCCTTGAGAGCATTCTGCTGCTTTGCCACACCTAGGTTGAACGCAATCACCGAAGAGGAGACGATTGATTTGCTTACTGGCCAACCTTGAATGCCTCTAAGCTCGTTCCACGCGGCCTGATACTGTGCAGTGGTGTCTGCATTGCTGGTGTATGAAGCAGCGTGCTTAACCCATGCGGCCTCGTTGGTATTGAACAGTTTTGCAGATGCCAGCCAGGCAAGGTCAATCGCCTCTGCCATGGCAGGATGGGACTTCAACCATGAAGCCTTGGCACCCATGAAACTGTCTGCATATTGAGGCAGAATCGTGGCACCTACACCTAGTACATGAAAGTTTGGACCAGCCTTAGGAACTGCATTTGAGTGGACGAATGCCACATCCACCTGTCCAGCTACCAAAGCATTGAAAGATGCGGTGCTGGCGCCAGTCTTCAGAATCGACACCTGGGAGGCGGTGAGACCAGCCTTCTTCAGTGCTGCAGTCAGAAGGACCTCATCCGGCGAAGCCACGCAGCAGATCGCAATCTTCTTACCCTTTAGGTCACTCAGCGAAGCAATACTCTTCTTGGCCAGAATCACATCGTCAAGCCGGGCCTGGTTTGGTCCAAATATCACTAACCCTGCATCAACAACAGCCGGCACAGGACCTGACACCGAAACCAGCGAACCACTGGCAACTGCTAATTCAGCAGCATTACCTGACGCATTAGTCTGAGTTGCCGAGGCACCCCATTTCTTTAAGTAATACACCAAATCGTGAACATTGGTGTCACCAATGTGAGCACTACCGGCAGCGTTTCCAATCTTGAAGGTCAATCCTTTTAGATTGGGTGTTCCGTTAGCATTGAAACTAAGGTGAGTAGCGGTCGACGGTTGGCCGGCTGCACTGGCACTTCCAGAACTTGCTGCCGATGTTGCCGTCGAGCTAGATGTTGAACTTCCTGAACCACATGCACTCATTACAAGCGCAGATAGCATAGTTAGTCCTATGATTTTAGCCTTCAACTTTCCCCCATTTATTAGGTCTCTAACCTGATAGTTGTACGTTACAACTTATGAGACAGCCCTAATTGCCCCCGGAGCTCGAGAAGAAGACGAACCGCAATTGTGTGCATACTTCCACCCCCTTAGCGAAGCACCATGATACAATCCTGAAACTGCTAACGCTTTTTTAGCAGTTTCAGCAAGACCAGTCAAGCACATTTGCCATACCAATCGTTTGGAACGACAAATGACTTTCTGCTGTCTAGTACGTCCTAAAATGAAACTTAGCAGATGAGCTGCGTGACACATGTCACCAAATGCCGATTATTTGGATTTTCCAGCGTCCATTCAGGAAGATTTTACCGACCAGGATCACACAGCGATAGATCTCTGCCGCATCAAAGTCTATGGGTCAAGATCAGCAGACAATAACTAAATTATCACCTGGCGCGACCTCGCGCAGATACTAAATATCCGGCACTGAATTTTATAAACAGCACTCTTGGCTGAGATTAGGGTAACCTGTCTTCAAGCCACTCAGGAGGAATGCGGCCGGAATTGGCAGCAGTAACTGAATAATAGGCCCAAAGCTTTCTAGAATGCTTTTCCCTGTCGAAAGTAGCCTCAAAGTCATGCAGATCTCGCTCTGTAAGTGGGATGACTTCCCCGAGCAGATTTCCAAAGGCCAGAGCCTGAGCATTTTCAACAAAATGGACGACATCAGCAAAAAGGGCCTTGATATTCTCAGCTACAACTACTTCCCCGTGTCCCTTTAGAAGAGCGGCATTCGCTCTCCCTAGAGTCCGCGCCAGCTCAAGTCCTTGTGAAACTGATGAAATGTGAGACGCGTCCTGGTGAACTGGAACACCTGAGGACCATCTGACAAAGTGATTCTTGACCGGGACCAGAGGACGATCTTTGACCATTGAAAACATAGTCGTTTGATCGTGGTGAAAGTGGGCCACTGCCCCCACGTCAGGGCGAGCTTTGTAGATTTCAGCATGTATTGCAGTCTCCGCAGGTGGCCTGCCTTCACCCTCCTTGACCTGGCAGTCAAGCCCTACCAAAAGCAAACGGGAAGGATCCAGATCAGAACGGACATCATCAACAGGCTGGATTAAGAATTCATCGCCTGAGGGCAATCTGGAACTTATATGGCCGCTGTACTCTAAAATCCCAACATCAACCAATAATCTTGTGCATAATGCGATATCTCTGCGAAGCGGATCCATTCCAATACCCCCAGTTGATCGATACTCAGCCTTGTCGTAATCAGATATCACAACTGGCAAAACGAATACTTTGGCCCCGCCAAAGCTCCAACCTTCTTTAGGGCGCCTGGACTAAGCCCAAAACAAGCATAATTTGGGTTTCAGAAATACATTCGAAAAATTTCACAAAAACAAAAGTTTGCCTAGCTACTTCTTCGGCGCAAATGCACTCAGAATCTCTATTGGAAGAGGAAATATCAAGGTTGAGTTTTTCTCGGTTGCAACTTCGGCCAATGTCTGCAGCGTCCTTAGCTGCAGTGCACCTGGTGAAGCGGTTAACCGATCCGCAGCTTCTGCTAGCTCCTTGGAAGCCTCGAGTTCGCCGGTCGCAGCTATCACCTTCGCTCTTCGCTCCCTCTCTGCCTCAGCCTGACGGGCCATGGCCCTAAGCAGTTCCTGAGGCAACGAGATATCCCGAACCTCAACTTGGCGGACTTCGACTCCCCAGCTGGTGGTGGAGGCAGCTATGACAGCTCTAAGCTCGGTATTCACCTCACCCCTGTGCGCTAACAGGTCATCGAGTTGAAATCTACCTATGATAGATCTCAGCGAAGTCATCGCCACACGTTCCGAAGCGAATCGGTACCTATCCACACCTACAACAGCTGCAACTGGGTCAATGACTTGAAAATACACAACCGCATCCACCGCGACTGTCACATTGTCTGCGGTAATCACCTGCTGGGAGGGAATGTCGACTGCCTCAACCCGTAGGGACACCTTAACCACTCTGTCAATTCCAGGAATTCTTATGATCGGGCCAGGGCCTTTGGCAGACTCTCTGATTCTCCCCAACCTAAAAAATACGGCTCTCTCGTACTCAGTTACCACAGTAAAAAGTGACCTGCCAACCAACGCGGCAGCTACTATTACAACTATTACAACTACAACCGCTACGGCTGCCACCACTGAACCTAACAATCCGTACACGACCGGCCTCCATTTCATTCGGCTCCCGCTGCAACTATGCCAAGCCTACAACTTCTCGGTTAGAAACGACTAGCAATATTTTCTATCCAAGCTGTAATGCATACGGGCTCATCAGCTAGGTATGGTCGCAACTCAGTCAACTTCGAATCAAAAAGATCCAGGTGAGCAAAAGGGAGATCTTGACTTGGCAATCCGATGCTCAGCAGTTAGCCAAACGGTGCCGCCTGAAAACTGAGACCCAAGCCACCTGCCCACGCGTAGCAAAAGGAACAGTTCCTAACTAACGGTACTTCAATTGGCAAAAGGAAGAACCGGCACCACATACCAGTCGGTAGCCGAAGGTCCCATAACTGTACCGATGGCAAAGGCGGACTTAGACGAAATTATCACGCCCGTAACGCTGGAAGTAAGGGCTCCAACTGCGTGGAGTCGCAAAGGGGATTTAAGCACCGACTTGGAAGTGGGAGCCGTTTGAGCCTGAAGTATCGGAAGGGCTGCCGGAGTCTTTCCTGGTGGCGAAAGATATGTCGGTCCCAAGTCTACCAGTGGAGTCTTCTGAGCGACAGCGTCTTTGCTCTTATTGTCCACGGTAGCAAGCCAGGCCTGAACATTTGATAGTCCAATTGACGAGGGATCAAATAGTGCGATCCAGTGCTGAGTAGTTAGAGGGATCCCACCGACGACCTGATACCTCACATTTGGACTATTGGCTGATCCAAGAAATGCCTCTGCCGACACCACACCGTAACCACCTTTTACCACCAACTTCGCCTTATAACTGATATCAGGCTGAATCGAGGTATCCGCCTTCACTGAAATCACTGCAAGCGAGTTTGCCTGTATGGCCTGGTTGACGCTATAACTAGATTTTGGCACCGATCCTGCTGAGGATTTGGCAGTGGCAGCCCGCTTTGGCACAACCTTCTGGGTCTTGGCTGCGGCCGCTGCTGCGGTGGTGCTGGTAGTAGAAGTGGTTGACACGGAAGGAACCTGTTTCAAATCCAAATATGAAAAATCCGCCACCACGTTAACTACATAAGAATTGGGGTTATAAACAATTATCTCCTGGTTCTGATTTGCAGATAGCTGCCCTACGGGAAATCGCCAAGTAGAAGCCGTGGAGGGGAAGCTGGCCAATGCTGCCAGCCCGGTATTGCCGTTATTATCCCTTTGAATAATTCCCCCAACCACAACACGCCCAATTCGAGTGGTAACCGAAACTACCACGTGACTATGACCAGCAAAATACTGGCTCAAATTCACCAATTTTGACTGATTTGGGTTTATTACCATTGCTTTGAGCGCACCGGGAGAAAATTGCTGAGACGATGATGACAGACTGACGTCTACAACCGCATCTTGACTAAATGGATTGAATATTGAGACTCCAGCGCTGGAGCCAGGAAGGGTATTGGCCCCCAAGACCCTCCAATTGGCAGACGGAGAGGAATTACAAGGGGCAACCGTACTTCCTGATGGTCCGGAAAGCTCAATCTCGGCAACCGTTCCGCCCCCATTGGCAATAAAAGATAGCGAGCCGGATTGGATCTTTGGAGTGACCGTCTGAGGATACTTCAGAAAGCTGTGCGCAGGAATCTCCAGCTTTCGATTCACCGTATGAGTGCCAGAATATATCTTCACCTTGGCACTCAAATCCTTGGCAGATGTGTTTGCCAAAAGAACCGATGCCTGAGTCAATCCTCCCTGAGCTGGAAGATACCAGTTGCAATACCATGAAGATGAATCAGAGGTGAGTGGTGACACGCTTGCCACCGCAAGCCTCTCGGTAGCCTGTACAGTCGAGGCGTAGATCGGATTCCTTGCACTAAGTGAACCAATCTGCATTGCTACCATTACCAGTGCAACTGCCAATAGTCCGCTCACCAGACCCAGCAGAGTCTGACCGCCACTAAACGGCCACCGTTTTGTGGTTTTTGCTCTACCCTTCGCCATCTGATGCCCCTCCGGCCAAAGTTGGCGAATCTGATTCAGCCGCATTCTGGCGAACGGCTATCTTCACGTGCTTGAATTCAAACTCGCCTGATGATGAATCTCCCGTCGCAACTGCCCCCTTTGATTCGGACACAGTTTCAACCTTTGAGGATTTCTTCTTTGCCTTAGGGGTAAAATCGGGGCGGATGATTAGGTAGAGTCTTGTAAAAGCTCTGCCGATCAGCGTCGACATAAATTTTCTCACTATCCATAGCGCTATCGATCTTCGGCTCAAGGTAGCTTCAATTAGTCCCACCCAAACCACTGCGACTAAAATCTCAAGCCAAAAACGAAGTTCATTGAGTAGGGAGGCAGTTCTGCTTAGCTGCTCCGGAATCGGCACCGAAAGAGGATCCTGTACCGAAAATGCCACCACCGAAGGGTCAGCTACAAGTTGATTCAGATCCCGCTGGCGAGAAAGCATCAGGTTGAGATCGCTAGTCAGGAACGACTGGTTGTTCAGAGAAGACTGTGGAATGACTACGTACTTTATCCTGAGTTGAGCCAGCCTGCGTCCAAGATACACCGTATCTTCCCTAGTGGCAGCATTTATCGCATCAATTGCCGAGCTAACCCTTCCTGGTGCTGCCGGAGGGAAGAGGGAATCCACTGTGGGAGTTCCAATTTCAGAAATGCCAACTGCCATTGCTCCTGAAATCTGGTATGAACCCACCGGCAGCGTCCCTGGCCTTCCCAACCAAAGAGCCTTTCCTGGGTTAGACTTCGAACTTGGAGACATCCAGCTGAGAGAGTGCCCGTACCCTCGAGAAACAAGATTAAACCGGCCCGACAGGTTATCTCCAAGCATCACATAGCTTGAAACGAGCACTGAAGCAGAAACCAGAACCACCACAAAATGATTCAAACTAATTTTCATCTTAGGGAGAACTGCAAATGCAGCTTCTATCCCTGAGCCAATCACCACTACGGCAATTAAAAATGCCATCGGCAAAATTATCCAAAGCGGAATTGGATTTTCCCCAAATGCACCATAAGCGGAAAATGCTGCCGCAACCATCAGTAATGCGAAAATGGATAAAAGGCTAAAGACCCGGTCAGCTCTGCGACCCCGCACAAAGCACAGCGATCCGACAAGGGCGACCAGGTACAATCCAAACAACACAGGCACTTTCTGTGCCGGAGAAATCTGAAATAAAAGAAGCGATGGCAAGCTCAGATGGCTAGGAGTCGCCGAGCCAAAAAATGAAGAAGACGCCACTGCCGACTGCAGATAGGAAAATATCCAGGGCGAATTCAAAATTAATGCCACTATCAATGCTGCCAACTGGCTAAATATTAGTTTCTTGAATGACTTGAGGTACTTGAGCGAAGGGCCGGTTACAGCAAGCACGGTAACAAGCGCAGCAAATACAAGCAAAAATGACGGTGCGAATGCAATAATTAGCGCCAGCCAAATTCCTTCTACCGCCACTTCGTATCTGGCTGACAAGCTGCTCGAGCGATAGGTACCAGGAAGATCAGTCAGTCGGAACAGTCGAAGTAACAGCCATGGAGCAAGTCCATATATCGCGAGCCCACTGAGTGAAGCAGCCGAAATTACTCCTCCAAGTATCGGACCCACCGCATATAAAACAACCGAAGCATACGCGGCAGTTCGATTCCTATAGTCTGCAACAATTCGGAATACGCCGGCCATTCCCATAACGATTAAAGCGCCATAGACAAAATGGGCTTCCAGTCCCGTACCGCCAAGGAATAAATAGCCCAAGCCACCCAAAATCAACTCAGAAGTAGGAGAAGGTGAAACTGGACCATGATGATGGAGCGGTCCGGAGAAATATGTTGAAAGCAATTGATGGTCGGTTCCGAAGGGTAAAAATTGTCCATAAAGTGGCACTTCGCCAACTAGAAGATGTCGCGATCCAAGCAATGCGGCCGCCACCATAATCCACATAAGGATCCGAGTTATCTTCCCCAATGCAATAGAAATAGGAGTATAATCCTCAAATCCCTGCAGGCCCTTAGGCGTTTTTGTATGCGGAGTAGTTAATCTCTCTAAAATCGACTTCTCAGCTGAATAATCACGCCATCCTGATAATGATGGGGCTGCTTCTCCCTGAGATCTATAGTGCCTGCGGGTATAAATATATCCCTTGACTCTGGCGCTGCCTCGAATCATCTGGGTTCGCAGTTCCCGGTCGCTCTTGACTCTATAATGCAGAATACTCTTACGCTTTTTCTTGATCGAACCATGGCGCGCAAAAACTGTCAGCCATGATTCAAGGATTGCCAAGGCTATTTTCGGCTTGCCAGTCAAAGCGAAGTACGCAGCCTCTAATACCGAAATTATCAGGTACTGAAGTATGGAAATTGTCCGTGACAGTCCGTTTACATTAGCCGAAAGTGCCCGAACCTGATTTTTCCGGGAATATCTAATTCTTTCGTGCCGGGGAAGTCGGCTTCTTATTTGTACATCTGACTTACGCCTGGCACCTCGGGCCCGCCTTGCTCCCAGGGTTGAGACCGCAAGGTGTCTCACTCTTGCAAGCGGAGCCACCACAATACGGGCACCCGCCAAACTTGACCGCCAGGAAAAATCTGCGTCCTCATAGTAGAGGAACATCTTTTCATCAAACCCTCGGACTGCTTCAAACAGATCAACCCGGACCAGAATCGCTCCACCTGGCGCAACCAATACCTGTTGAGAAACGTCATATTGACCCTGGTCCAGATCTCCAACATCTATCCTGGTGGCCAGGGTTCCAGTCCTGTCCATGTCCGCGCCTAACGACAGGATCTGTTCTGGCGAGTTCCAAACCACATACTTGGGGGCAACGATTCCGGCATTCATTAGGAACGCCTCTTCCAGCATTCGCCTAATGGCGTCTGGGGCAAAAGCCACGTCATCGTGACAAAACAGGAGGTGAGTTGCATCCTCGGAATGCCGGGCTCCAATATTGCAGGCTGCCGCAAAACCGCAACTAGCTTGCTCCCTGATTATCTTGGCCTCAGGCAAAATCTCCGAGATGATAGCCGAAGCACCGTCCGTAGTCGAGGTGTCTACGAAAACTGTTGAAAAATTCGGATAATCAGAATCGCGCAGTGACTCCAAAGTTTCCCTAAACCAGGTTCCCGGATTATGGACAACTACAATCGCTACAACGCGAGGTACGTTTGACATCAGAGTATTCAGGGTACCCGTTATAGATGCCGGTTTCTACGCTTATCAGATTTACTTGTGTTATTTAAATAACATTTCAATAGCAGCCTTTAGACAAATCCCCACCTTAGCATCGATTAATACCCTGATCCCAGCAAGGCTCAAAATAGCATAAAGTTATTTTCTTCCGCTAATCTTGAATCGTGGAAAATTCACGCAATCCTGATCCGGCTGAAATCCTATATACAGTAGTTGGGACCGCCATATTGAGTTTCCAAAAATTGATGGTAGCCAAGCATCAAGTTCAGTCCACCGTAGCTGGTCTTATAGACGAATTGACCACCACTCTAGAACATCTCTTAGACTCTCAGAAATAGGCACCAAAGGTGTCCAGCCTAATTGATTGCTGATCTTTGAGAAATCACCAAAAACCCTGCTAACTTCCACATCCCTGACTAATGCGGGGTCAGTTTCTAACCTAAGTTCTACTCCTGACAGCTGTATCAGCATGTTTGCAATCGTCCTTACAGACATTGGACGACCTGAGCACACATTGTAAATTTGTCCCGGAACTCCACTCTCCGCTAAATATCTATAGGCTCTTACCACATCTCGGACGTCGGTAAAGTCACGCTCGGACTCGATATTGCCAACCTTTATGAAGGAGTTCCCAGCCCGCGTGGCCGCCACAATTCTTTTAGCCAGCGCTGACACCAGATAATCTTCGCTCTGACCTGGTCCTATGTGATTGAATGGACGAGCTATTACCATTCTTTGCCCATAAGCTCTATATGCCTGCAAAGCTATCTGTTCCATTGCAGCCTTTGACGCTGCATAGGGCGAAAGAGGGGCGAGGGCAACATCCTCACTAACTGGCAGCAACGCCGGATCTACAATTCCATAGACTTCGGAGGAGGAAATCACCACCATCTTCGATCCTGGCAAAAAACGCCTTGCACATTCGAGTACATTTGCAGTTCCTAGAACGTTGACCCGGTACACCTCAGAGGAGCTGTTAAAAGAATCCTTCACATTCGCCAGTCCCGCTAAATGCAACACCGCGTCGATCCCTTCGGATCCATAGACCGCAAAACCGTCCATGACATCCTGAGAAAGCGCTATATCAAGCTCCGGATCTAAAACAAAAGGAACGTCTCCCCGTTCATGCAAATATTTTTGAAGATGGCCTCCCACAAAACCACTGCCACCGGTGATTAGAATTCTCACAACTCAGTCCCCTAGCTCGAAACCCAGTGATCGGTATACCTTAAGATGCTCAAGTGCCGACTTCTCCCAAGTAAACTCCCTGGACCTCGCTACCCCCAGGGTAACTTTACTCAATGCTTGCTCTGAGCCATGTATTGCGGAGTCGATCTTGTCAGCAATTTCCTTCGGATCTAGTGGATCACAGTACCAGCCAGCTTCAAGCGCTATCTCCTCCATCACCGAATCCCTCGAAGTTACCACTGGTATTCCGGCAGCCATTGCCTCTAGAACCGGAAGTCCAAATCCCTCTGCAAATGACGGATAGACAACACATGAGGCGGAGGCCAAAACTGCCTGCAAATCATCCTCGCTCAGGTAACCAAATATTCTTATTCTGCTCTTGAATGGTGAGGCCGCAATGCGGGAATATATACCATCAGATTTCCAACCCTTCTGCCCAACCAGGACCAGAGCAATTTCCTTATCACGCTTGGCAACTTCGTCAAAGGCCCCTATCAGATTCCCAATATTCTTCCTCGGCTCAATAGTGCCTATATGAAGCAAAAATCGATTTGGAAGTTCTGACACCAAGCGATTCCCCGGATTAGTGGACTCACCCCTGGTTGAAGGAAAAAACCGGGCGTGGTCAACTCCGTGATGAATCGGTACCACTTTATCCATTTTGCCAAAGTGCAGCTCAAGTTTTGATTTTGTGAACCAACTCGGCACAATTATCACATCAGCCTTGGCAATCGCAAAGTTTATTGCCCTGGAAAAATATTTCACTTTGACGCTCTGGTGCCATTCCGGATTTTCGATCATTGTCATGTCATGCAAAGTAACCACCGTTTTACCGGCAAAATCCCGGGGAATCGTGTAGTGTATTCCGTGGTAGATCCCCACCTGGGAGAGACTCAGCTGACGAGCAAGCTTGGTCTGTTCCCAAATGATACGGAGCGGTCTTTTATCGGGAGCAGAAATAATAACATCGGTGCCTGAAAGACCTTTCCAGATTCCCATCTCCGATCGCTTTGCAGCCAGCTTGAATCCTGGACCGATTTGGCTGAGGCTCGAAACCAAAGCCATTGCGTACCTCCCCGCTCCGGCCGGCTTGGCCGGAACACTTGAGACGTCAATTATCAGACTTCGGCTCTTCACTGGAGTCGATCCCAAAGTTCAAGGTGTTTGCGCGCACTGTTCATCCACGTCAGTTGCGCTGCCCTTTTAAGACCTTTAGAAACCAGCTGCTTTTTGAGTTCGCCATCTTTTAAAACCCTGATTATCGCCTGTGAAATAGAACTCTCATTTCTTGGATCTGCTAATTCTGTACATCCTGAGGCTGCAGGCACATCGGAACTCACCACAGGAAGACCAACCGACATAGCTTCCACTACTGGGAGCCCGAATCCTTCCTCGAATGGAACATAAACCAGCATCTCCGCCTTGCGATACAACGCCGACAATACAGGGCCAGGTACCGGCCCAAGAAGGTGCACATTCTCTGAAGGGTCTAATCCGGTTCCCCAGCCTTCAGGCCCAACCACAACCAATTCAGGAAGATCAGAAAAACTCTCTACAGCCCTTTTATATCCGGCTATCAGCCCGGGAAGATTCTTCCTCGGCTCGATGGTCGATACCGAAATGATAAATCTCTCCTGCACTCCCTGCTTGGATAGAATCTTTCGGCACTCTTCAAAATCTGGCCAATCGAGATGATCTGCGCCGGACTCAATCACTTCAATCCGGTTAGGACTGATGCCATATTGGATCAGGTCAGTTCGAGTCTTCTCTGAAACCGATACGACTGTCTGGTTGCCCTTAGAGAGATATTCAAGCTGTTTTTTGTGCCAATAGATTCCTCTAGCCGTGTAAAACTGTGGGTTTGAGATAAAGGCAATATCATGCACCGTCACTACTGCCTTTTGTCTGACGGAGAGAACTGGAGGAACCTGGATAGAAAAGCTGTGGTACACCCCGCTTTCAAAACCGAAATAAGGGATTTTCATTTCTGCCAATCCTGTTGCAAGCTGGTGGCTCAACACTAACTTGCGAATCGGCAAGCCAATCTTATCGAGAACGGCTACATTGTCACCTCGAGAAACGATCACCTCGAGGTCCAGAGATGGATATTCATCCCCCACATGTGATATTGCTTTCAGGAGAGATTCCGTGTGGGTGCCAATACCTCCGGGAACCTTTGACCTCAGTTGTTCAGCCAGAAGGAATACCCTCTTGGTGGGCACGGAATCAGGCACTATCTCTCCACTGCCGACCGGTACAAATATAGCAATCCTTGCCCGCACTTCTCCCAGGAAAACTGCAAAGAATGGCGACGGCCGGCTTCCCTGTATTTAGCTCGGGTCTCATCATCGGAAAGCAGTTCATCGAGCAGCACCTCTAATTTAGACTGATCTCCGGGGGGAAACATTAGAGCGGAATCCTGACCAAGCACCTCAGGCAGAGAACCTGCCGTGCTTGATACCACCGGGGTACCAAATGTCATTGCCTCAAGTGGTGGGAAACCAAACCCCTCATAGACAGAAGGATATACAAACGTCTCTGCGTTTTTCATAAGCCAACTTCTAGTAGCCGGGTTCACGTAACCAAGCCGAATAATCCTAGACACATACTTCGATTTTTCTATCTCATCAGACAACTGCAGGCTTCCCCATCCATCCTGGCCGGCAATGACCAGATAAAGATCAGGAAACTTGTCTGCTATTTTACCAAAAGCCCGAACAAGTAACGGAAAATCCTTTCTGGGTTCGATGGTGCCCATGGCCAATAGAAATCTCTTCCCTAATAAACCTGAAACCTCCGCGTCTTCACCAAAAAACCGGTTATGGCACAATGCCGGTATTCCATGATGCACTGCCACCACCCTGTCCGGATCGATATCGAAGTTTTGAATCACCTCTTGACGAATAAATTCAGAAGGCGTATGGATATAAGCGCCTGACCCCGCTGCACGACGAATCATTTCAGGAAATACCAATGTAGGCGGATTGCAAATTTCCGGAAACCGCAGGGTAGTGAGATCATGGACGGTAACCACCCGGACAGCGCTCTTGGCCGGGGGAACCACAAAGTTGGTTCCATGAATAAGATCAATCCGTCCACTCCATAACTCAACCGGTGGAAACTCGCTTCGCTTCCAAAGCTTGTGCAGCGGGCGGGCGGGCATTATCCAATTACCAAACGCTACATTGGCTGGCAAATGCTCTTTCAGTAAGTGCCTTCGCCGATAACTGATTGCAAAGGCAGTGACGTCCAGCTCATCCAGATTGGCAAGCGCCTCCAGCGCACCGTAGCAAAACTCACCCACTCCTGTCCTATTGCCCAAAAGAGCGGTAGCTTCATATGCGACCTTCACACTACTGCCCACCTTCAGTTACTTGCTCCATTTACTCCCAATTGAGCATAGAGTGTGCATCTCAGCCCACCTCACCGAAACGGGGTATAGCACGCGACAGACCATTGCATTTACCCGGGTGACTACGACCATAGTTCCAAGCACTATATGCCAAACGAAGCCTGTTAATTTGAGATGATCAGACTATGGTGCAACTTTTGCCAACACCCAGTCGAGCCAAACTCTACCTCGCCTACTTAGGTGACGTTATGACCCCCAGGTCGAACATTGAAAGGGCTCAAGTCATACTCGGCATCGTCTGTATTACTTCCTAGTCTCCCCTCTCATAATTTCCCTGAAACAGAGGAATTGATCCCTCCGTAAGGGCGTTCTTGGTAAGGACCTAACCTTTTGAGGGGGAACGATGCAAAATCACACCATTGCTGACAAGCCAAACATTGATGCCAATCAGAGCGAGCCGCATAGGAAGAAAGCTGGACGACAAGCTTTGGTAGTCCCGCTCAGTGATAAAGAACGTAGCGAGTTTGAAGCAGTTCTAACAAAGTCCACAGCTCCCATAGGACAGGTGAAAAGGGCCAGCATTGTCCGATGTAGTCATGGGTTTAGAATCAACCAGATCGCCTAAAGACTGCAGATATCTGTAGAGACGCTATGCGAATGAAAGCAGCGTTTTATCAACTACGGAGTGGAACTTCTCGGCGACGCACCGAGAAGCGAAAAGCCGAGAAACATCTACGACAAAAATGTGACTTGCCTTCAAGTGGAGCCGCATGAAACACCTACCAAGAAGGACTACAAGAACCTGAGCATCGAACTGATCGAGAGATTAGGCGATCTTGTCCTCTTCCACAGAGAAAGGATATTCCCGATCAAAAATGACACCGAATGTACTGATGGGTTGCCACCAGTAATTTTGCATTCATAAATCGGTGAGAAAGTCACGAGGCCTCACATTTTCGACTCTCTACCACGTTGTAATCGTCCTTGATTGAAGCAAACTCAATAGAGCAAAAGCCACCAAAGTAGTCTCTTTTTCTATGTGGTTATTGACTTCGCTCAGCTAGTGTCGATGGTAGCGTTTAGATCAGCTCAGGATCTCTTTCCCGACCAACTGACCCAATTATCACTATTCACCTGACGTTTGGGGATTTGCTTGGCCCATTTCATCCAAAAGTGACACGGCTCACCTTCTGTGACTTTACAGACATTAGTCCAAATGCTTCTTTGCCAATTTAGGACTTGCCACACCAATAATCGCTGTCCAGAGGTGCCAAGCGGTAAAGCGGGAGACTCAGTGCGGACCCTGTCGCTTAGACGGCAGGATCAGTGCAGTCCAGCTTGCGCCAGATACCAACAGAGTTGGACGCTACAGATCCTTTGCACTGCACAGATGTTCGGCAGTTCCCTGGCTGACTCTGTTTTTACCTGACCATAGCTTCCTCACACTCCTCTATCCACGATGGCACCGAGGTAATCTGAGTCGGTTTGTCTCCCCAAGCGTTAGCCAAGACGCTAATAGTCCTAGAAAGGAACGGTCGGCCTGGTTCGTTTGGAATCTGAAAGGATTATCGGTTATATTTATCTACCAGCAATGCCATCACGATCTAGAAGTTCATGGGCTCACGCCCCGAAGCACGCTGCCAACACAAGGCGCCGCAGGTTCAATAGGAGTGTCGTTGGAACGGTAGTTATAGTTATCGCGCTTGTAGTTGTGGCCATGGTATTTCGAAGTGGAGGAAAGACTAGCGCGACTTCAGGCGGTGCTAAGGGATCCAGTTCAGGAGCCTCTGCATCTGGGGCAGTCACGGCTTCAAAAGGCGGCTCTTTCAACGTGCGGTCATGGATAGCCTCGCTCGAAGCAAAAGTCAAAGGTCAGAAAGGCAATATCCAACCAGGTTCAAATCCGTCTGCACTACCTGGGCCGATCTTAATCGCCGACGAGGGAAACTCAAGGCTGCTGCTGGTCGATCCAAAGGGGAGAATCCTGTGGCAGTTTCCATCAGCGGGGAACCTGAAACCCGGTCAGACATTCTTAAATCCTGACGACGCCTTCTTCGGGCCAACCGGAAACAAGATAATGGCTACGCAGGAGTCACAGTTTGCTGTCACCGAGATATCAATCCAGAGCGGGCACATCGTGTACCGCTATGGTCATCCGGGAACTGCCGGGTCTGGGCCAGGCTATCTGGACAACCCGGACGATGCAATGCTGTTGCCGAACGGAAACATTATCACCGCCGACATCAAGAACTGCAGGATTCTTTACCTCTCACCCTCCTCCCCTGCGCCAGTACACATCTATGGCGAGACTACCCCCTACTGCTATCACCAGCCTCCGCAGCGCTTTGGCAGCCCCAATGGAGTGTTCCCAATGTCGAACGGGAACTGGCTGGTTACAGAGATCAACGGTGACTGGGTCGATGAGATGACGCCTTCGGGGCATATACTTTTTTCCACTCACCCGCCAGGAATTACCTACCCTTCTGACAGCAATGAAGTGTCGCCCGGAGTTTATCTCACAGCAGCTTATACGAGCCCGGGTGTGATTGAGGAGTTCAACCAGAGTGGAGGCCTTCTTTGGAGGTTCGATCCGACTGGATCACAAACGCTTAACCACCCCTCGATTGCCATCCCGCTGCCAAATGGCAACATCTTGGCCACCGACGATCGTAATGACAGGGTAATAGTGATCGACAAAAAGACCAACAAGATCATCTGGCAGTACGGACACACCGGGGTGTCGGGGACCAAGCCTGGCTACCTTAGCGAGCCTGACGGTGTAGACTTGGCGCCACCATATTCGCTCTTGATGACCAACGCTTCAACCATGGGAATCCCGCCCTATAAACCCGCTGGTTGATGTGCGGTCCACGATCTCTGGGTTGTCTCCTGGATAGCTAATTGGCAAGGGTGACCAACAGCCAAGACCCAACGGTGTCAAGGGAGCTCTGTCTTTTTTTCATCATGAAAGACAGGTGTCCCTAAGCAAAAACTTTGAACTCAGATCGTGGAATTTCGACGTGATGCTGTTCTATCTTGAGCTCAATCTTGGAAAATCTGTCTTTACACCAGCCAAGATTAACGTCTTAGCCCTAATCTCATGGAGTCAATCCGTACAGTCGAACCCTTGTCAAACTATTCTCTCCCGGACGAATCCGTACTTAGACTGCTTGACCCCCACTACTGGAAGATTTTGGACGACTCCAAACACTAAGCGGCTTTTCCAGCTTCCTACGGCCCTTGCCGAAGTGGACACCATCACAAGTCCGTTTACCAATTCAGGGGAAGTTTATTGCAAACAGCTCCATGAAGATCCGACCTTCAAGGGAGATGCCAACAACATAGGTATGGGCTATGTTTACATCTTTGAGTAGGAATTTGGTATCTGCTGTCATCATCTCGATTGTGTAGGGAAGGTCGGCCTTGTCGCTTTCACCGCGCCTCGATTATCGAATGCCATCACCTTGCTATACGCAGAGATGAGATCGATAAGATTCCTGAACTCCGAAATCTCGGCTCCAAGTCCGTTAATTAGCAACAATGGCTCCCCCCTGACCCACGTATTTCGTAGCAGATCTTGACATCCCCAACGATGTCGGAACAGATGACATTTGGGTGATGTAAGATGGGCACGCTTTCGTATTTCAGAGGACAGAAGGTAGGTGCATATGGCTGAACTTGTTCGTGAAGACGGTGCCCTCGTGCTTAAGCTGAGCACACTCGAGAAAGCAGAAGGAGTGCACGGGGACATCAGCGTGCCACTCTCGTCAGTCCAAGAGGTAACTGTCGTCGATGACATCATCCACGCGGTTCACGGAATCAAAATGCCTGGCAGTCGTCTTCCTGGGGTTTTTGCAATGGGGACCTTTAAATCGGGAAACGAAAAGATCTTTGCCATCATACATCACCAAAACCAACGAGGTGTCAGAGTACGTCTCCTTGGTGAGACTTTTGACACCCTGCTAGTCGGAGCAGACAATCCAGAAAAGCTTGTGGAATCGCTTAGCTACTAGTGTCCCCTCTCATAATTTCCCTGAAACTTAGGAATTAATCCCTTCGTAAGGGTGTTCTCCTTGGTAAGGACCTAACCTTGTAAGGGAGAACGATGCAAAATCACACCATTGCTGACAAGCCAAACATTGATGCCAACCAAAGCGGGCCACCCAAGAGGAAAGCTGGACGACAAGCTTCGGTAGTCCCGCTCAGTGACAAAGAGCGTAGCGAATTAGAAGCAGTTCTAACAAAGTCGATAGCTCCCATAGGACAGGTGAGAAGGGCCGGCATTGCCCTATGGAGTAACGAAGGGGTTTGGAACCAACGAGATTGCCCGAAGACTTCAGATATCAGCGGAGAAGGTATGCAAATGGAAACGGCGCTTTATCAACTACGGAGTGGAACTACTCAGTGACGCACCGAGAAGCGGAAAACCAAAAAGCATTAACCACGAAAAGATCGCCGAGATTCTGAGGATCACTTTAGAAGAAGAGCCCCCTCTTGCTACCCAGTGGTCGACGTCTTCAATGTCCAAGCGAGCCGGGGTATCACCAGCAAGCATCTCTAGGATCTGGAGAACCTTTGGCCTCAAGCCCCATGTCTTGGGATACTTCAACATCAGTACTGATCCGGCCTTTACCGACAAGGTCCGTGACATAACTGGGATATATCTAAATCCCCCTGATGCTGCACTGGTGTTATGTATTGATGAGAAAACCCAGATCCAGGCCTTGGATAGAACCCAGCCACTGCTGCCGATGAGACCTTTTGTCCCAGAGCGGCAAACACACGACT
>JAJZLS010000008.1 GCA_021803345.1 Actinomycetes bacterium
AGACTCAACCCAGATAGGGCCAGGAACCGTGCCCTAGACCAGCTTCGTAAAATGGGTTACGAGGTAACTCTTACCCCCTTGGCGGAAGCTGGGTAAATGTGAATCTTCGCGTTAGTCCTTACGCCTACCGGATTCTCTGGCGATAAGTTTGGCTATCTGGAGATTGGTTCTGGTTCTAGGCTTCGAACCTTTCTTCTGTCTTGAGAGCTTTCTCTGTAACCGTCTCTTTCGTTGTTTCTCGCCAGAACTTAGCAGCTTTGGCATATTGAGATGTGTGCCATCTGAAGTAGTGACACTTGAAGCTATTCCCATGTCAAGTCCAACCAGAGTTCCAGTTAGTTCTCTTTGTAGTTCGGGCTGAGATTGAGTAAAACTCACATGCCACCTGAAAGAGCTATCCAGAGTTATTCTGGCTGAACTTGAAGCTTGTATCTCTGACCATGTGCGTGTAAGGCGAAACCTAACCCATCCGGCTTTTGGAACTAATACTTCTCCCCACTTACGATTCAACTTTCTAACTGAAAGATCTCTAACGTAAAAGCCCTCATTTATACCTGATTTACGCCAAGTGGGATGGGAGAAATGTCTTGGGTTCTTCCACCAATTTCTAAAGGCTATATCTAGATCTCTCAGAGCAGCCTGTTGAACTACGGATGAGCCTTCAGCCAACCAGGAGAATGACTTGCGGGCTTGCGCCAGTTCTCGCATCTGGGTGATATAGGTGATCTTTTGAGTACTTTGCTTAGGCAAGAAGTTTCTCTGTTCTAGACCCAGATTGTAGACAAACCGGGAATCAGAGCAGTGGCGGACTAAGACCACCTCGTTCTCTCGGTTTGGGTACAATCTCTGTCCGATACTCATGTAGTTATCTTAATTCCTGGGTGTTACATCCTGGCTTTGCCAGGACTGGCCCTTGACCCCACGGATAAATCCGGGGGCTTGCGGGATTATTTCGGTCAATTTGAATGCGCCAACGTAGAAGTAAAAGCTGCTGCCGTGCCTTGGAGCCAGTCATTTGATAATACAATCGAACTATCTCGATTTGAATGTTGAATTTTACCTAAGCTTGGAGATCAGCTAAGTTGTCATCTGAAAGTGCCTCAGGGTTTAATCCGCCGCCATATCCATACGATCGATTGGATTCGATTATTGAAATTGCTCAATCCTGGACGGGGGGCATGGTTGACTTGAGCGTCGGTACCCCTGTGGATGCCCCGATTGCAAAAGTTGTCGATGCGCTTTCGAGTTCAAATATGGAAAGAGGCTATCCAACCTCGCTAGGGTCTAAGCAGTTACGGGAATCCATGGCTCGTTGGTTGAATAGAAGCTTTGCAGTTACCATTTCTGAGGCCAATATAGCGAGCTGCATAGGTACCAAAGAGTTTGTGGCTAGTGCGCCCTGGTATTTAAAGCTCCGTTACCCGGGAAAAGATACTGTATTGTATCCTGCTGTTTCTTACCCCACCTACGCATTTGGAGCAGATTTGGCACAGTGTCGTGCGGTACCGGTCCAAATTGATGAGTCTGGTCGATTGGAGCTTGAGAGAATAGGCAAAGAAGACCTTAACCGAGCATTAATGCTGTGGTCTAATTCGCCTTCGAACCCGACTGGCAAACTGGACGATTTGGCCAAACTGTATGAATTTGCCAATGAGACTGGAATTCCTGTGTTTTCGGATGAATGTTATAGTGAGTTCACTTGGACCCAGGACCCAGATTCAATTCTGAAATATGGGAGCAGCAACGTGGTTGCCGTGCATTCTCTATCCAAAAGATCGAACCTTGCGGGAGCAAGGGTAGGATTTTACGCTGGAGACCGCAATCTGGTTGATTATTTGGGGCTTATTAGAAAACATGCCGGAATGATGGTTCCAGGGCCCATCCAACACGCGGCTAAGTTGGCGTTTGATGACGATGATCACGTGGCCAGGCAAAGGCGCACCTATCTGAACCGCTTGGATTTCATGGTGGCGGTTCTTCGCCAATGTGGCTACAAAGTAGAAAAGCCAGATGGCGGATTTTACCTATGGTTCAGGTCTGAGTTGGAAGATGGCTTTGAGCTGGCTGCTGAGTTGGCACAAAGGTTAGGTATCTTGGTTTCTCCGGGTGAATTTTATGGTGATAAGTCGCGTCCTTATGTTCGGATTGCGATGGTTGCTAGCATGGACAAACTTGAATTGGTGGCGGAGCGGGGGTCAAAGAAGGGTTGAAGATAGTGTTGGAACTTGAAATGCAAATCGAAGAGCTTTGGGCAGTCCGCAGTGAGCTAGATCCAGCGGATTCAAATGCCAGGGCGCTTATAAAACAAGCTATCGATCTTTTGGATAGAGGTGAGGTTCGTGTGGCTGAAATTGACCCAGCCTCGGATCAAGTGAAAGTGAACGAGTGGCTGAAGCACGCAATCTTGATGCTATTTAAATTTTCTGATATGAGAACTATGGAACTTGAGCCGTTCGAATTCGTAGACAGGGTTCCATTGAAAAAGGATTTTATGGCTCAGGGCGTAAGGGTGGTGCCCGGCGCTTCGGTGCGATGGGGTTCTTACCTTGAGCAGGGTGTAACTTTAATGCCCAGTTATGTAAATATTGGTGCGCGGGTTGGATCAGGAACCATGGTGGACACATGGGCGACAGTAGGCTCTTGTGCTCAGATAGGTAAGCGAGTTCATCTTTCGGGTGGAGTAGGCATTGGAGGTGTCTTGGAGCCAGTCCAGGCTTCTCCGGTTGTGATAGAGGATGAGGCATTTATTGGCTCTCGTGCGATGATCACAGAAGGAGCCCGAGTTGGGGAAGGCGCAGTCGTTGCGGCGGGAGTAATTTTAAATCCTTCAATTCCGGTAATTGATTCGGAATCGGGTGAGGAAATTTCCAGAGGACATATTCCACCTTGGTCTGTGGCTATCAGCGCGACTCGGCCGAGAAAATTCAATGGTGGTGAGTTTGGACTTCCATGCGTACTTGTTATCAAACGTCTTAACGAGGGTGAGAGGCATGATAAGGCTCAGGTAAACGACTTGCTTCGTGATCACGGGATTGCGATGTAATGTGGCTGGGTAAGTCATGGATTTAGTCAAACTTTGCAGTGATCTTATTGCAATACCCTCGCCTTCTCACTCCGAGGAGAAGATTTCTAATTTTATATTTAATCTGCTTCGGAGTTTTGAAGGATTATCAGTTGATCGCATTGGCAACAATGTAGTTGCGACTTCGCATCTGGGCCGGAGCCGGAAGGTTATATTAGCAGGACATATGGATACCGTTCCAGCCGATGGTAATGAGCTGCCCCGCATTTCTGACCGGATCATCAGCGGGCTTGGAAGTGCTGACATGAAGTCTGGTTTAGCTGTCATGATCGGACTTGCCCAGAAGGCGGCATCGCTCAAAAGCGACGTGACGTTTTTATTTTACGTGTGCGAGGAAGTTGCATCTAAATTCAGCGGGTTGGTTGAAATTGGCTCAGTTGATTCATCGATCTTGACTGCGGATGCTGCCATTTTGCTCGAGCCAACTAGCTGTAGGATCGAAGCTGGCTGCCAGGGAACTATGAGGGTTAGGATAGAAGTATTGGGACGTTCGGCCCATACTGCCCGCCCTTGGATGGGAGTCAATGCAATCCATCGCTTGGGGGACCTAATCAAGGCCGTAGCTTCATTTGAACCTCGCCAACCGGTTATAGACGGTTTGGTTTTTAGGGAATCACTTCAGGTGGTCAAGGTCGAAGGGGGCAAGTCAAACAATGTGGTGCCCGATCGTGCTTCCATAGTGGTGAATTATAGATTTGCACCAGACAGAACTCTGGTTCAAGCTGAGACATATCTAAGGGATTTGTTTGGCGAGTTTATATTTCCCGAGCATGGTGACAATTTCGAACTCATTGAAGGTGTGGAGGGGGCACTTCCGAATCTCGAACGCTTGGTAATAGAAGATCTCGCTAAGGTGTCAAACCTTCCGCCGAGAGCAAAACTTGGTTGGACCGATGTGGCTTATTTCTCCTCAAGGGGGATACCGGCTACTAATTACGGTCCTGGGGATCCATTGGTTGCACACACAAAAGACGAATATGTAAATATTGATGAAATTGAGCTTGCATTTAATCTTCTGTTGCAGATTTTATAGCGGTTAGAGGGATCTCAGCACATTGACGACTCTCCCGTAGATTGTTATTTCCGAAGCAGGATATATCATGGGCGAGTAATTTTCATTCGAGGGAAGCAAGGTGACGTATCTACCATTTGTCGTGACCCTCTTTATGGTTGCTTCATCATTGGGAGTTCCGACCACAGCAATTTGATTGGGTTCAACTTGCTGTTGTCGTCTCACGACAACATAGTCTCCGTCCAAAATTCCGTCCCCGGACATTGAGTCCCCTTTGACGCTAAGCATAAAGAGTTCACCTTTCCCGGTGAAGGCGCGCGGCAGTATAAATGAGTCTGTAAAGTCCTGGGACGCCAAGACTCCAGTTCCAGCTGCCACTTGTCCTATCAATGGTATATGTGCCAATTCTGAGTCACTTGAAGAATCGGACGTCTCGGCGGTGTCCCAGTTAATTGATATGCTTCGTGGTTTCGTTGGATCTTTGGTCAAATAGCCAAGCTCCTGGAGAGCCTTTAGTTGGGCATGCACCGACGATGATGACGTTAGACCAACCGCTTCGCCGATCTCACGGACCGATGGAGGGTATCCCCGCAGCCGCTGCTGGGAAACAATGAACTCCAGGATCGCTCTTCTCATTGGAGTCAGCGCTTTCATTCTTGGTCCTGTCACTTGGCCTCCCAAATTGTCACACCCACAATAGATAATGGTGAAGTTCCATTAGATGAAATAATACCATCGATTTTATATAAGGCAAACAAATGTTCGAAATATCGATACAAACGAACACATGTTCGGTTAGAATACATCTTGGTCAAGCAATATTGGAGAGGAGGAACACAAATGGCAGCAGTGATACGCGATAGGAACTCAGGCCTGGGATCACTTGAGCGATTTGAAGTAATTCAAGGTCAGATCGTTCAAAGACGTAAAATGATCAGGGAACGAAAGCGTATAGAGACGATTTTGCGAGTAGTTATCGAGTTTGGATTTATTTTAATCCTGCTTCTCAGTGCCTATTCACTTGGTTTTACTAATGCTTCTGCGAAACAGACGATGTCTCCTCGGTTAGCTAACGCGAGTTCACTTTATGCTCCTCCGTCTTCAAGCAGTGTCAGCCATTAGACTGCGTATTTACTGTTATATTGGTTGTCATTTGGGTACCTTGCTATGATTGAGTATGCCTCGTGGTAGCCGGAGGCTGAGAGGTATAGATCTACCTGTTGTCCTGTAGGATCATATCATGTTATCTCTGTTCAATCGGTTTGGATTCTGATGCGCTGTCCAGCGTGTGGTGCCTTGGAAGATAAGGTTGTCGATTCGAGAACTTCCGAAGACGGGCGATCGATTCGGCGTCGACGAACCTGTCTGATTTGTGGGCGCCGCTTCACGACATTCGAGCGTATTGAAGAGTCGTCGCTTATGGTAGTGAAGAGATCTGGTCACAAAGAGCCGTTTGAGCGTGACAAGATAATCAGTGGTGTCAGGTCAGCACTAAAAAATCGCCCGGTTTCAGATGACGAGATAGAACAGTTTGTCCTTGGCGTCGAAGATGCGATTAAAGGTGACGGGGCGCCCGAAGTTAGCTCGGAGCGGATTGGTATAGTTGTACTTGAGCATTTAAAGGAACTTGACGAGGTTGGTTATCTAAGGTTTGCCTCGGTATACAAGGGTTTCGTGGATGCTAAGGATTTCGAGAGAGAATTCAGTAATTTGTTCAAAAGTACTGAACCCAAAAAGCCACGCGCTTAGTGTGCTAACTGGTTTGAATTGGCAAGGGTCTGGAAGTGGGAATGTTTGACTCAAAGCATATGGCTGTGTGTTCTTCTAAGGTTATTAAGGCGCCGGCTGGTTCCATCTTTGAACTACTTATAACTCCTTCTCGCCACTTTGAGTTTGATGGGTCTGGGACAGTTAAGGGAATGACGTTTGGACCAGACCGTCTCTATTTGTCTGCTCGTTTTGGTATGAGAATGAAGTTTGGAATACCGTATCGGATTACCAATACAGTAGTCGAATTTGAAGAGAACCACCTGATTGCTTGGCGGCACTTTGGCGGACACATTTGGAGGTACTCGCTGAATGAATTTACTTGTGAAGACGGTACTTTAGTTACGGAAGTATCTGAGTGCTTCGACTATTCGAGTGCGCGGAGCATCAAGTTGATCCAGCTGATCGACGCTCCTATAAGGAATCTCATATCGATAGAGAAGACTTTGGAAAGACTAGAAAAGTTGGTGTCTTAATCCGGGAATGGAACCCAGGGTATGAGTTTGTTTCTAAGGAAATCGGCGAGTTCTGGGTTTGAGGCAGCGACCACCAGGTCACTGTTTGGCCTGAGTTCGGTTATCCCGGTTACGATTCCGCCCGCTTCGGTTACGATTAGTGATCCTGCGGCATAATCCCACTGTTTGAGTCCGGCTTCATAGTAGCCGTCGAGCCTTCCTTCAGCGAGATAGCAAAGGTCTAATGAGGCGGCACCTGCCCTTCGAATGTCCCGCACTTCGCCAATGATGGAATGTAGGAAGTTCGCCTGGGATACTCTGCGTATTGGACTGTAACCGAATCCTGTACCTATTAACGACCTTGAGATCTGCTCCGGCCCTCTTACTTCAATGGTTTGGTTGTCTTTAAACGCCCCGCCATCTTTGGATGCCCAGTACATAGAGTTTTCAGCTAAATTCATTACCACTCCAGCTACCGTTGTTTCACGTTCTGTGACCGCGAGGGATACTGAATATGCTGGGAAGTTGTATATGAAGTTGGTTGTTCCATCGATTGGATCAATTACCCAGGCAATGTCTGATTTTCCTTCAAAGTCACTTCCTTCCTCTGCTATTATTGAGTGGCTTGGATACAAGTGTCGTATTTTCTGCACGATGAAGGTTTCAACCGATTTGTCGATGCTGGTAACCATATCCGTGGTGCTTGATTTAGTAGAAATCTGGTATTCATTCGTTCTTGTGGCTTGGATGTGATCGGCGGCTTCTTTGGCGATCTGTTTTGCTGCTTCTAAAAGCGATTGATAAGTGTTCATCGATGTTACGATAAACGCTGGAGCAACGAATCAAGGTATTGTTGAGCGAATTGCGTGTTAGGCCAAATTGATTGCATCGATGCAGGAACGCACCTAGCCCCGTAAGATGTGGCACAACTTGGCCAATTGCATGGGGGCATGATCCGATATTGGCTGGACAGAGAAATCAGCGTTGGCATCGGGGTTGAATATTTTTGTGGGATCTGGATCTAACGGACTGGAGTGAGAGGCATTGCCTGGAGTTTACCCTAAAATTCCCAAGACAGCATTGGCGTTTTATGCTCATCCTGATGACGCAGATGTGTCCTGCGGGGCCACCTTGGCATTGTGGTCGAGCAAAGGAGCAAAAGTTAATTTGGTTATTTGCGCCAAAGGTGAAAAAGGGAGCAGGGACGGGCATCTGTCACCGTCGGATCTTGAGGAGTTGAGGATAGCTGAGGTCTCAGCTGCCAGCGAGAAAATAGGAATTTCGGAAATTAAGTGGCTTTCCATCCCAGATGGAGAAATAGAAAATTCTAATTCGCTAAGAGAAGCGATAGTTGGGTTGGTGAGGAAGTTTCGACCCGATACCGTGCTGTGTCCAGATCCAACAGCTGTATTTTTCGGCTCGGGATATTTCAACCATCGGGACCACAGGGAGTTGGGATGGGCAGTTATGGATGCGGTTTCTCCAGCTTCAGCACTGCCCCACTACTATAAGTCACAAGGAAAACCTCACCAGGTATCAACGGTCCTGCTTTCGGGAACTTTGGAACCTGATGTCGTTATAGACGTAACCGATACTATAGAGGCTAAGTTGGAAGCAGTGCTCTGCCATACTTCCCAAATAGAAGATAGGGGCGAATGGATGCGTGAAGTAATTTCAACCAGGGCGCAAGAGACGGGACGCAAATTTGGCGTTGCCTATGCCGAGTCATTTAGGCTTTTGGAACTGGGAAGCTGAAATGGTCTTTATATCTGTCATAGAGGTTCGAGGACCCGGTCACCATGAGCGGTCAGAATTTGCGGGAAGAGTAGTGAATCTTATTTCCAGTCTTGGGTTCAAGGTGGCTGTTGAAGCTGACCTGAGACCTCGTCTGGCGGCTGACCTGACGGAGATGCTTGAACAAGGGGCAAAAGAGGTTTTGCTGTATGCCAGCGGTATGATGGCCAAGGTAGTCCCCGGACCAGAACTTGCATCCCGGGCTGATCTTGAACCCCTCCATGATGATGACGTAGATTTTATCGTTAGGCTGGTTCCTTCAGATGGATCAATTAGGGTTCGGATAGTTTCCGTGGCCAGCCCTGAACTTGAAGTCACGATCATTGGAGCATTTGAGCAAGCCTCAATAACTCTGGAAAATCCTTAGATTTGCAATTATGGGCAGATTTCTGGAAATAGTTTGATAAAACTTGGATCTGAAAGTTCATTACATTGCGTAGGTGTATATATTTATATTTACTTCGGTAGTAAGATATAAGCAATAGAAGAGACGATTGAACAAAGTCCGTCAGGCTGAAAAGCTAAAGATTTCGGCGGCGTGGGAAAGGGGGCGACGTGCCACTTTCAGAAGAAGAACACAGAATTCTCCAAGAGATAGAGAAGAATTTTTACGAGAATGATCCTGAGTTCGCGACCCGCGTTAAGTCGGAAACAGTTTATCGTCATGCAGGGCGAAATATCAAATGGGCTCTTCTTGGCTTTGTAGCTGGGCTAGCTATGTTGATTCTTACGTTCACAACTTCAGTAATCCTGGGGAGTCTGGCGTTTTTGATTATGCTAGGTTCAGCCGTATTTTTTGAGCAAAACCTGCGAAGACTTGGTAAGGCTGGATGGAACGAGATCTCAACTTCAGCACAGGGCAAGGGCCTACGAGCTCAGTTTGGCAATGCGACTGATCGTTTCGGCAAGCGCTTTGGGAAAAAGGACTAAATCCACATACCCTTAGATGGTGTTATAGTAGGCCCATGGAGAACTACTTAGCACTTGATATCGGTGGGACCAAGTTTGGGGCAGGGGTCGTGTCTGAGGATGGCTCAGTTTTGGCTTATGAGTCGAGTCCAACTCCAAAGAATGCTTCTGCAGACCAGTTGTGGTCAATTACCAGAAAGATATTGCACGATGCTCTAGATGAAGCTAAGGTCACGGTATCGGCAGTAGGAATTGGTTCGGGGGGTCCTATGAACCTCAGTGAAGGTCTTGTTTCCCCTCTGAACATCCCCGGATGGAGAGATTTTCCTCTCAGGGACTCAGTCCAGAAGGAATTCAATCTTAATACTTATCTGGACAATGATGGCAAAGCGATAACACTGGGTGAAGGACATTTTGGTCGCGGCCGGGGAGTTGACAATTTCATGGCGATGGTGGTGTCAACTGGCGTCGGGGGTGGAATAATCCTCGACGGGAGACTCCTGAATGGACGTTTGGGGAATGCAGGACATATAGGCCACATAAACGTTGAGGAGAATGGGAATCTCTGCCCTTGTGGAGCAATTGGGTGCCTGGAGGCACAGGCATCAGGTACTTCGATTGCCAAATATTATGGATGTGATCCTCGTGAAGCGAGCGATGATATAAAAGTCAAATGTGGAGCTTATGTGGGGAGGGGAGTGGCTTCAGTATGCTCACTTCTCGATCTGGATCTCGTCGTTGTTGGGGGTTCGGTGGCTCTCGGCTTTGGCGATATATTTTTTGAAGCGGCGCAGGCTGAATTATCTGCCAGAGCAAAGTTAGAGTTTTCTTCGGGTTCAAAAATTGCTCCAGTGGGACTAGGTGATCACGGCCCTATAATTGGGGCGGCAGTTGTTGCGCTCTCTCAAGAGAAGGGCCTTTACTGAAGTTTTGAAATGGTGTTCTGGAAATGTTGAACATCTGGGCCATTTTCGGTCCCCACGGAGAGACAGTCCTAAGTTTAACATCGCGAACCAGTTGGTATTTGCCATCAATACTTCAGGCCTTGAGAATCACTCAATTATGGTAGCGGTAATTTCGCCGCCAGATCTTGATCTTGTACCAGGTCATGCTTCTGCTTGAACTTAATGAAAACGTTGGGAGTTCTGGATTATCGGAGGTTTTGGCCAACTCCATCGTCTCCAGCGGGTAATTTGGTAGCAGTGAAATTCAGAGGTGGTCATTGAAAACTAAGGTTAAGCTGGTTTTATGGCTGTTTAGCGCAGGAATAACTATAATTCCACGAGCAGACTTGTGGGGCGTCGGAGTAGTGCAGGCTAAGAGGTTTGCCAGATCCAGATGGTGGTCTAGGGCTCCGTTTCTTCCACTGCCGGGCAACAGCTACTGGAAATTCAGAATGGAGTCAATCTACGGCGACCCAAATGCGCTGCCTTCCAGGTCGGAGTTGATTGAATATTTGGAATGGTGTCTGGAAATTCGCTGAATTTTACGATATTGTATTAGTGGTATGGCGATGTGTCATGTTAGCGGCGAACTCAGCAAGCGAACACGAGCGTTCGTATGGTTGCTGTTCCCAAATTACAGGCTTTCTATTGATCACTACGGAACCTACTGTATACCCCGGTCGGTGGCTTCGGGCATAATGGGCCTGCTGGGATAGCATATGTCTAGAGCTCTCGTACTAAATGTAAGTTACGAAGCTCTGTGCGTTGTTCCCAGTCGGCGAGCACTCAGTTTGGTGCTCTCAAATAAGGCTGTAGCACTTCATCAAGGTAGCGAAATTTTTCATTCAGCTCGAGCGGCCTTTCATGCTCCTTCGGTGGTACGCCTAAATTATTTTGTCAGGGTACCTTATCCAACGCGGGTTGCGCTCAACAAGAGGTCGGTATTTGCGAGAGATAATTACATCTGTCAATACTGTGGAGCGCCAGCTGAAAACATTGACCACGTGGTTCCCAAATCCCGAGGAGGGCAGCATTGTTGGGAGAATGTGGTTGCCTCTTGTAAGTCTTGCAATTCGAAGAAGGAGGATCGGATGTTATCTGAGACAAATTTTGTTCTCAGGAAGGTCCCGATGACTCCCAAAGGCAGGACTTGGATATATCTTCTAGGTGCAGTAAATGACGAGTGGGTACCTTATGTGGGAGGAAACACGCTCACAGCCTGACAGCACCTTGATTTCCTCCCCACGGATAAATCTGGGGGCTTGCGGGCTTATTTCGGTCAATTAGCGTTAGTAGTCGCTGATGGCTATTGTGAAGTTCATGGCTTCTTGGCGGTTTATCGATTGTTATGGTCTGGCGTCTGAGTTTCATGCTAATCCCATGTTGTATGTCGACCAAAGGACGGTAAGTTTCCTGGAGGTGGCAAGGAATGCCTTGGTGCTAGGCTCCAGTCAAGATCCCAGCCAAATAGATACTGCGGTATTGGATCGTCTGGACGCGGAGCTGGTAGTGAGGCGAAGCGGAGGAGGGGCTGTATATTTAAGTCCTGCCAACCAATTATGGATTGATATTTCAATTCCGAAAAAAGACCGGCTTTACAATCACGACCTGCGCCGCTCATTTTTGCCGATTGGCTCGCTGTTCCTAGAAGTCCTTTCACGTGTCTGCAGCTTGGATTTTGAAATGCACAGCGGGCCCTTGGTTGGCGGAGAACTGGGCAGAGCAATTTGTTTTGCTGGTATTGGTCCTGGTGAGATCACCATTGAGGGTGCAAAGGTGGTCGGAGTCTCCCAGAGGAGAACACAAATGGGTGCCGTGTTTCAATGCACTATTTATATCCGCTACCCTCGAAGAGAGATGGAAGAGATAATGTCAGGGACTGTTGACTCGATGCCGTTGCCGGGTTACGCATTAGGGCTAGCGGAGTTGGAGCATCAATTCTTTGATGTGGAAAGTTCCGTAATCATATCCAGACTGACTGAGGCTATTAAGTCTGTCCTTGCCGAGGCCTGATATCCTATGCAATTACGACTGGCAGGTCTCCGCTTCTTATAAATCGCACCGAATCAAAATAATTGTGCCTATCCCTATTAGTTTCATGCCAAAAATGGTTGCAGCGTGGGTTAAAGTGGGTTAAAGTGGGTCGAAGTGGTGAAATAGGGATCCACATGTATTGAAAAGAGTCGGCGGTTAAATGTTCCAGGCGCAGGAGATGCAGGCGAAATTTTTCGGCGCATACGAGCACTCCCTTGATGTCAAGGGACGGTTGACCCTTCCTGCAAAATTTCGCAATCTTCTTGGCGAAAAGTGCTTTATTACTCGTTCGCAGTTTGAGGACAAGTGTTTAGTGATCTGGACACAGGATGATTTTTACAGTTTTGCCAATTCTGTCCAGGCGCAAGACTTTTCCAATCCGCTTCTTCGACGCAATATGCGTTTATGGGCTTCTGAGGCATTCGATATTGAGATCGATAAAGCTGGCAGATTGGCACTTCCTCAATCTTTGCGCAGATTTGCCCAACTCGAGAGGGAAGTACTGGTTCACGGTGCAATTGGGACGATTGAATTGTGGAGTCCGGAGCTGTGGGAATCAATGCAGAGCGGTGATATATCATGACCAGTTCCGGCTTTAGCCACCAGCCAGTGATGTTTGAAGAAGTGATGGCGGTATTCGAACCAATTTCAAGTGGTTTGATAATCGACGGAACTCTTGGCGGTGGGGGTCATAGCGATGGTCTCCTGTCTCATGCACCTGGTAGGTGCGTATTGGGGATAGACAGGGATCCGTTTGCAATTGAAGCTGCGTCAAACCGTCTCAGCAAGTATGGTGAGCGTTTTGCCGCCGTCCACCGTCCTTTTGATCAGTTGGGGCAGGCACTGGCTGACTCCTGCAGAAAGAATCCCCTCTTTTGTTCTTCTCCTGTTGGGTTACTTCTTGATCTGGGGGTCTCTTCTCCACAGCTCGAAATTGGACAGCGAGGATTTTCTTATAGGGCCGAAGGTCCTCTGGATATGAGGATGGACACCACGCAGGGAAAGACGCTTGAGCAATTTCTTGACAGCTCCACTGAGCAGGAGCTGATAGAGCTATTTCGTGAAAACGGTGAAGGTCGTTTTGCAAAAAGGATAGCCAGGGCAATTCTTCAAGGTCGCCCCTATTCAAGCACCACTGAGTTGGCCGAAGTAGTCAAGAATTCTATTCCAGCAGCCGCCCGTAGGACCGGCGGGCATCCCGCAACTCGAGTATTCCAGGCCTTGAGAATAATGGTAAATGATGAACTGGAAAGATTGAAGATCGCGTTAGAAACGGCTTTTCGACTTATTCTGCCTGGTGGCCGAATTGCCGTACTTTCCTACCACTCAGGAGAGGACAGCGTCGTAAAGAGGCTGTTTAAGGAGCAGGCCGAAAAAAATTGTACGTGTCCATCTGGTCTCCCCTGTATTTGTGGGGCAACTGTGCGAGCCAAGTATGTCGTTCGGTCTAAGGTGCCGTCCGAGTCTGAGATTGTCAGCAATCCCCGCGCTCGTAGTGCCAGGCTCCGTGCGATTGAGATGTTGGAATCCGATGATGACAAGGGTAGTGATGGAGTTGGCTAAGACTCAAAAGGAAATGCGGCAGAGAAGCGCTCGACCGGATGTCGATACTCATTTGGCTCTAGCGCTGGCAAAGGCGCATTTGGAATCGAGAGGTTCCAGCGCGGTCGCTAAAGGGGTTAGGCCAAAGGACCTTCCCAGGCGGCCAGAACTCAAAGTAGTACAGCGGTCAAAGCGAATCAGTGGATTCCGGATTTCGAACAAGGTTATGCTTGCGTATCTGGTTGGGTTCCTAGCCCTGTTTGCCGCGATAGTTATGCGTGCCGAAATGGCAGCGACCCAACTAAATCTAAACAACCTTAACTCTAAGTTAACCTCACTTCAGACCCAGCATCAGCGGCTTGAAGTGGAATTGTCGTCCCTGGAGTCACCGAGCAGAATCGTATCGTACGCAGAAACTCATTTAGGCATGGTATACCCAAGTCAGGTGGGCTATCTCGGAGTAACCAGCCAAAGTACTTCTAGCCAGCCCAGCCAGCTAGTTCAGATACCGTTAACACAACAAGTGCTTTCCGCTCCTAACACTTTGTTTGCCCCGGCCGGCGAAGCGGGAGGTGGCGCGCCAACTGGTCCCCCGTCAGTGTCCACCAACGTTACATCTAAATCTGGTGTAAGTAGTCAGGTCAAGTCTACGGCTGTCAAATCGGCTGGGAAATCCGGGTAGAGCGATGGGTGTCTCGAGAAAGCCGGGTACTAAAGACGGGAGGTTTGTCTCTAATCGAAGAATTTTTGGATTAGAGATTGTGGTTGGAGTAAGCATTTTAGCCTTGGTGTTCCAGCTTCTTGACGTTACTGTATTTCCTAATAGCAAGTACGTATCTCTTGCGAAAGCTGAAGGTTCGGCAACTGTGTCAGTGCAGGCACCGAGGGGAGCAATACTTGATCGAAACGGTAATGAGCTTGCTGTATCGATTCCGAAGAAAACGGTTGTGGCTGATCCCTCGATAGTCACCAACCCTCTAAAAGAGGCCTCTATTCTCAGCACAATACTGGGTACTCCGGTGTCCCAAATCAGATCAACTTTGATAGTTCCGGGACAATTCTCTTATGTTCAGCACTTGATTGGAAATGCGCAGGCCAAGAAGATTCAGAGCTTGATTTCCAACGGGTCGCTTCCCGGAATTTCTCTGGTCAATGAATTGACAAGAGTTAATCCCAATGGAACTTTGGCTGCGCCCGTTCTCGGGACCCTTGGTCCAAGCGGAAATCCGCTATCTGGACTTGAATACCAATTTAGAAACTTGCTGGACGGGACGCCAGGACAGAAAGTGGTCACGGTCTCTGTTTCTGGGTCACCTCTTCCTGCTGGAGTAACTGATCTGGTTCCTCCCAAGCCCGGTGATAACCTTGTGCTCGGTTTAGATAGGGCGATTCAGTTTAATACAGAGCAGACACTGGGTGCCGAGATAGTCAAGTCCCAGGCCCTTTCCGGCAGCGCGATTATCATGGATCCTAAGAATGGGCAAATTTTGGCGATGGCAAATTTGATTGGAACCACTGGTGCCACCAACGGAGGCAACGGCCCGGTCGTCAACTCTGCCAGCAGCAATTCAAAGTCAAACACCAAAATAACCGGGTTTGCTGAGGCTCCCACAAATATGGCTGTGACTAACGTCTATGAACCCGGCTCTGTGGCCAAAATTGCGACCTTTGCGGCTGCTTTAGAAAACCATGTCATAACTCCTCAAAGTAGAGTTGTGGTACCCCCTTACTTGATGATTGACGGAGCCAATTTCCATGATGCTGAAGTTCACGGAACAGAAGTTCTTTCACCGGAGCAGATTTTGGCTCAGTCATCAAATATTGGAACTATTATCATCGCTCAGCATTTGAATAAATACATAATTACCAACTCGTTTCTAAACTTTGGCTGGGGAAAAAAGACCGGCCTGGGCTTCCCTGGAGAGACCTCAGGGTTTTTGGTCAATCCAGCTAAATGGTCAGGTACTGCAATAGGATCAGTCCCAATTGGACAGGACCAAGCGGTATCGGCCTTGCAGGTACTTGATTCTTACAATGTAATAGCGAATAACGGGGTCATGGTAACGCCGCATTTTGTCGATCGCGTAGTTCCCCAGGATGGCAAGCCTGCTTATAACTGGCCGCTACAAAAAAGAAAGGTGATTTCGCCAACCGTGGCGGCCACTATGCAACAGTTGCTCTCCGGAACAGTATCTGCTAACGGTACAGCTCCTCTGGCTTTAGTGCCGGGATATAAAATTCTAGGAAAGACTGGAACCGCTCAGATTCCATATCCAAACAAGCCCGGATATCAGCCTGGCGCATTTATGGCAACTTTTGTTGGATTTACCCAGGGAACGTCCACTCCACTGTCCGCTATTGTGGTTCTGGAACGTCCAAATCCAATTTACGGTGGTTCTGTGGCAGCTCCGGTCTTTTCAAAAATAATGAGCTATGCACTCAGGCAGATGGGTATCGCTCCCACATCTGGGACTTTACCAAACGGATATGCCAAGCCCGCTGCTTTTATTAGACCTGGTCATGCTGTGGCTGTTTCAAATGCCGTGCTCACCAAGGGGTTTTCTTCCAACCAGCCCAATGTTTCGGTGATGGGATTTCAAAGTATTACCATGGATAGATCGAAACGAGCTTGAAAGTTAGTGACAGATGAATGATTTCAGGGATCATATCAGAGGACTGAAGCCAAGTGGGGTTTCGAAGCGAAGAGGAGGTTCGGTCACTCCATCGAAGCAATTAAGAGACTTGTTAGAGAGAATAGATACGGTATCAATTCTCGGAGATGTCGAAGGCATAGAGGTTACCGGGGTTTCGTTTGATTCTCGCGCAGTCATTCCAGGAGATCTTTTTTGTGCAATTGCCGGAGAACACTATGATGGACATCTATTTATACAGGATGCAGTAGCCAGAGGCGCAGTCGCTGTACTGGTTGAGCGCTTCGTACCGTTGCCAGTGGTCCAGGTCAGGGTACCGCACGGTTCGATGAGAGTACAGATGGCTAAGCTTTCCTCCTGTCTTTATGACAATCCATCTTCGCGCGTTCCGATCGTCGGTATTACTGGAACTAATGGAAAGACCACCACTTCTTTTATGCTGGCTTCGATTGCAAAGGCTGCCCAGCACGATCCATTTGTAATGGGGACACTAAGTGGTTACCGAACTACTCCCGAATCGCCAGTCATTCAGCGGTCATTGTATGAAGCGGTCGAGGACTTACATGATATTGCGATAATGGAGGTTTCTTCCCATGCACTCGATCAGCATCGGGTAGACGAAATTGTCTATGATGTGGCTATTTTTACGAATTTGACTCAAGACCATCTCGATTATCATCACACAATGGACGCGTACTTTGCTGCCAAGGCAAGACTTTTCGAATCGAATAGGTCCCGATTGGGGATTGTCAACCTGGATGATCCCTGGGGGGTAAAACTAATAAAGGATTCTCAGATCGCCATGGAGACCTATTCGATAGAAGATGCTCAAAATTTGACCATGGGTGCCAATGGGTCCAGTTTTTATCTCGATGGCCAGTTGATAGATCTCAAGATACCCGGTAAACATAATGTTTATAATGCTTTAGCTGCAGCTAGGGCAGCTAGAAGGCTTGGCTACACTTTTGAGGCTATAAAAAACGGCCTTGCAGATTTCAGGGGCGTGACTGGAAGGTTTGAGCGGATTGACGAGGGTCAGCCATTTCAAGTTGTTATTGACTTTGCTCACACGCCGGTAGCCCTTGAGGCAGCACTGGGCGCGGCCCGGGTTATGGTACCAAATGGCGGACGCGTGATAGTGGTATTTGGCTGCGGAGGTGATCGGGACCGGAGAAAACGTCCTCTGATGGGCGAGGTTGCCGAAAGTCTTGCTGATATCACAGTACTCACATCCGACAATCCCAGGAGCGAAAATCCGGTTACCATTATTCAGGAGATACTTTCCGGGATGAACAAGGGTGCCCTAAGCGTACTGGGTGATTCATCACAGGTGTTAGTCAAAGCGGATCGCAGGGAGGCGATCGAGCTTGCTCTTTCGATAGCAAATCCAAACGATGTAGTGCTGATTGCTGGCAAAGGACATGAGACCCGCCAGACAATTGGCCAGCTAGAGGTGGAGTTTTCCGACCAGACGGTTACCCGTGAATTGCTTCGCTCGTTTCGGAGCGGCAGCCAGTGATAGCTATTTTTGTAGCAGGGGGATTCGCTTTGTTATGCGCGGCCTTAGCGACTCCTCTTCTGATCAAGACACTACGCCTTAGGGGAATTGGCCAACAAATCCGGGAAGATGGACCGCAGCGTCACGTGGCTAAGGCGGGGACTCCAACTATGGGTGGAGTGGCCATCGTGGGAGCTATTGTGGTTGGATATTTTGCGGCTCACCTGCGTCTCGGTGCTCCAATCACCAGTGAGGGAATTCTTGTTTTAATCTCTATAGTCGGATTCGGTCTGGTGGGTTTTTTAGATGACTGGATTAAGGTTCGCCATCATCGATCCTTGGGCCTGACGAAGTCTGGAAAGCTCGGTGGACAGATTCTTGTTGCACTAATAGTCGCACTGGGATCACGATACTGGGCGCATCTTCCTGCGTCTATTACATTTGTTCGCAGTGGAGCCCTTGACATACATTTCCCTACAGCCGTTTGGGTGATTTTTGCTGTCCTGGTCATAATAGGTGCTTCCAACGCGGTAAATTTATCTGACGGTTTGGATGGGTTAGCCGCAGGATCTTCAATTTTTGCTTTCTCCATAATGGGTATCATTGGGTACTGGCAATTTAGGCATTTTTCGGTTTATGGAGTAGGTTCCGGCCTTGATCTAGCAATAATGTCGGTAGCAATGACTGGGGCGTGCGCCGGATTTTTATGGTGGAATGCCCCTCCTGCAAGAATATTTATGGGCGACACGGGTTCGCTGGCGCTCGGAGCCGGTTTAGGAGCCTTGGGTCTCGAAATGCATCTTGATCTGTTGCTGCCTATAATTGCTGGTTTGTTTGTGATAATTACCCTGTCGGTTGTTATTCAGGTAGCGAGTTTCCGCCTTTTTCATCGTCGAGTGTTCCGGATGGCCCCACTACATCATCACTTCGAATTATTAGGCTGGCCGGAGACAACTGTGATAATAAGATTTTGGATTCTGGCCGGCCTTTTCACAGCTGTGGCATTAGGTCTTTTTTATGCAGATTTCCTCTCTCTCGGCCAGGTGGTTAAATGAGTAAGGTTTCTTACGCCGGTGCCAAGGCTATCGTGGTTGGTTATGGGCTAACTGGTAAAGCGGTTAGTTCATTTCTAAAGAATCAGGGAAGCCAAGTGGTGGTATTTGACGACGATCCAACTTCGTCTCATGCTGGCAGCGATGTAGAAGTGCGCAAGGTGGGGGATGATTTTCGAAGAGTTTTGTCTGAAGCGGATTTGGTTGTGGTATCTCCGGGAGTTCCAAGATTACACCAGGTGTATTCATTCGATGTGGAGCCGATATCCGAGCTGGAGCTAGCCTACAGAAGTTGCGATATTCCAATGGTGGCAGTTACGGGTACCAATGGAAAGACTACAGTGACCACTCAAGTGACCCAGATGCTTTCATTAGCTGGCTATAGGGCGGCGGCAGTGGGAAATATTGGTACTCCAGCCATTTCGGTGGTAGAGAAAGAACTTGATTTTTTGGTGGTTGAGGCGTCGTCTTTTCAGCTGGCCACCACCAAGCGTTTCCGTCCCCGTGTTGCAGCTTGGACCAACTTTACGCCGGATCATCTGGATTGGCATGCCGGAATAGATGATTATTGGTCATCAAAGGCGAAGATATTTTCAAATCAGAGTGTCGGCGACAGCGCGGTATTGAATGGTAATGACCCTGCGGTAATGGCTGCGACAATACCAGAGGCGGTGGAGACTATCCGATTTGGTGACGGCAATTATGAGTTTAAAATCCTGAACAATCAACATCTGGCAAGCCACGACATGCCATTTATCGCTTTAAGTGAATTGCCCCGGAGGCTCCCGCACGACTTAGAGAACGCTTTAGCAAGTTCCGCGATAGTTGACAGACTGGGAGTGGATTTAAACATTGCAGCGGAAGTTTTATCGAATTTTAGGGGGCTTCCCCATCGGGTTGAGCTGGTAACCACCATAGGGGGGATCAGTTATTTCAACGATTCCAAGGCGACCACCCCTGCTTCAGTGGTTGCGGCGCTAAGTGGTTTTGAGTCAGCAGTGCTAATAGCTGGTGGAAAGAATAAAGGGTTGGATTTATCGCCATTGAGAGCTATTGCGTCCCATCTGAGAGGACTGGTTTCAATAGGAGATTCTAGAGAAGAAGTGGCATTGGTATTTTCTGGAATCGAAGGACTTACGGTTTTGACCGCCGACTCAATGAAGGAGGCAGTTTTTGCAGCTCGTTCATTAGCTAGGGCAGGTGATGCTGTCATTCTTTCGCCTGGGTGCACTTCGTTTGATTGGTATGGGTCGTATGGCGAGCGTGGAGAGGATTTCAGGAACATAGTGCTTTCCATGACTGGCGAAGGGGGAGTTCAATGACAACTGGGGTTCTGGTTAGAGGCAGCCGGAAAGGGTTCCTGAATAAAATTTCATCTAGAATTCTTGTTCTCCTGAGGGCTGAGGATGGCTTTGGCCCGGAGAATCATGTTTTGGTGGGGCTGATTGCAGTACTTGGCGCCATTGGCATCTCAATGGTGCTGTCAACCTCATACGTGCCATCCTTGACATCCGGACATAGCGCGTTTTCGCTCTTTGAACGCCAGCTGCTGTGGGTAGTCTTCGGAATAGTGGCTTTTGGCGTTGGAACTCGGATGGATCTTAATTTCCTGCTCAAGTATCGGGGTTTGTTCGTTCTTTTATGTGGATTTGCACTTGTGGCAGTCCTGATACCACATGTCGGTATCAATGTGAGTGGTTCCTCAAGATGGGTAGGTTTCGGAATCTTGAGGATTCAGCCGTCCGAAATTACCAAGCTTGCAATAGCAATTTTTGCAGCAGGAGTGGCTACGACACGGGCCGACGAAATAGGCAAATTCAATAAAGTTCTGCAGCCGGTATTGCTTGCGACTGGGTTATCCGCCGGGCTTGTATTGCTTGAGCCCGACATGGGAACAGCCATGGTGATTGGTGCAACCGCAATTGGAGTTTTGTTTGCCGCCGGAGTCAGGATGCGCCATTTTATCCCCACTATGATTGTCATAACGCTATTTGGTGTATATGAGGCGCTGGCTAAGACGTACAGGCGGGAGCGGATGCTCTCGTTTCTTCATCCCTGGCGGGACCGGATGACCTATGCTTACCAGGAGGTGCAGTCACTGGTGGCATTTGCAACCGGTCATGTGACCGGTGCCGGACCAGGCGCTGGCCAAGCGAAGTGGGGTTTTTTGCCCAATCCGCAGACTGATTTTATATTTTCAGTGATTGGTCAGGAGCTTGGAGCGATTGGGGCAGTGATAGTTTTGGCGCTTTTGGCGCTAATGGTATTTTACATATTTAAGATTTCCTCAAGAGCTTCTACCAGGTTTGGAGCTTTGCTTTGCGTTGGTATTGGATCCTGGTTGGCAGCCCAGGTAGTGCTGAATGTTGGAGCGGTTATAGGGTTGCTTCCAGTTACAGGCGTTCCGCTTCCCTTGATTTCAGCGGGTGGTTCTTCGCTGGTGGTTATTCTTTTCGCACTTGGATTGGTTAATTCTGTGGCTAAAGATATCACTCCTTTGGCAAGATCGAAAGGAAAAGGAGAGAGTTCGTTCTTTTCCCTGGCCGGAAGCGTGAGTCCTGGATGGCTGAGTATGAAGCAGCGAAACTTATCTATGAGTGGTGCCATAGGGGCAGTAAGGGATAAAATAGGCACTTTTCTAGGTCGCTAGTGATTTTTATTAATTTTGCGGAATTCTGATTTATGGGTTGAATCGAGGAGTGGTTGATCAACAGTGGCTGATGGTTGGATGTTCCATAAAGATGTATGGATTGCAGCCGGCGGAACCGCTGGCCATTTACTGCCAGCCTTGGGGGTTGCAGAAGTACTGGTGGGTATGGGCATAGATCGAGCACAGATTGGTTTTATCGGGTCAAATCGTCCGTTGGAGGCTGAGCTCATCGGACCATATTCTTATGAACTGCTAAATCTTGATACTGTCGGCTTATCCAGGAATTTTACCATCGCAAATTTGGCAGCAGGTGCAAGGCTCGTCTTTGCTGCGATAAAGCTGATGGCAGCTGCATTGCGTGATCGACCAAAGGTTGTTGTAGGCTTTGGTGGTTATTTCTCCGTGCCACCGCTCCTGGCAGCAAAGTTGCTAAGCGTTCCTGTAGTTGTTGTTGAAACTAACTCGGTTGCCGGACGGGCAAATAGGCTGCTTGCCAGGGTGGCCAGCCGGGTGTTTTCTGCAGAGAATATAGAGGGTATCGGCAGTCCCGAGGTGGTGGGGGTTCCACTTCGTCCTGAGATATCCGCTTCACAGAGCTCCGATGGCACCGAATTCAGAAAAGATTATAACATTCCTGAGAATGCACAGCTTGTGACCATCTTTGGTGGCTCTTTGGGTGCAGAAAAGATAAATCGTGCGGTTATAACCATGTTGGAGACATTAGATAAAAGCCGGACTGGCTTTGATGCAGAAATCTGTTTTTATCATGTGATCGGGCGGAGGGACTTTCAGTTGTTTGAGGCTTCAGCAACTGCGTTGAGTAAGAGGCCAGGTAAGCAGAGATACATATTTCAAGAGTTTGATACAAGTGTTTATCGGGCTATTTCCGCGAGTACCCTCGTTGTCTGCCGAGCTGGGTCGAGCACCATTGCTGAATTGGGATATTTCAAAAAGCCTTCAGTGCTTATCCCTCTGCCGAATGCCCCCGGCGATCATCAGAGAAAAAATGCTGAAGTCCTGGAACGAGCGGGGGCTGCAAGTGTGATTTACGACAACGAATTATCGTCTGAATCACTGCAACGCCGGCTGTCCATATTATTGGCCGATCCTGAGGTACTTGAGCGGATGTCGAAAGCCGCGGGTGGGACATTCAATGGCAATGGCTGCGGCAGAATTGCCGAGGTGCTGTTCCAGCTAATCGAAGGAGAGCGTTGAAAGTGCAGGGATGGGGTCAAGTGAGAAAGATTCACATCGTCGGTATTGGTGGGGCGGGAATGTCAGCAATAGCTGTGGTATTGACACAGCAGGGGTACCAGGTGTCCGGGTCTGATCTAAAGCCTTCAGTAGCCTTTGAGCGTCTGCGTTCTTATGGTGTTGAGTTGTTTGTGGGACATGATTCTTCCTTTGTGGGCGATGCCGACATGGTTGCAATCTCGTCGGCAATTCCTAACTCCAATCCTGAGATCAGGTGGGCGGTTGAACATGGTATTGAAGTGGTCACGCGTTCGGAACTGCTTCCGTTGATCATTGCCGACAAGTCTGTAATTGGAGTTGCCGGCACTCATGGTAAGACTACCACTACGTCGATGCTGGCATTGGCTTTGGTCAGAGCGCAGAGGCGACCATCGTTCATTGTTGGTGGCGAATTGAATGAAATTGGAACCAACGCGATATGGGATGATGGTCCAGAGCTGGTTATTGAGGCAGATGAATCTGACGGGACGTTTTTGCATTTAGGCTGCGATCACGTAATCGTCACCAATGTCGAACCAGATCACTTGGAATATTACGGGGAGTATTCCGCCCTGAAAGATGCTTTTAGAAACTTCGTTTTGGGAGTAAGCGGAGTGAGGATAGTATGTGCTGATTCTCCTGATGCCAGTTTGTTGCTAGAGATTGGTGGAGTCAGCAGCTATGGTTTCAGTGATATTGCAGATTATAAAATAACTGATGTAACGGCAGATCGGCAGCTGACTTCTTTTCGTGTATCCCATCAAAGTTTTGCCGTCAAAGAGGTTTCGCTGGCGGTTCCGGGACTGCACAATGTGCTTAATGCTACTGCAGTACTTGCGATGGCGAATGAGCTGGGTGCTGATCTGGAGCAGGCAATTAGTGCGCTGTCTCTGTTTGCGGGGGTAGCTAGACGGTATCAGTATAGAGGTCAGTTCAATGGTGCGGTTTTAGTGGATGATTATGCCCACCTGCCAGGTGAGATTGAGGTTGTAATCAACACAGCCAGGGGTCAAAAATACAGTCGGGTCGTAGTTGTGTTTCAGCCACATCGCTATGGCAGAACTGCATCGCTTTACAATGAATTTGCTAGTTCGCTAACCGGGGCCGATGCGGTGATCGTGACTGACATTTATCCTGCCGGCGAGAGTCCAGTTCCTGGAGTGACTGGTGAGTTGATATTTAACCGTCTCAGGGAGATTCGTCCCGATATCGACGCTCATTATGTACCGCACAGGAATAAATTAGTGCCGCTAGTAAAAGCGATGCTTCATGATGGAGACATTTGTTTAACGCTTGGGGCGGGGGACTTGACAACCCTTTTCAGTGAAATAACTGAGGAGGACGAGGCCAGATGAAGGATGTTGGCAAGGATTATTCCATCTTCTCGTGGATCAGCGAGCTTCCTGAAATTTCAGTCATTCTAAATGCTGATTTTGGCGCCAAGACAACCTATAGGGTGGGAGGACGTTCAGCCGCAGAAGTATCCTGCGATGATATTGATACTTTGGAACGTCTATTGGATTTGGTGAAAGATAATGCGATTTTTGTTCTCGGAAATGGTTCCAACACATTGGTATCAGAACGTGGATGGCATGGAATAGTTGTGGTTTTGAAAGGTGAGTTCCAAGAAATTGCCGTATCTGGACTAGAGGTAACCCTCGGATCGGCTGTATCTTTGCCGATAGCGGCTCGCCAGTTGGCCGGTCAGGGTCTGGCTGGCATGGAATGGTCTGTTGGCATTCCGGGAACCGTGGGAGGGGCGGTGAAGATGAATGCCGGGGGACATGGTTCCGATACATCGAGCTGGCTAAAGAGTGCTTCGGTATTTCGCAAGGTTGGTGATAGCTACCAACTTATGACACATGGAGCTAAAGAGCTTGAGTTCGATTACAGGAGTTCGAATCTGTCTGATTCTGATGTGGTGGTATCGGCGTCTTTTGAACTCCTCGAAGGTGATCCGTCTGCTTCGAAACATGCGATATCGGAAATTGTTGCCTGGCGAAGGGAGAATCAGCCGGGAGGTCAAAATGCAGGTTCGGTCTTTATAAACCCTGATCAGGATCATGCTGCCCGACTTATTGAAAGTATTGGCTTAAAAGGGATGAGGATCGGTTCTGCTGAGGTTTCAACCAGGCACGCAAACTTTATCCAGGCAGACAAGGGAGGTTCCGCCGATGACGTTTTTGAATTGATTTGGCTAGTTCAGCAAGATGTGGAGAAAAAGCTTGGTATCCGTCTAAGGACCGAAATTAAAATGCTTGGTTTCGACTCAGATCGGGTCAGATATTTGTGTGGGGAAATCTGATTTCATGTCACCCACTCCGCCCTAAAGGACGGGGTCTCTCGGAGGATTTGATGACTGCAGTAGATGATAAAATGAAAGTGCCTAAAATCGATCCCAGGATTCGAGAAAGACGAAATAAAGTATTCAGATCCTCGGGCAGGAAACGGCTTTATGCCATCGTGACGATAATTCTGACGTTTGTTTTACTGTTGGGGCTTCACTTTCTATTACGCACCTCCATTTTTTCGGTTCAGACCATCAATGTTTACGGTAGTACCCATTATTCAAAAGGTTCGATAATTTCAAGCAGCGGAGTCGTTTTAGGCACCCCTCTGACGGAGATTGATCCAAAGGTTGTAGCCAAGCGTTTAGAGTCGATGCCGTGGAATGCCGCAGTGACCGTGCACAAAAATTGGCCTTCCACACTCAATATCTCTGTGACTGGGCGTTTCCCATTAGTGGTGATAGCTGAATCTGCCACCACAGACCTATTGGTTGATTCGACCGGCAGAGTACTGGCTCAACAGAGCTCGGCATTGTCTGGGAACTGGATTCGGCTTTGTTGGAGTTCGAATATCTCGTCGTCAAAACAACTTAAATCTCAAGCTGGCTGTACCTTCCAGTCCGTTCCGGTTGGGTCATTTATCTCCGCCAAGTATAGGCCGCTCCTTGTGGTTGCCTCAGCGTTGCGATCGTCACATTTTAGCCAAATAACAGAACTGGCGTTATCTTCGAACGGTGGAATCGACGGTCTTTTGCGTAGTGGAGTCGCCGTGAGATTTGGGAGTACAAGTCTGCTTGATCAGAAGATCCGCTCGCTTGGATTGATTTTGAAGCAGGCATCAATTGCGGGATATTCGACTATCGACGTCAGGGTTCCAGCCGAGCCGGTACTGTCGAATTGGTAGCTTTTACACTTTGGAAAGCGGTTCTTGCCGCAGAGGGTATTACCTGATCTGCGATGGTCAATAATTTGATGCCTGAGCGCGTTCAAAATGCGATCCTGAAGTGCGGGTTTCATAACTTGCTTATTCAACCCTAAAGTATTTCTTGAGACTTTTTTGTGGAAATTAACAGGCTTGAGAGACTAGCTTCTTCGTAAGTTATTGATTGAATTCAGCTTTGTCTTGTGGACTCATTTTGAGCCTTTAGTTAGGCTCTACTAATAGGGTTGTGTCAATAGGCGGATCAAGGGATTTTTTAGAGGTACTCGGTTTCACTGAGTTGTATACGTTTTGTTAATTAGTTAAATTTGGGAGGCGGTTCCGTAGATGTCCGGCGACTCGCAGAATTATATTGCCGTAATAAAGGTAGTGGGAGTAGGGGGAGGAGGTTGTAACGCAGTCAATCGTATGATTGACGCTGGACTAAAGGGCGTAGAGTTTATAGCGGTAAATACGGATGCTCAGGCTTTACTGATGAGTGACGCAGATGTCCAACTTGATATAGGCAGAAGTTTGACTCGCGGTCTTGGTGCGGGAAGTGATCCAGATGTGGGTCGTCTCGCGGCCGAGGAGCATAGGGAAGAAATTGTAGAGGCACTCAAAGGTGCCGACATGGTGTTTATTACCGCCGGAGAGGGGGGCGGCACCGGAACCGGGGCAGCACCACTGATAGCTGAATTAGCAAAAAGCCAAGGTGCATTGTCAATAGGGGTAGTAACCAGACCATTTTCTTTTGAGGGAAGAAGGCGCGCCCTTCAGGCAGAGAATGGGGTAATGAAACTTAAAGAGCACGTTGACACCTTGATTATTATCCCGAATGACCGGTTGCTTACAATTGCCAACGAGAAAACCTCGATGCTTAATGCTTTTAAGATTGCTGATGAAGTACTCCTTCAAGGGGTGCAAGGCATCACTGATTTGATTACCACCCCTGGAATCATAAATACTGATTTTGCTGATGTGAAGATGATCATGTCTAATGCGGGAAGTGCGATTATGGGTATCGGCACGGCTTCAGGGGAGAATAGGGCTCTCACTGCAGCACGTCACGCAATCACCTCTCCATTGTTAGAAGCCTCAATCGAGGGCGCGAGGGGAATTCTACTGAATATTGCCGGTGGTTCCGATCTCGGCCTGTTTGAGGTCCAGGAAGCGGCTCAGGTCATTCATAATGCTGCTGATCCTGACGCAAACATAATTTTTGGATCGGTGATAGATGAGTCAATGGGTGATGAAGTGCGGGTTACTGTCATCGCTGCAGGCTTTGACGATTGGAAGAATAGGGAGCTCTCAAATTCATCTGTCCCCAAGTTCAGAACCGCAAGATCAAGGGGTGAAGTGATTGGATCAGATCTATCAGAGGTTGCTGGTCAGACATCCAAGCTTGCTTCAACGGAGGAACCGGCCGTAGGCAGCAGCAGCGACGACGATGATGACGATTTCGATCTCCCTGCATTTTTACGCTAATTTCGAAAAACTGAAGTCCTGGTCAGGTTTTTATTAGGAGTTTGTCTTGCAGTTGCTGCATAAGTTCGACGAAGGCTTTGAAGTGTATTTCACTTCTTCCGATGACGGGGACGCCAGGGAGCTGGTGGAAAGTGGTGATATTTCCAGGGTTCTGACAGATATTTGTGGCAGACCAGTTGAGTTGCTGAGACTTAATCAAATTCATTCTGATATCGTTTATGAAAGTGGTGAGGTTCTGTCTTTAGGTCAGGCCGGTATCCCGGAAGGGGATGCGATTGTCTCTAAATCTCCCAACGTGTCTTTAGGGGTATTCGTAGCCGACTGCGCACCAGTTGCGCTTGTAAGTAACGAGGGAGTTTTTGCCGCTGCTCATTGTGGTTGGAAGGGACTACGGGCAGGAATTCTGGAGAATACCGTTAACGCAATGGTGGAAGGCGGTGCCACAAATATCAGCGCTTTCGTTGGACCTTGCATTAAGTCTGATTGCTATGAGTTTGATGGTCCCAATTTGAACGAATTTAAAGCACTACTAGGGCAAGAGGTGGTTGCCACCACAGCCTGGGGAACTCCCAGCTTAGATATGGTCGCTGCGATTGAAAAGACACTTCGATCCTGTGGTGTTGAGAGGGTTTCAAGCTCTGCTGACTGTACCGGATGTGATGCAGGATATTTCTCGTACAGGTTGAGGCGGAGCAGTCAACGACACCTTATGGCGGTTGTCCCTGCGGGGGTGATGACATGATCGATAAAGAAGCCCAAGAAGTCGAGACTATCAGAGCCAACTTTGAACGGATTATTCAAAGAGGGTTGGAGGCTTCTCGGGGACGTGAATTTCAGGTTATCGGTGTAAGCAAAACTTTTCCGGTTTCAACTCTTCTGGCTGGATACAGGGCAGGACTTAGGGACTTTGGAGAGAATTACGGTGATGAGCTCATAGACAAGGCTTCTCATCATTCGTTAATTTTTGACGACGATCCTATTAAGTGGCATTTTATTGGAGCTATTCAGTCGCGTAAAATAGCAAAGTTGGCGCCATATGTTTCAGTATGGCACTCCGTCGCGAGGGCAAAAGAGATAGACATGATTGGTTCTCTATCACCGGATTCGTCGATTTTTATTCAGGTCAAGATGGATGACAGCCCCGAGCGAAACGGTGTTCCACTGGAGGTTGCTGACGAACTGGTTGATCATGCGCACAAATCGGGGATAACAGTATTGGGGCTAATGGTGGTACCACCGGTAGTGGATGATGATAAATTGGCAGAAATCTTTTTGGCAGTAAATTCTGAGAGAATTCGCCTGAAATTGGATTACTGTTCAATGGGTATGTCGGAGGATTTCGAGATAGCTCTGAGGCATGGGGCTACTCATATCAGGGTGGGTCGAGCGTTATTTGGAAGTCGAGTCGACACTGTACTTAGCAGAGAATTAGGTCAAGGAGGACCCATTTAGATGTCACGTTTTCAGAAGGCGATGGTGTGGTTGGGATTGACCGATGCCATTGAGGAAGACGACGATTACGAGGATAACACAGAGGATTCACCTCGTCGGGCTCGCCATTATAGGCCGGATGGTCAGGTCGGGTCTCCGGCTTCACGGGTACAGATTTATCAGAACCAGCCTGAATTTCGCCGGGGCGAGCGTGAGAAAATTCGTCATATAGCACAGGAAGAGCAGTTTCGCAGCAATGACGGATTTTCTGATGGTCAAGATCCCTATTTCAGGGACTCACGTTCTGCCACCGAGCCCCCTCACAAAGTCAATTTTGTCAAGCCGGTTCCTGCGGAAAAACCCAAGCTCCATCTCTCGAACCCTGAGCGATTTTCCGACGTTCAAGAAATAGGTGATCGGTTTAAAGAGCGCCAGGTGGTAGTAGTAGAGTTGAATATGGTATCAAGGGAGCTTCAAAGGCGGATAATCGATTTCTGTTCAGGTGCTACCTATGCCATGGATGGAAAGATTGAAAAGCTCTCTGACGATCTTTTACTTCTTAGCCCAGCAGGTATAGAGCTAGGTGCGAATGATAGAGAGAAATTGATGCAACGTCTAAGGCCAAGGAACGAAAATTAATGAGGACGATACTCGCAGAAATACTCCAGTTATATGTTTTAATCATTTTTGCCCGGGTGATACTTAGTTACTTTCCCACCCATTATGGATCTGGATTGCACCGGGTGATAATGATGCTGGATAAAGTTGTCGAGCCAGTTGTTGGGAGAGTTCGCAGAGTCTTGCCAAGGACGAGCCTTGGTGGAATGGGTCTCGATTTTTCCCCAATGATAGTCTTGCTTGTTATCGAGTTGATATTGCTGCCACTTGTCAGATCTCTATGAAAATTGAAGTAATTAGTTTTTATCATTTATAATTCGTAGATTAAGGGATACGATCTAGCTATGGAAATTGATGCCAGAATCATAAGGGAAGTAGAATTCCGTGAGAAGATCCGGGGCTACAATCCGGACGACGTCGATGATTTTCTTGAGCAGGTTGCACTGGCTTTTGAAGCCATGGAGGACCGTCTTCGGAACGCCTCCTCAGTTCCGGCTGCTACTGCTGTGCTGCCACAGGTGGAGACCAGGGATATTAGGTCTCCATCACCGATCATTCCCGTGGAGCGGCCTAAGGTAAATGTGGCCGGATTAGAGTTCGATGACGATACAATTCAACGAACCTTGTTATTGGCTCAGAAAACTGCTGACGTGACCGTCAAGAAGGCCGAAGAACAGGCGGAGACGACCTTGGAAGAGGCTAAGGCTAGAGCTGAGGTACTGGTTAGTCAGGCGCAACAGAAGGCACGCGAGATCGTAGACGATGCTGTCAACCAGGCTAGGGACGAGGTACTAGATTTAGCCAAGTCAAAAGATAAACTTTTAGCAGAGCTGAGCCAGCTGACTTCCCGCGTTTCGTCAGCTAAAGGGCAGATGAAGCATCTTTTGGAAAGCGTCCTTATGCAGATAGAGGAGTCATTTGCTCCATTTTCCGCTCAGGAAAACTCCTCAAACCCAGAGACACGAGGCGTATCTGAGGGCGCGGGCATAGTTGAATCAAGCTCGGCGGAAAAGCTTTTCTCTGAAGATAAGCATTTCAACGGGACCGGAGTGTTTGATGATGAACTTGAATAAGGAATTCAGCTAAGAGTCTTAAGCTGGACTATTTTTTGATAGAAATTTGAGTTTCACACTCCTCCGTGTGAAACTATCTTGCAAATGACCTCTCAGAGCAGGCTCCATTAAATTCGAGACATTGCGACAAGCAAGGATCCGCCCTCTGCCAGCTCAAGTTCGAATTTGGATTCCCCTTTGAGCTCGCTTTCACTTCGGACTGTGTTTAGCTGATGGGCCAGAACAGAGGACGAGATTAGCTCACCAAAACTTTCGATGGCCATCTGGAGTTTCTTGTCAGGATCGTTCAAAATCAAAATATCGACGTTGATCCTGTCTGCGACATGGAATCCGCTATCCTTTCTGGCATTTTGGATCAGGCGGATGAGATCCCTGGCGGATCCTTCTATTTCAAGTTCCAAAGTGGGATTAGTATCGAGAATCACCATACTTTTGAGATCAGACAACACTCGGGACGATTCACTCTGGTTTGGCTTTATTCTTAATTCGAATTCTCCAGGGTAAAGCTCGATTCCACCTGCTATTACCGATCCGTTGGCGTCGAGGTGCCAGTCATCTTGTTTTGATGCTTTGATAACAGCTTGCGTTTTAGGTCCCAGTCTCGGTCCTAGGGCACTTGGAACTATTCCAAGAGTTTGGCTGGCATAGGAACTTGAATCAGTGGTCAAGTTAACTTTTTTGACGTTGATTTCCTCAGCAATCAGGTCCAAATAGGGTAGAAGTCTGGGAGAGTCATCTGCAACGACGGTAAGTTCGCAAAGCGGCAGTCTGGCTCGCAGTCCCAACGCCTTTCGGATTGAATGGGCATTTGAGCACACTTCTCGAACTAAGTCCATTTCGTATACCAGCGCATCGTCGGATGGCAGCTCTAAAGGTTGCATCCAATCCGTCAGGTGAACACTTCGGTTTCCGGTGATTCCTTTGTAGATTTCCTCCGAGATCATTGGCAACAGAGGTGCCGCAATCCTGACTAAGGCATTTAGCGCAGTGTGCAGAGTGTTGTAGGCATCGATCTTGTCCTGGTTCTCTTCCTGACGGTTTGAAAGCGGCTTCCAGAATCTGTCTCTGGAGCGCCTGATATACCAGTTGTTTAGTGCATCGATGTAATTCTCTATATGAGAGGTTGTGCTATACAGATCGTAGTTATCCATACTTTGTGTGGTGAGATCTAGAAGTTGGCGGGTCTTCGCCAATATATATCGATCAAGTACCCCTGACGCTGAGGTTTGTACTGAGCCTTTTATCCCGTCAACATTTCCATACAGCGTCAGAAAGTAATATGCATTCCAAATAGGGTTGATAACCCGTTTTACTGAGTCCTGAATTGAGGAGCGGTCTACTACTGTATCGTTTCCTCGCAAAACTGACGAGGAGAGAAGGAACCACCTCATTGCATCCGCCCCAATAGTTTCAAAGACTTCCCAAGGATCCGGGTAGTTGCCGAGTCTCTTGGAAAGCTTTCTGCCATCGTTGCCTAAAAGAATTCCGTGCGCCATGCAGTTGGAAAAAGGAGGTTGGTCGAAAAGTGCTACTGATAGGACATGAAGTGTGTAAAACCATCCTCTTGTCTGGCCGATATATTCCACGATAAAGTCCGCTGGAAAATGTGATTCAAAGTTGCTTTTATTCTCAAAAGGATAGTGAAGTTGTGCCCAGGGCATCGATCCAGATTCGAACCAGCAGTCAAGTACGTCAGTTACCCGTCTCATGGTGGATCTGCCTGACGGATCGTCAGGATTAGGTCGTGTTATCCCGTCAATTTCAGGTCGGTGAAGGTCCTTGGGTCTGACTCCAAAATCTTTTTCAATTTCGTCAAGTGAGCCATAGACGTCGATTCTGGGGAAGTTTGGATCATCGCTCTTCCAAACCGGTATTGGCGCTCCCCAAAAGCGGTTGCGGGTCAGGGACCAGTCTCTGGCACCTTCTAGCCATTTGCCAAATGCGCCATCTTTGATGTGCTCCGGAACCCAGTTAATTTTTTGATTGTTGGAGAGAAGCTGTTCCTTGATGGCAGTCACGTCGACAAACCATGAGCTGACCGCCTTATAAATTAGTGGAGTATCAGTCCGCCAACAGTGAGGATAGCTGTGCTCGTAACTCTCCCGCTTGAGTAGCGAACCTTGAGCTTTAAGGTCAGAGATTATCGCCTGGTTGGCCTCAAATACCTGCATTCCCGCGTATCTATCGATGATTGGTTCGAATCTGGCTCTATCATCAACAGGGCAAACCGTAGTGATACCATTTGCCTCACAAAGTTTCTGGTCATCTTCGCCGAAACCTGGTGACATATGGACAATACCTGTACCTTCATCTGTGGTGACAAAGTCGCCCACAAGTACCCTGAATGCGTTGGCTGTGTCTTTGTAAAAAGGGAATAGTGGCTGGTATTGTCGATCTTTCAGGACAATACCAGGGAACGTTTCCAGGATCTGGTATTCCCCAATCTCCTTTTGATATGATTCCAACCTGGTGCTAGCCATTATCAGTCGTCGTTGGTCTTTGAGTTGGATCAGAGAGTATTCGATATCCGCTCCGACGGCGATCGCCATGTTTGAAGGTAAGGTCCACGGGGTTGTTGTCCATACTACCAGCTCTGCTTCACCTTCGACCCCTTGTTCTCCACTGGCAGCCAGGAGTTTGAAAGTGACTGTCACCGCGGGGTCGATCTTCATACGGTATGAATCGTCCTGGCGGGTTTCGAAGTTGGATAGTGGAGTTTCACATTCCCAGCAGTATGGAAGAACTCGGTATCCTTCGTAGATAAGGCCCTTTTTATAGAGAGTGGCAAAAGCCCACATCACCGATTCCATGAACGAGGTGTCCATGGTCTTATAGTCGTTGTCGAAATCAACCCATCGGGCTTGGCGGCTCACGTATCTGTGCCAGTCGCTGGTTGTTCGCTGGACCAATGTACTGCAGTAATCGTTGAACTTATCAATTCCGTATGCTAGGACTTCTTGCTTTCCGGTTACGCCGAGTTCTTTTTCTGCAGCCATTTCTGCAGGTAAGCCGTGGCAATCCCAACCGAATCTTCTTTCAACTCTTCTTCCCTTCATTGTCTGATACCTGGGAATAGCATCTTTGACAAACCCGGTTAATAAGTGCCCGTAATGAGGTAGTCCATTGGCGAAGGGTGGGCCGTCGTAGAAGACAAATTCATTTCCATCTTTGGGACGTTGTTCTATCGAGGCCAGAAAGGTCTGGTCTTTATCCCAGAAATTCAACATCTTTTCTTCAATAAGAGGAAGGTTAAGTTGTTGGGAAACATCCGGATATCGGCTGGAATTTTTGGTTGGTTCAGACTCGTGCGACATGTATCCAAACTAGATGATCGAGGGCCGATTAACGGTCCCTGGGAACTGTTTTCAAGAATTCAGAGATAGATATTGTATAGGGTGGACGGGTTTATTACTGATATCGAATAGTGTATGGGCGCAACTTTTAATATGTGAGCTAAAGTGCATTGTCTAGGCTGGGAATGTTAGTTCAGATTACTTGTTGATTTTGGGAATAAACCCTGAGAGATGTTTTGTTTAATTTCTGATTTTCTTAACTGCCTGTAGCGTAACTTTGTTGGGAGTAAAAGTGAGCCAAACTGAGAAAGATAAGTCGACTGGTAAGAGCAAGGTAAGTGATTCGTCAAATCGCGTGTCGTTTATTGATCTTGATGATGAAGCGTATGAAAAGCTCAGCGAAGCCGACTTTCTGGTTGCCCAAAGGGAGCTGTTGGATCAGGAAAAGTCCATCTATCTCGAGCAGGCTGCTTCACTCAAGGCAGAAGCGGATTCTTTGGCACAGGAAGCTGAACCTGGTGACGTTCAATTTGACGAAGAGTCTGGCGAAGGTGGAACTACCACCATGGATAGAGAGAGGGATCTTGCGCTGGCGGCTTCGGCAATAGCGGCTGTGGAGGAGATCGACGACGCGATTCGTAAAATGGAGCGGGGAACTTATGGTAAGTGCGAAAACTGCCATAGCGACATTCCCCGGATTCGCCTTCGGGCGCTTCCATATGCACGTCTCTGTGTGAAATGCAAAAATGGCGGACTCTCCCGTCGATAAATATATTGCTGTGCAGATTCGCGAAGGTTACTGAATGAAACTTGTTCGTTCAGCTCGTTCTTTGATCGCTCCAGTGGCGATCGTGGTCATTTTGGTCGATCAGATAACGAAGACACTGGCGGAAAACAACCTTAAGACTCATTCGATTCATCTACTTGGGCCACTGAGCCTGCAGTTGATTTATAACAGTGGCATAGCATTTTCGATTGGATCCGGTAATGCTGCGCTGGCGACAGTGATTGAGATTGTCGTCATTTTGGGTTTGATTTACTACACCAGGAGAATCAACTCTAGGACTTTGGCGGTGGGTTTTGGGTTGGTTATTGGCGGTGCATTGGGAAATATCTGTGACAGGATTTTTCGCCACAACAATGGTGCCGTCATAGATTTTATCCATACTGGGTTTTGGCCAACCTTCAACCTGGCGGATTCTGCAGTGGTGATAGGAATAGTTGTCATCCTGCTAGGATCTCGCTCAAGGACACAGGATTAGAACATTAAAGTCCAATAGACGGAGTTGAGTTTGGCAATAACCGAGAAGATTCCACAGCCACTGGTAGGGGAGCGTCTCGATAGGGTGGTCGCATTTATAACTTCATGCAGCCGCTCCCAGGCAGCTCTTTTGATTGAAAGCGGAAACGTTCATTTATCAGGAGAAATTGTCACCTCAAAAAGGGCCAGGGTACTGGAAAATCAAATTATCGTAATAGATGATTCCTCCCTCTCAGCCGAAGGCGTTATAGAGCCTGATCCTGCTATCGAAATTTCAGTAGTGTATCAAGACGATCACATTCTGCTGATTGATAAACAGGCTGGTTTGGTGGTTCATCCGGGGTCTGGGAATGATTCAGGGACTCTGGTGAATGGAGTACTGTCCCGATATCCGGAAATTTCTTCCGTCGGACAATCATCTAGGCCTGGGATAGTGCACCGTTTAGACAAGGATACTTCAGGGCTGATGATAGTCGCACGAACCTCGGCTGCATACGAGGTTCTCATTGAAATGATGGAAAACCACCTGGTCGAGAGGGGATATCTGGCGTTGGTGCATGGGCTGGTGGAGCACGACAGAGGTGTTATAGATGCTCCAATTTCCCGGTCGCATGCCAATTCGATTCAAATGGCGGTAAGCGCGTTAGGCAGAGACGCAGTCACGCATTATCAAGTCAAGGAAAGATACACGCTGCCTATGGCGGCCACATTTCTCAGGCTGCAGCTTGAGACCGGAAGAACTCACCAAATCAGGGTGCACCTAAGTGCCATAGGTCATTCAATTGTTGGCGATAAGTTGTATTCCAAGCGGGATCCGCTAGGTTTGAAACGGCCATTTTTGCATTCCTGCGAGATTCGATTCGCCCATCCAGTCACAGGGGAACTGATCGAGCAAAGTTGCCCACTTCCGACTGAACTGGGTGATTATCTGGAGATGTTTAGTTGAAAAAGAGGACCCGTAGGCCCTCTTTTTGTTGCGACTGTCGGTGGATCAGGCGGCCGGGGATTTTAGACCCGGGTGATCTGCCAATCTATCGAGCGCAGCTGCTTCAAGCCGGCGAGCTCTCCGCGGTCCTATCCCAAGCAGCCTTGCAGTAGCTTCTAAAGAGGCAGGGCGCTCTCCATCGAGTCCAAAGCGCAGAATAACAACCGCTCTTTCAAGTGGATCTAGCTCTTCCACTGCTTTTCGCAACTGAACTCTGGCCAATGCCTCATCAACTTCGTCTTCAAATGATCCTTCGCTACCAACAACCAGGTCTCCCAGAGAGGTTTCACCTTCAGGGCCAACTGATTGATCCAAACTGGCAACAACTCTTGCAGCGTGTCTGACGTCTGCCAGCTGAGCCGCAGAAAGATTGGATGCTTCAGCAATCTCATATTCAGTAGCAGAGCGGCCTAAATCGTTAGCAAGTTCCCTTGCCACGTTGTCAACCCTTCTGGAACGCTCTGCGGCTTCCATTGGGAGCCTAATTGCCTGGCCATGGTTATGAACAGCCCGCTGCAATGACTGACGAACCCACCAGGTTGCGTAGGTGGAAAATTTGAATCCACGTCTCCAGTCGAATTTTTCGACTGCCCGAATGAGGCCAAATGTACCTTCTTGAATCAGATCAGAAAGCTCCACGCCACGGTCCTGGTAGCGCCTGGCCCAGTGGACAACAAGCCGGAGGTTTGCCGCGACCATCTCTGTCTTGGCGGCTTCATCACCTGCCCGAACTTTCTTGGCTAACTCCACCTGTTCTGCTGGAGACGGGAGAGGATGGCGCGCCAAATCGTCAAGGAAAAGACGTACCGAATCTGCGCCGAGCCCTGCACTGTTTAGTGCAGCTTCCACAATTGCTTCAGCGCTACCCTTTCTCCGTCTGCTTCTTGTCTCGGATGCTATTTGGGTTTCCTCTTTTCGTTTTGGGGACATAGTCTTTACAGTCTCTTTCGTGGTCTTCCTGAATTTTGGTGAACGTGTAGTCTAACTCTTTACTGTGTTAAATTCTAATATATTGTGGAAGTTTTTGCAAATTATCTCACTAGCTGGGTGTTTGCTGTGCAAACACTGTAAGTAATCCCTGAAAATCTCTATGTAGATAGTGATGCCATCTGTGGTTTAATGGTTAAAAGGCAACTGTGGAGGAACGCTATGAATGTTATGTCACGAACTGCTTCGAAGAGAATTTTATATTCCATCCCAGTTATCATTGGTTCTTCGGCTTTGGCGGTGGCCCTTATTGCACCGCAAATTGCTACGGCACAAACTCCTGATTTACCTTCAGTTACTACCACCCAGCTAGTGAGTTGGATTTCAAACTCTCACCCTGTTCCTCTTTCTGGAACAGTTACGGGAGTGACTTCATTCCCGATTCCGTCAGTTTCTGCTTTGTCGAAGAATCCTTCGGCGTCATTGAGTGGATCGAGTTCAGCATCGTACAATATTTGGGAGAACGGAAAAGGGTCGTTCAGAATCCAAAGTTTGACTACGTCAGGAGAGACAGATCTCTATGTTATACCAGGTTCAGTATGGTTATGGGATTCCTCAAAGCTGACTGCAACCAAAGAAGCTATTGCCAATTATGGTTCACTGGGGGTTACGTCGTCGCCAAATCCTCAAGTCACTGCCAGTTCTATTGTTTCAAAGCTGTCACGTCAGGCTACTCTCTCAGTGTCGGGAACTACTGTTGTGGCGGGTAGGCCTGCTTACACGCTTTCAATATCACCCAATGCTCCTGATTCGCTAATTGGCTCAATAAATATCTCTGTTGATGCCGTAACCCATTTGGCTGATCAGATTCAGGTGATTCCAAAAGGGTCGGCTACTCCAGCTGCCTCTCTTGGATTTAATACTGTCTCCTTCTCAGCGCAGCCAAATTCGATTTTCGACTTCAGCCCACCTCCTGGAGTAAAGGTTGTAATTCCTAAAACTCAAAAGATAAATGGCAGCCCCAGACCAACTTCAAGCCCCGCCACTCAGGCAAAGCCAAAGATTGTTGGTACAGGATTTGACGCGGTGGTGGTAGCTCATATCCCAACTAAGGCACTTTCCAGAGACGGAGCTTTACTGAAAGTTCTTCATCAAGTCAGCACTTCACAGGGAACGGCGTATGAGTATTCCAATCCGATATTTCAAGCGCTGATTCTGCCTAACGGAACCATCGTGGCTGGTTCTGTATCAACCTCTCGTTTAATCAAGGTCATAGGAACCTTATAAAGACGGTCTGGTGACAGAACTAGAGCAGACTTTATCCTCAGGCACCAGCAACGCTGGTGCCTATCAGGATTATGCGATTGAAACGAAATCGCTTACAAAAGCTTTTTCAGGACGGGAGGCAGTGTCAGATCTGTCTCTCAGAGTCCCAGTCGGATCAATATTTGGGTTTTTGGGACCCAATGGGTCGGGGAAAACCACCACTATCAGAATGATGCTTGGGTTGGTATCGTCCAATAAAGGTGATATAACCATATTGGGTCAGCCTGTTGAGCAGCTAAACCAGCTTGCCCGGGTTGGAGTTGTTGTAGAAGGTCCAGGCTTTTATCCTTACCTGAGTGGATTTGATAATCTGCAACGATTTGCTGAGGTATCGTATCCCGCCCAGAAGAGATTGAATCCTGAAACTTCAAAGCTCAGAAGACCAGATATATTGCAAAGTCTTGAAAGAGTGGGACTTGTTGGCGCCAAAGATAAGAAATATCGTGCGTATTCCTTAGGGATGAAGCAGAGGTTATCGATTGCTGCCGCGCTTATGTGGCCACGTGATCTGCTGGTTCTCGATGAACCCACCAACGGACTTGACCCTCAGGGAATAGTCGAGGTCAGAGAGCTGATCACTTCATTGAACCAAGAAGGGATGACTATATTCGTCTCTTCTCATATTCTTAGCGAAGTTGAAATGATCTGTAGTCACATCGCGATCATGAGAGACGGGGTGCTTCAGTTTCAGGGATCGGTGGAAGATTTCAAGGGGTCGCTCTCCAAGGAGTTTTCTCTGGTCACCAGCCAGGTCGATCTTGCAAAAGAGATACTGGTTAGATTTGAATTTATCGATCTTCATTCGTGCAAGATCGAAGGAAACCACCTTACCGCACAGCTTTCTTCCGAAAATATAGAAGAGATTGTCAAGACATTAGTCGAACAGGGAGTGGGTATAAGATCGGTTGGGTTAGTGGAACCGTCTCTGGAAGATGCCTTTGTGGCTCTTACGGGCAGGAGTAGTAATGTTTCTTAGTGAAATCAAACTGCTGTTGAAAAGGCGGCGTACTGAGGTTCTATTCATTCTTCTGCTTCTCGAGCCATGGTTGCTTGCGTTCTTAATTTACCAATTTGGCGGAGGCGGAGGGCAGGGTCCAAATTTTTTGAATCTGGTAACCCATAATGGGATTTTTTTGGTTTTGGCCTCTCTCTCAAGTCTTTTGCCTTTGCTCTTACCTCTAGCTGTATCTTTGGTGTCCTCAGACGCTATCGCAGGCGAAGCCTCAAATGGCACTTTGAGATATCTTCTTACAGCTCCTGTTTCGAGGTTTAAACTTCTGGTTCATAAAATGTCATCCTCTCTGGTGTTTATCTTTGTTCTTAGCGTGACCATATCTTTATCTGGCCTTGTGGCTGGGTCTGTATTTTTTCCTGTCGGAAAAGTGCTACTGCTGTCTGGCCAGACGGTCTCGTTCTTTCATGGAGTCTTGCTTGTTCTTTTATCTGCATTGCTGGTGGGATTGTCACTTATTTGTGTTGTGGCTATAGGAATTGCGATATCGACTTTCACCGATATACCGGTAGGGGCGACACTGGGTACCTTGGGAGCAATTATCCTCTCTGAAATTTTGGATAATATTACGCAGGTTCGCGGCATCTGGCCGTTGCTTCCAACCAATTATTGGATGAGTTTTTCTGACCTTTTCAGGAGTCCAATCATTTTTTCCGGAATTTCGAAAAATATAGTAAATCAGGTTGGTTGGCTTATCTTTGCCTTCTCGATTGCTTTAGCAAAGTTCCGATTTAAAGACATTACTTCTTGAAGAAGTTATCTTCACTATGCAGTTTGGACTTTGCAGGTACTTTAAAGTGGACTAACCTGCTAAAAGCTGAAATGATCAGCTCAACCCGCGCATTAGATAATTTGCCTGCGCCGCCCAGTCAACCAGGCGAATTTTAGGCGGGAGCATCTGGCATCCATCAGCCGTCAGTACCAGTGGATTGATCGCGATATTGGCTATTTCAAAGTGGTTTTCTACCATCTGACCAATTTTGGATACCAGATGAATAAGTGATTCGGTGTCCAGTTTCGGTATTGATCGGTAACCATTGAAAATCTTTGACCCTGGTATAGCCTCTATAAGTTCCCGTGCATCCAGATCGCGCAGCGGAAGAACCCGTGTCGCTTTCTGGCCAAGTAGATCCGATAACAGCCCACCCAGTGCCATAGTGATAAATGGACCGAAGATCATGTCGTGTATTACCGAAAGTTTGATCTCCACTGATTCAGAAGGGTCGGGGTTTTGTTTTTTAGAATCTGAGGCATGGGTCTCTATGTCATAAAACCTAAGGAGCTCGGTAACTTGGTTATTAGAAAGGAATATGTCTTTAGTGATAGGGTAGCGCGCGCTATTTGAGTGATCGAGTTCTTCAGCCTCAGAAAGCCAGATCTTAATCATGGTTGCTGCCGCAGCTCTCTGAATTTGTGGATGGGAGATAAAGTTGCCTGTCGGTTTAACCTTCCATTGTTGGTATTCCCACATTCGACCCAGAGCCTGCGCTGCCAGTTCAGGAAAGGTGAAGGCGGGTACTTCGTTGTCTTTTAATTTCAGGGCATGGACAACGCTTGGGAGCGCCAGGAAATTTGCAAGTATGGGTTTGGCGGTATCATCTTTTTGAGCTCCAGCAACTTTGGAAATTAGCGTCGCAACTTCGGTTGCGTCCTCGACCGCATGGTCTAGCGATTTCCTAGACTCATATCGGGTTTTTACAACTGGGGCTATGTTATTGCCGGTTGATCTGAAAGATGTCACCGTGGGTACGTAGAGGACTAACACGGCATCCGTGGAAGCATCGTTGAGGATGTGCTCCAGCGCGACCTTATAATATTTAGGGTTACAGTTAGCCGGCAGTTCAACGGGATTTGACACCCGTGCACGGTCTGGGAGATTGGCAGTTAGCCGAGAGACTGTCTCGCTTTCAAACTGAGACATTCGTAGTCCTGCCCGTTCCAGTGAATCCTGCGCTATCGCTACCGGGCCACCGGTATTTGACAAAATTGCAACCCGCGGTCCTTTTGGAGTCGGTTGTGTGGCAAGGGCGTTACCCAGTGAAAATAGTTCCTCCAAAGAATTGACCCTAAGCACACCGGTGTGGGCGAACATCGCATCCACTGCCTCGTCGGCAGACAATGTTCCTATTTCTGCTGCTAAGTGTTCCGGCGGCGGGGCGCCTAGAACCCCTTGAGTTGTCCTGCCTCCGTCTTGAGAACCAGTAAGTGAAGTGGAAGCGATAGTGGCGGGGGTGGTGGCTACTCTTTTTGCTTTGACCGCGACGATGGCTTTTTCTTTGGAGAGTCTTCGGGCAATTCTTACAAACGAGCGGGGGTTGCCAAAACTTTCAAGGTAAAGGAGAATTACCTTGGTATTTTCATCCTGCTCCCAGTAATGGAGCAGATCATTTCCCGAGACATCGGCCCGGTTGCCGGAAGATACAAAAGTGGAAAGGCCTATTCCTCTTCGGCGTGCTTCTTCTACGATGGCAAGGCCGAGTGCTCCTGAGTGGGCTATCAAAGACGCTTTACCGGGAAGCAGAGCGTGAGTTGCAAGTGTGGCGTTAAGGGAAACCGTTCCAGCCGTATTGGCAACTCCCATGCAGTTGGGTCCTACTATTCGCATTCCATTCTGTCTTGCATAGCGAACCAGCTCTCTCTCTTTTTGGGCGCCGGAGTGGCCCGTTTCGGAAAATCCAGATGAGATTATTACCAGGCCGCTTACATTTTTGTCTGCTGCCTGCCTTACCACCGAAAACACTTCTTCTTCGGGTACAACGATTATGGCAAGGTCTATTTGATCCGGTACATCTGTCAGCGAAGGGTATGCTTTGACGCTTGAGACTGATTTTGCGTGCTGATTTACTGGATAGACTGGACCAGCAAAGCTGCTATCCAGGATATTCCTAAACAACACGTTTCCTATCGAACCCGAAGTTGTACTGGCACCGATGACTGCTATGGATCGGGGAGAGAGTATTTTCCCGATCGAGCGGGCTACTGCCCGCTGTTCGCGTTGATACATTTTTTGAATTGATTCCGCAGTTGGTTCAATATCGAAAACGACGCGCACCACTCCATCTTTGAATGAGCGTGACTCGACATATCCGGCCTCGTGGAATACGCCCAGCATGCGTCGATTTTCGGGTAGCGTGTCGGCGATGAATCTGGTTATTCCAGCTTCGCTGGCTCGCGCAGCCAACATTTCCAACATTATGGTTCCAAGCCCTCTGCCTTGGTGGTCGTCGCTAACTAAAAAGGCCACTTCTGCTTCAGATCGCCCTGGAAGCCTGTCATAACGTGCCACAGCGATAATGGAATCCCTTAAAAATGCCACGAATGCCATTCTGTCGGTATAATCAACGTTCACAAATCTCTGCAAAAGGCTGTCGCTCAATTTTGGGATTACCGAAAAAAATCGCAGGTAAATCGTCTCGGGCGAAAGGGAGGAGTGTAATTGTACAATCAGGTCTGCGTCGCTTGGCAGTATTGGACGAATTTTGACTGTTCCTCCGTCTGCAAGCACAACATCAGTTTCCCAGCGACTAATCAGTCGGGATATTTCTTCAGTGGTTGCTTGGCCGGATTCACTATTTGCTGGAATGGTCATGAATTGGTTCACCAATCAGGGAGTCGTCAGTCTCCCGTCCTTTGGCACGGTTAACCATGTCGGCAAGGGTAAACGAGTTCAGATGTTGTCGCATATGCTCTCCAACGCTCTCCCAAACTGCGAGAAGGACACACTGACCTTCATGTTCGCATGCTCCATTTTCATGAGGTAGACCAAAATCGCCAGCGACTATCGGCCCGTCCACAGCCGATACAATCTGTGCCAATGTGATTTCGCCTGGTTTCCGAGCGAGCACGTAGCCTCCGCCAACCCCGCGTTTTGATTTAACCAAGCCGGCCCCTTTGAGTGCCAATAATATCTGCTCCAGATACGGCTGAGGCAAACCGGTTCTATCAGCCACGTCTTTTACTGACGTTGGACCTGTTTCCTCGATATGTAATGCTAATGAGAGCAGAGCTCTTGAGGCATAGTCACCTCGGGTAGAGACTTTCACATATCCATAGTAGTCAATTTAATTGTGGATATAGTGGCTAAATGGCGTAATCTGTAGTAAGTGGGAGTGCGTTCTAGTAGCTTTCTAAATAGATAGGCAAAATGGAGCAGCAATTGATTCTAAGTAACGAGGTACTTAATCTTGGTGCGTCAGAGATGCCTCCTCTCCCAAATTACTACGGAGCGGGTATTAGCAATGTCGTGCCAGCAATTTTTAGCCATCTTGCCCGCAATAGGGGTTCACTGTTTGGTAAGAGTTCAAGCGAGATAGAGGAGCTTGTTTATTCAGTGAATCCGGGCATCGAGCCTGATCTCGATAGCTGGTTTCCTAAAGAAGCCACAGAGGCCGGTCAAATAGTATTGCTAGTGCTCGACGGTCTAGGGTTTTCGCAGCTGACTCGCTTTATTGATGAATTGCCAAATCTGAGCATGCTTTCTCAGTCGCGGATTTCCTCTGTTGCTCCGACAACCACAGCAACTGCACTTACCTCAATCACTACGGGAGCTACACCCGCAATTCACGGGCTTCTTGGTTACCGGATGTGCATTGGACGGAACAGAGTTATGAACACGCTTTCCTGGGCTTGTTCCACTGATGCATCCGAAAAGATGCCCGACCCCAGCGAAGTACAGCAGTTGGCTCCGTTCCTCAGTTTTCATCCAAAGGTGGTCACCAAAGCGCAACACCAAAACTCCGGGTTTACAAAGGCCCACCTCAGGGAGACTGAAATAGTCAATTACAGATTCCCTTCGACCATGATAGATCATGTATCTGATCTTTTACATCAGGGCCAGGCCTTCGTCTATGCCTATTATGAGGGTATTGACACCGTTGCCCATGAATACGGACTCGGGAGTTCATATCTTGAGGAGTTACGGGCAGTTGACTATCTGGTTGGGAGATTAATAGCCAGTTTACCCAAGGGTACCAGCCTGTTGATTACTTCGGATCATGGCCAGGTGGAAGTACCCGGGCTGCCCATAAAGATTGATTCTAGAATTTTGGATTCAACTAAAGTCCTCAGTGGCGAGGGTCGATTTCGCTGGCTTCACCTAAAGGAAGGTGCCACCAGGAAAGTGGTAGAGCTGGCGAGCGAAATTTATCAACAGCAGGCATGGATACTAACTAGAGATCAGCTGATTGAAGGTGGCTACTATGGGGTTCCTCTTGAGAACCTCAATGAAAGATCACGTCTTGGCGATGTTGCCTTCATTGCTAAGTCTGACATCGCCTTTTTTGATCCGGTTGACACTGGTCCATATAATCTTGTTTGTAGGCACGGTTCATTAACTCACGATGAACTTGATGTTCCACTCCTCGGTTATTTTGTCTGAGTTAAGCTTATAAACTTAAAGAGAAAACAAGCGATAGTAGATGAACGACGCGGTTTCTAGTCGGGCCGAGAGGGTCCGGTTCATAAGGAGAATGATGTCGGAAAGCAATCCAGGCCGAGAGAGAATTTTGCTGTTACCAGATGGCAGTGACCAGATGCAGGAAGAGTCCGGGAACAAGGAGTCGGTTTCATCTCCAGCCAAGGTGCTTCGAATAGGCTCGATGATTAAGACGCTGTTGGATGAAGTGCGTGGTGTCGAACTGGACAATGCCAGCAGGAACCGATTGGCGGAGATATATCATACCTCCATCGAGGAGTTGAAAGAAGGCTTGTCACCTGACCTCAGTGCTGAACTCGAGAAGTTGAGCCTACCTTTTACTGAACAACAGCCTCCCTCTGAAGCTGAACTCAGGGTAGCCCAGGCACAGCTGGTGGGTTGGCTAGAGGGTCTTTTCCACGGAATTCAAGCCACCTTGTTTGCCCAGCAGTCAGCCGCCAGGATGCAGTTGGAGGAAATGAGGCAGCGCGGTCTTCCGCCTGGCGGAGATTCAGATGCGCATCGGCCAGGCACTTATTTGTAATACAATATCTAATCGATTGGTAAGAGAGGAATTGTGTTGCGAATATCTATGGGATGCGATCACGCTGGGTTTGAACTCAAGGAATACTTAAAAGAGCATTTAGTACTGGAAGGTGTTCAGATTATTGACCATGGGACTTTTTCTGTCGAACCGGTCGATTATCCAGACTATTGTGCGCTGGCAGCTAGGTCTGTGACTGTGGGTGACGCTGATTTCGCAATCGTAATCGGTGGGTCGGGCCAGGGGGAGCAGATATCTGCCAACAAGGTTAAAGGAATCAGGGCAGCTTTATGCGTGGATGAGTATACTGCACGTTTAGCCAGAGCTCATAACGATGCTAACGTAATCTCATTTGGTGCCAGATTAATTGCCAAGGAGTATGCGCTTGATATTCTCAAAGTTTTTTTGTCAACGCCATTTGAGCAGGGTAGGCATATTGCTCGCCTAGCCAAGATTACCCAAATTGAAGAGACCGAGTCAGGGAAAAATTAATTGTCCCAGCCGGGCCGCGGTCAGCATCGGGCCGCCAGTAGCTCTAAAAACTCCAGTAACTCAAGCCCATTTATGGTGGTAGTTTTTCTGATCCTAATAGTGGTTGCTGTGTACCTGTTGATAAGTAATTTTCTATCCCCTGGTGGCAAGCATGCAACAACGGCTGCTACGACTTCAAGTGTTGCCAAGACCGCTAACAGTGCTACGACTTCCACGTCTTCCACGTCTTCCACTACTACCACACAGGTGTTCAATGGTCCCTACGGAGTGGGGACTGTCTCGTACACTCTCACAGAACCGGGAAAATACCTTTGTGCTCCTCATGGAACTGACTCCGGATGTGTCGTTCGTTCCATGCCACTGGAGGTCAGCTATCCAACACTTGTGCAGACTGGAACCGAGGTGCAAGGGGCAGCCCCTTATGGCGGAGCCGGTCCTTACCCTTTGATAATTTTCGGGAATGGATATTTAGAGCCCCCTGCGGCATATTCGGTTCTGATAGATCACTGGGTTTCGCGGGGGTATGTAGTTGCAGCTCCCCAATTTCCATTGTCTCAGACAAATTCGGTTGGTGGTCCGTATGAAGCAGACATTCTCAACCAGCCAGGTGATATGGCGGCGGCAATAAAGTTTATGGAGAGGCAAAATGGGATTGCCAATTCAACCATGAAGGATTTAATAGATACTTCGGCGATAGCCTTGGTTGGCCAAAGTGATGGAGGTGACGCAGCTTTGGCAGCCGGATATAACACCTGCTGTCAAATTCCTGGGATCAAGGGGGTGATTTCACTTTCTGGTGCGGAGTTGAAATCATATTCCGGTAAGTATTTCACCACTGGTGGCCCGTCGCTGCTGGTGGTACAGGGAACCGAAGACGATATTAATCCGCCTTCTCAGTCAGAAATGACGTATGATCAGGCTGACGTGACCAAATTTTATCTCTCTTTACTTGGGGCTGGCCATCTTGATGCATATACACAAGCCAATCAGTATTCCTCTGTTGTTGAAAAGGTGACTACTGCATTTTTGAACCGGTATTTGAAAAATATTTCGGGTTCAGTCTCTCTCATGCACACTTATGGGAATATACCTGGGGTGGCAAGTTTAAATTGAGTAACAGGTATCTTGAGTCTGACAGCTGGGCGATTACCAAGCTGGGTTCTTTCGGCGCTGGGCCAAGACTTGGGGTGAAAGATCTCATCGATGTGGAAGGCAGCATCACTTCCGCCGGGTCTAGACTCGTTTACTCGCTCGGGCGCAAAGCAGAAGAGGACGCCAAACTAATTAAATTGGTTCGCAGCAATGGTGCCCAGATATCAGCCAAAACAAACCTCACTGAGTTTGCCTTTGGGGCAACCGGGATCAATCCCTGGTTTGGAACTCCGCCTAATCCCAGGAACCACCTGCTGATACCTGGGGGTTCGAGTTCAGGGTCAGCGGTTGGGCTATTCACGGGAGAGATCGATGTATCTTTAGGTTCAGATACCGGAGGTTCAATAAGAATTCCCAGCGCCTGCTGCGGGGTATTTGGACTTAAAACTACATTCGGGAGGATTCCGTTAGCTGGAGTTTGGCCTTTGGCCCCATCGTTTGACACGGTTGGTCCAATGGCTTTGAGTTCCAACGGTATCGAGCTTGGAATGAAACTGCTCGAATCATCGTTTGCCTCAAAGTCGCTTGGAAATCCCAAAATTGCAATAATTCAAGGAAGCGGCAGCTCTGCTGTAATCGATGCTATTTCTAAGATATGCGGACTCATTTCCTCTTCGGTTGAGTTAATTCCAGATCCAGGATTATCGATTGCCTGGGAAGCAGGGATGCGGATTATGTTCGCTGAGGCTTTGCAGGTCGACGGAGAATATTTGAGGGAGTCACACAGATTAGACCCAGCTATGATGACCAGGTTTAAAACCGCGTCAGGGTATCAACAGGCTGATCTATTGTCAGCCCGGAGCGACGGCGAGCAGTTCAAAGAAGTTGTGATGGAAATTCTTCGACGATTTGATTTCCTGGCTTTGCCGACACTGAAATTTCCAGTTCCCAGCTACGCCAATGCGTATACGGTTGCTCTGAATGCAAATACGATTCCGTTCAATCTTTTGGGTCTTCCAGCTATATCGATACCGGTGGAATTAACTCCCGGGGTCCTTCAAGTTTTGGGCACCAAAACGGTGTTTGCGCCTTATGGGGTGGAGTCAGACGGAATAACGCCATTACCGCTTTCTGTGCAGTTTGTTGGCGCAAATTTTTCCGAGGAGTATTTAGTTGGACTTGGGAAAGAGATCGAATCTGCGACCCGTAACCTATGACCCAACAGCGTCAGGGACGTAGAAGAAGCTTTCCGACCGTCTCTCGAGACTCGATTGCTGCATGAGCTTTACTGACGTCATAGAGGCTGAATTCCGTGATTTGATCAAAAGCAACTTTCCCATCTGTCAGGAGTGGCAGTGCCTTTAGGAAAAGCTCTCTGGCTGCAGCCGGGTTGGTTCGACGCAGATGTCCAAATGAGAACCCTGCAATAGTTCGTGAACTCTGGTGTAATTGATCAGATGTAACTACTCCTGGTTTACCAGATGCCATTCCAAAGACCACTAGTTGTCCATGCGGGTTCAAGAGCTCCAGATCTTGACTGAAGGTATCGCCTGCTGCAGAGTTCAGGATGTAGTCGATCCCTTCCGGGATCAATTCTTTTATTATCTGGGAATAATTAGGGTTTTCCTCTGTGACTATGACATGGTCTGCACCCATTTTGAGCACCGCATCTGACTTTGATTTTCTTGAGACGAGGCCAATTATTGATTTTGCTCCCATCTGTCTGCCAATTTGAACCGAAGTCAAACCGATTCCTCCAGCAGCTGCATGAATCAAAAGATTTTGTCCTGGTTTCAACCCTTGATTTTTGTTAAGGAGAGCGTATGTTGTTCCCAGAAGCAGAGGGCTCGCTGCGGCAGTAGTTGACGAGATGGAATCCGGAATTTCAAATACTAAATCAAGGCTGGCTAGAACCTCGCTACCGTAGCTGCCAGTGTCTCCAAACCCAATCACTCTTTTCCCAACCAGATGTGCGCCGCGTTCTGATCCTGCCTCGGTCACGATTCCAAGAAAGTCGAGGCCCGGTATATAAGGTGGCCCCGAAATCGAATACTCACCTTTTCTAGCTTTGACGTCGGCAAAGTTGACAGAAGTGTACTCGACGCGTATTTTCACTTGGTTAGGATTTGGCGGTTGAAGCTCAAGTTCCATTTTTCTAAATACTTCAGGGCCGCCGAATTCAGTAAATCCCATTGCTGTATAACTCATTGCCCACCTTTCCTTAGGATGTGATTTTACACTGTTGCAAAGTGATGTAACAGTGACCGGGTATCAATTTGTTCGGTCTTTATTTGGAAAGGGTTGGAATGCCTTTAGTTCAAGTTTCCCTACTCAAAGGTAGGTCTGAGGAGCAAAAGCGTATGCTTCTGAGTGCGGTCACAAATGCTGTAGTCGAATCAGTGGGAGGATCGCCCAGCAGCGTCAGGGTAATAATTAACGAAATTGAACCATCTAATTGGTCTGTAGCCGGCGTTCCTTTTTCAGAGAGGGATACTTAGATCCTAGTTTCCACTTAACATAATTTATTTTTGGGATTGCGATTACAGGATTACCTAAATTGAATGCAGCTGACCAGATCCCGGCGGAAGTTGCGATATCTCGGAGGCAAGACAAAAGCAAGTGGACCGGTATTTCAGATGTATCGGCCTGTCTGGAAATTCTATAAGCTTTGTAAACCAGAATCCCAATTGCTATTTTTCTTGCAGTTTTTGAAAATGGACTAAAGAGTGCAAGTGGAAGCGCTAATGGCTGGCGGAAGGTTTGGTAAATCTCGTCCATTGAAATTCGATGAGACCTTAGGAAAAAGTTTATTGCCGCCAAGTCTCCCTGGGGTTGTGTGGCAAGTTTTTGACTTGCATAGGCAATCTGGAGAGAGGAGGACAGTGTGGATAACGCCAGTCCGATCCTGCCAGCCAATAACGGAGCAGATAGATTTAGAAAATTAACCACCCTCACGTCTGCCGATTTAAGTTGGTTCCCCTGGGTCGGGGTAATCCTGCTGCCCTTCTGAAATGAAGTTTTTATGAATTTAGTGAGATCCTGCTGTCCAAGTTCCCGAACTAAAATATCTGGCTCGTAAATTACCATGGCAGAGTTTGAACTCGCAGTGAACCTCAGTTCGTCAATCGTGGCTGTCGGATTGTGAGACCCGGTTTCATTTATTTCGTCAAGGATTTCCGTTCTTCCCAACAGAAGCGGTATTCCCTGAAATTCACCGAGTGAGCCAGCAGGGGCTTTAGACCAACGACTCCCGATTTGATAAAGAGGGGAGTGTTCTTCGAAGTGCGATATCCAGGTGCTGGTGGGTCTAGTGTGCAAAGTAGCCGAGGGACCAATAATTCTTGGGATTATCAGGTCGCTTTGTTCTCTTTGAAGTTCTATAATCAAAGCTTTTAGCTCAATCGGAGCCACCTCAAGAGGTTTTTCGATTGCGATGAAGTATTTGTATCCGATCGTTGACTTGATAGATTCAGGACTGATCAGATTGAATTCATCGCTGCTATGAAAGTTACTGCTGAGCTTATCGATGAGGTCTTCTGACTCCGAGTATAAGAAGACTTGAGACCGCTTAAATGGTGAGGGTATTTCAGTCAGCAGCTGAAGGCAGCGGAGACTGGCTTCCAGGTCGGAGGTGATCTTGAAAAGGATCATTATTTCACCTGAGATGGATTCGATTTCACTAGAGGTGAAGTCGTGGACTGGACGACAGATATTTTTATCCAGCAAAAGATCTGCTAACTCCCGATTATTCTGGTCAACCTGCAGTATTTCATTTTGCATGAGGTTTTTTACCTGCAGGCCATCGGTCTGATTTAAAGCGATAACCGAAAGAGGATGACCACCGACAAGGAGCTGTCCGTCCTTTGAGATCCAGGGGCTACCGGAGAGTAGGATTTGGTCCATCGTTCATCTGCTCCATGTGTTAGAAGGCTAGATATTGAGAGATGTCGATCTCACTAGAGTCATTGTTTGAAAATCCAATCAAACATTTCAAATCAATTTATCAAGGCTATGTGAGAATCCGTTACCTGTGGGGCTCAGGGTGGGCTAAGTTTGTATGTCGTATCAAGAGTCTCTTTTGGAGATTCCAAAGAATCGATCCAAGTAAGTAAGGAGTGGTAATGGCTGGACAAGGATCGTCACACGGGGAATCCTTTGTTCATTTGCATACCCATACAGAGTTTTCGATGCTCGACGGTGCTGCCCGAATCAAGGAGGCAGTGGCAAGAGTAAAGTCAGACTCTCAGCCAGCTTTGGCAATTACAGATCATGGCAATATGTACGGTGTCCTCGATTTTTATAAGGAATGTAGGTCGCAAGGGATCAATCCGATAATCGGGCTTGAAGCATATATGTCGGGCGGATCTCGCTTTGATCGCCCAACCCGTCGGGGAAGAATGGACGATACTGGCGGTGAGTCCGAGGGTGGAGAGAAGCTTTATTACCATTTGATTCTTCTGGCTGAGAATAATCAGGGCTACAAGAACCTGATGAAGCTTTCTTCTGATGCATATCTTGAGGGTTACTATTACAAACCCAGGGTAGATTTTGAATTACTTGAACGATATCACAAGGGAATCATAGCCACCACTGGTTGCCTCGGTGGTTTGGTACTACAGGCACTGCTGAAGGGTGACTTCGATCAGGCATACAAAACAGCTGGCACGTTGCAAGAGATATTTGGGCGAGAAAGTCTCTTCGTTGAGCTCCAGGATCACGGTATTCGAGAACAGCGTAGAACTAATCCCCAGCTAATAGAGCTCGCGCGAAAGCTAAATGCCCCACTCTTAGCCACTAATGATTCGCATTACAACTCGATTGAAGATGCTGTGGCTCACGACGCTCTCCTTTGCGTGCAAACTGGGGCCACATTGGCCGATGAGAATCGGTTTAAGTTTCATGGGGATCAACACTATTTGAAAAGTGCTCAGGAGATGAGACATTTATTTCGTGAGATAGAGGAAGCTTGCGACAACAGTTTGTGGATAGCTGAGAGGGCCCAGGTAGAAATCGAATTTGGGAAACCTAAACTTCCTGAATTCCCGGTCCCGATACAATTTCAAAACAGGCCAACCTATGAGGAATCAGCCGCTGAATACCTGAGGTACCTTTGTTACCAGGGGGCAGAGAGGCGGTATGGAGAGAACCTCTCAGGTGAGGTTAAATCTCGCTTGGATTATGAGCTTGGGGTCATTTCCGACATGGGATTTTCTGCATACTTTTTGGTGGTGTGGGATCTCATTCGCTATGCCAAAGAGAACAGGATAAGAGTAGGTCCGGGTCGAGGCTCTGCAGCTGGCTGTTGTGTAGCCTACTGCCTGGGGATTGTGGATTTGGATCCGATAAAGTACGACCTGCTATTCGAGCGATTTCTAAATCCTGGAAGAATTCAGATGCCGGATATCGACATGGACTTTGATGAGCGATACCGCTCCGATATGATCCGCTATGCTGCGGAACGGTATGGTTGGGACCGGGTTGCGCAAATCGTGACTTTTTCTACGATCAAGGCTCGGGCTGCGGTTCGTGACGCTGCCAGGGTGCTTGGATATCCCTATGGGATAGGTGACAAGATAGCCAAAGCTATGCCGCCTCTGATTATGGGACGAGACACTCCCCTGAGAGCTTGTCTAGAGCCATTGGAAGGCTATGAAGACGGTTTTAATATGGCTTCAGAGTTGCGTGAAATGTATGAGGCTGATCCTGATGTCAAACGAGTTATAGAAGTGGCTAAGGGTTTGGAAGGACTACGTCGCCAAGACGGTATCCATGCCGCTGCAGTAGTAATTACACATGAACCATTGACGGAATACCTTCCGATTCAGAGAAAACCGGATCCAAGTGGAGCAGCGGACCAGGCTCCTATTGTTACCCAGTATGAGATGCACGGCGTCGAGGAACTGGGCCTTTTGAAGATGGACTTTTTGGGTCTGAGAACCCTCTCGATCATTGAAAGGGCCCTTGACATAATTGACGAAACAACAGGGACCCGGCCCGATATCGATTCGATTCCTCTCGATGATGAACGAACACTTGCAATGCTTAGAGACGGCGACTCAATCGGCGTATTTCAGTTGGAAGGCCGGCCTATGAGGGCGCTGATGCGATCACTGGCGCCGACAAGTTTTGATGATATTGCAGCACTGGTGGCACTTTATCGGCCAGGCCCAATGGCCGCAAATATGCACAATGACTATGCCGACAGAAAGAATGCACGCAAATCGATCGATTATCTGCATCCTGACTTAGAAGAGATACTGGGGGATACCTACGGCCTGATGATTTATCAGGAGTCGGTGATGAGAGTGGCTCAGAAATTCGCTGGTTATTCTTTGGCAGAGGCCGATAACCTGCGCAAAGCGTGTGGCAAAAAGATTCGGGCTCTTATTCAGGCGGAACGAGAGAAGTTTGTCAAAGGCTGTATAGACACCGGCTATGGAGAACAAGTCGGTACTTCGTTATTTGATATCATTGAGCCGTTTGCGGACTATGCGTTCAACAAAAGCCACTCCTATGGTTACGGACTTGTTTCATACCAGACCGCCTGGCTCAAGGCTAACTACTGTGTACAATTCTTGGCGGCAATACTCACTTCAGTCAAGGATGATAAAGAAAAAACGGCCATATACCTCTCTGATGCTCGGGATCATCAGATTCAGGTGATGGTCCCCGATATCAATGTTTCGAGGGCAGATTTCACCGCTATTCCTTCTGAATTAGGTAATGGCTCGATACGGTTTGGTATGGCGGCGGTGAGAAATGTTGGAGAGTCAGTTGTAGAGCTGATTGTAAAAGAAAGAAGCGAGAACGGACCCTATCAGTCATTCATCGATTATTGCATGAGAGTTGACTCAATTGCTTTAAATAAACGAAGCGTAGAAGCCTTGATCAAAGCTGGAGCTTTTGATTCGCTTGGACACAAGAGAAAAGGTCTTTTACAAGTATATGAAACTGTAATTGATCGTGCTTTGGCAAAACGCAGGGAGATTGATGCCGGGATAATGAGTCTCTTCGATGCTCCAGATACCGAGGAAGGATCGGTCGCGACCATAGAGGTCGAGATTCCAGATGTTGAATTTGAAAAAAGTGACCTTCTCGCCTTTGAGAAGGAGATGCTTGGATTATATGTATCTGACCATCCATTAATGGGACTTGAAAGAGCGCTGGCTAGAATGGTAGATTGCTCTATTTCGGAAGCCAGAGACCTGCAAGGGACCTCCCGGGCGGATGAAATGATAACTGTTGGAGGGGTTGTCACGTCTGTCAGCCGCAGGTACACCAAGAGAGGGGATCTAATGGGTAATTTCGTTCTTGAAGATCTCAACTCGTCCATCGAAGTGTTTCTGTTTCCCAGGCAGATGGCTGAGTACGCTGCACTGTTGGAAGAAGATTCCATAGTAGTGGTGAAGGGTAGAATTGACTCCCGGGACGACCAGCCAAAGATGGTAGCCCAGGCCATTTCCAAACCGGACTTGGGAAATGGCCTGGGTCAGCCACTAGGAATCAAGATATCGCTTCAGCAGCTAACGCGGGGCAATCTGATCAAACTCCAAAATCTTCTTCGGGAACATCATGGTGATACGCCGGTGCGAATCTATGTAGAAAATGCGATATATGAGCTTCCGGCCGAGTTTAAGGTTAATGACAGGGGCGGATTAATCGGAGAGCTGAGAGTGCTATTTGGAGCTAGCGCGATATTTGACCCTAATAGGACCGGCGCCCTTACTGCATAATGGATATCTAGTATTGTTGCAGGGATTTATTTGAAGGGTGCTTCTGAACAGCTTTGAGGTTGTGGTTGGATCAGGTAGTTAACTCAGGCCGCGTTTAGATCTGGTCTTTTCCGACTAAGCTGTAAATAGGTAGATCCTGAGGAGATTCAGTATTACAATGCCCATTAAAGTTTCGACTAAAGACACTACTGCACTTGGTGATTCCGAACTAGCCGCCATGGCTGACCTTGCTGAAGAGAATCAATCCGGATTTGACCTTGGGTTTTTATCGAAGCAGCAAGAGGATTGGGTACTGGTAACTTATGCCCAGTCGGATGACAAGATTGTTGGATATAGTTTTTACACCCTTGAAAGGATTGGTGGAACCCCGGCAATCCTTTTGGGAATTCTTTCAATTAGATCCGGCGAAGATTGCTCAAAGATTCTGAAGTCAATCATGGCTGACCAGTTTCGCAAAGCTGTACTTGCATTTCCCGATGAGGACGTGCTCATAGGGTGCCGGTTGGTTTCTCAGTACGGTTATGAGATTCTTGATTCACTAGAAGATGTAGTTCCGCGGCCTGGTTATAAGCCGACTGGCGAAGAGCGCGCTTGGGCTAGAAGATTGGCTAAGCGTTTTGGGGCTGAACATCGTCTTGATGATAGATCATTCCTGCTTTCCGGCGAAGGCCATGCTGAGGGGCATATCGAATTTTCCGACCCATCTCTCAATGGTAAGCATGCATCCTTCGATCACCTGTTTGAACCGATAAACCATGAGAAGTATGACTCGCTATGTGCTTTCGGCTGGATCCTGGCTGAGGATTTAGCTTCGGCAGCGCGACCCGAAGAAGAGGACTAGTTTTCGGCCAGGACTGGTTGATCTGGTTCTTCAGGTGGGCTCCGTGTGCCGCTTTGATGGCTTCCTAATTCAGGGGGATTCCTTTAGAGTGGCGGCACTAGCCATTTTGTCTTATGATAATTTACGTTTCATCGGGCTACTGTAACCAGCCAAGATACGTTTTGCCTTTCGGTGTCCGTCCGCTTTCTGTAACCCCGCCGTGGGACCCCAGTTACGGGGAAGAGTATTTTGTGCTGTTGCTGCATTTAGTTAGCGTAAGTGTTGCATCTAGAGCTGATACAGGCAAAAGGCGCTTGGTTCTTAGGGACTTCTACCGGAGTATTTACACTGCGTATGCAATATAGCCGGAGAGTGCTTGGCTAATTGCCTTATCTCTGAGTTGTCTAGTTGTCAAAATTCTCAAAGTTTTGCCACAATGTTCTAGACCCTGCTGACTAACCAGGTACCGGTTGCCTGGGCTAGGCATTTCAAAATTCAGGATCTCCTCTACTGACGAACCCTCAGCAATAACTCTGTGATTTAGAAATCCGTACTCAAATAGGATAGTTTACTTTGAGTGTCATGTAGAGTTGACAAATGTAATATATACTTGTCATTTTACGCATTGCACGGGGAGAAAGCATTGAGCAATCTGATCGGGAGATTTCGGAAACAGATGAATCTCTCCCAAGCTGAATTAGCTTCAATGGTCGGGATTTCCAGGCAATCTCTTCACTCAATTGAGCTCAGTCGGCAGGAGCCGCGAGTATCTATAGCAATCGCGTTAGCTAATGCGCTTGGAGTTGACGTTGAGCAGCTTTTCCCAAGGTCAAGCCAGAGCGGTTTCAAAGTAGAGAACCAAGTGTCAGCAGAGGAACCTTTTCGGGCTTGCAGGAGTGAAGTCGATGGCCAACAGGTATTTCGTAGGGCAGTCTCGGTTGGATTTGGGCAGGTTCCACTAAGGGCTGATGTTGTCATGCGAAAAGTTGGCTCAGCTTACAAGTTAGAGGCTGAGCTGGATAGCTCGACGCTTTTTATCGATGGTTGCGACCCAATCTTGGAAGTCATTTCTAACAAGATCAATGAGGGTAGAGAAAATTTGCGGGTTAGCTGTTTTTACGGCTCCAATGCGAATTCCTTAGACAAATTGAGAGAGGGTTGGACACACGGGGCTCTGATGCACGGCAACTCGGAGGAATTGGACCGAATAGAAAATGCTGAGCCGACGGCAGTAATGGTTCCTTTTGGTAATTGGGATCTGGTTCTCGGTTTTCGTCCAGACAATCCAAAAGGGATCAACACCGACAAGGATTTAGTTAGGGAGGATCTTATTCTGGCTGTCAGGGAGACCGGTTCTGGAGTAAGGAGCTTTTTAGATCAGTTTTTTGATCGACACGGTGCTGACTCAGAAAGGCTTTCTGCGGCTAAGAGTTTTGGAGATCACTATCAGGTTGCAGCGGCGATAACTCTTGGGATGTGCGATGCTGGCGTACTTCCTGTCTCGATTGCCCAAAGTGTTGGCCTCAAATATATTCCGGTCGGCACCCATAGGTCTTCATTTGTATTTTCCCGATCTGGATATGCGAGAGCCATAGAATCAGGCTTTTTGGATCAATTGTATACTCGGTCGCTCGAAAAAGAACTGACAGCAATCGGTGGCTATCAGGTAATTCGTTAGGTGAAAGGATAATTTAATTTATGTTCGGCAAAGCCGAGATTTCGGTTGGCATTTCAAGAAGGCTGCGACTTGCCATAATTTTATCATCTGGTTCAATCTTGTTGGCGGCTTGCGGAGGTACTTCGACTTCAGGTACGTCGAATCAGTCCGCAAATACAGGAAAGGTCAATATGTCATACGCTGGCTCTTTGGTCGGAGCTATGACTAACGATATTTTGCCTCAGTTCAAAAAGAAGACTGGAATCGATGTAGTTGGATATCCGGGGGGATCAGTTGCGTTGGCCAATCAGATTAAAGAGAAGCTTCGACAAGCTGACCTTTTTCTATCTGCGGTGCCATCGGTGAACTCTATGTTGGAGGGAAAAGCTAACGGCAATATCTTGTCCTGGTATTCGGATTTAGCCAGTTCGCCACTTGTTATTGGCTACAACCCGAAGTCTAAATTGGGTTCAGAATTGACTGCGTCGAATTGGTATAAGGTGATGCAAACACCAGGTTTCAGACTTGGCCGGACTGATCCAAAATTGGATCCTAAGGGCGTGCTCACGGAAACTCTCGTAAGGGAGGAAGCAAAGAAGGTCGGAGACAGCTCGTTATTCACCAAGATCCTTGGTAGTGCGGAAAACAGCTCGCAAATATTTCCCGAGGAGACACTTGTTGGCAGACTTGAGTCCGGTCAACTTGATGCCGGTTTTTTTTATGAGAATGAGGCAAAGCTGGCTAAAATACCATTTATCAAAACGGGAATCAATCTTGGAGCTAATTTTACAATCTCAATTCTAAATAATGCCAAAAATCGATCTGGTGCTGTTGCCTTTGTCAACTATCTCTATTCCCCGCAAGGCCAGAAAGAACTTAAAAGTGTTGGCTTGATACCCGATAAAGCTAAAGTTCATGGCAGCGGGGTCCCTCGAGGTGTGAAGCTGTGATTCTGATTGAGCATATGGTTCACGGGCAAATGCCTACAGGTATTTCTGCTTTGCATTTATCAATTGACCTGGCCATCTCAAGGATTTCGAGTTGAATGCCAATGTCATCTGGTTGGAGAACGATAGGTGTTTGCTAAAACAGCTAATCTGAAGTCCAGTTCAGGATTGTTTGGCGGATGGTTAGCTGTATATATCGCTCTCCCTTTCTTAGGGTTGATCTATTATGTGGCAACCCATGGATTTGGTAATTCGCCGGGGGTGCTGCAGGCTGCATATGTGTCAGCGGCAACTGCATCAATTACAACCGCCATTTTGGTTATATTTGGGCTGCCTTTGGCAAGTTATCTCGCTCATTCCAATTCGCAGAGGGCTGCGGCTATCAGGGTGTTGATTCGACTGCCGTTAGGGATACCCCCTCTGGTGTCCGGAATAATGTTGCTGATTGTCTTCGGGCCGTATTCCATTATTGGAAGGATTTTCTCCGGCCGTTTGGTCAATTCAATGATTGCTATCGTGCTCGCTCAACTCCTGGTGGAGATGCCCTTTGTTATTGAGGGATCGCGGGCAGCCTTTGCTCAGCTTGATCCAGAGGTATTTGAGGTTTCGAGTATCCTCGGAATTCCTAATTGGAGAACCTTGGTGGGTATAGAGATTCCCTTGGCAATAAAGCCCATTAGAACAGCCGTGATGATGGGCTGGCTTAGGGCATTCGGCGAATTCGGGGCTACGGTATTGGTTGCTTACCATCCCACTTCGCTACCGGTTCTGATATTTACGCAGTTTTCAGGCACGGGATTGACATCTGCGATTTTACCTGTTGGAGCTGTTTTGCTTGTCTCATCTATTGGGGCGTGGTTGATTAAGCGCATAGCGGTGCCTTCCCGTTTGCTCCTTGACATACCAAGGCGATACAATTTCAACGAGGTTGCTCACGGAGATCTTGTCTCCTGGCAATCTCGTTCTGACACCGGCGCTATTTCTTTTAGAGTGGCTGGGAATTTAGGTGGATTTAATCTCGACGTAGCCTCAGATGTACAGGGTAAATCTTTAGCAATTACTGGTCCATCAGGAGCCGGCAAGTCTTTAACCTTAAGGGCCTTGGTGGGCTTGCTTCCATCGCTATTGGATCAGGTTCAAATAGGTGAACTCGCTAATCCGAAGATAGCTTTTGTTCCCCAGGGCCAGGCGTTATTTGGCCATCTGGATGTAATGGCTCAGTTGGCAATTTCTGCCAGATGGTCCGGCGGGCTGCAAAGTAGGGATGCTATCGTGTCTCGGATATACCAATGCTCGGAACAGGTGGGTATAACGCATCTTTTAGACAGAGAGATTTCTACTCTTTCCGGAGGTCAAAAGCAAAGGGTGGCGTTAGCTCGAGCGATAGCTTGCAATCCCGATTTATTGGTACTCGACGAACCTTTTAGTGCACTCGACCGTTCTGAGAGGGATAGGCAGATCAGGTTTGTGCGCAAGCTGGTTAAAGATCTGTCTCTTTATCTGATAGTGGTAACCCATGATATTGAGGAAGCGGCGTTTCTTTCAGACTCAGTTGCGATAGTTAGGTCTGGAACGGTATTGTCAAGTGGCAATCTTTCGCAACTGGTGAGGGAACCGACTTCAGTTGAGGTGGCAGAAATATTGGGTTATGAAAACATCCTCACAAGTGATGCGTTATCAGAGGCGAATAGTTCTTATTTGGCTGACGATCCTAAGGCTTGCGCAGACCTTGAAGCAATTGTGTTCAGAAATTATGGTCACAATATTAAGCTGGCACTTTCTGCTCAATCAGCTTTGGATTTTCACTTCAACGCCGGAAGTGACGGGTTGGTAATTACGGGAACGTTTCTAGTACAGGACTATGTGGATCTGGGTAACCAATCAGTTGTTATTTTGAAGGCATCTGATTTGATATCGCTGGAGTTCAAAACCGTCTTTGACCCGTTTGAGATTGCAATCGGATCATGGGTGGATGGTACGATCGAACTTGACCCTGGGCTTACCGCGCTTATCGCAGCTCGTGCTGGAGTAAGCGGTTAAGAATAAGCCCCGGTATATCCCAAGCTGCAGAACTAATATTAATGCTGCCCTCGAAGAATCTGCAGCGTTTTGTCAAGGTGATGATTGATCTCTGCAATTCCCTGGATACCATTTCCGGATCTGATTTCCTCGGCAATTTCGCGGTGTTCTTCGATTATCGCTTTGCAGCGTGCCACGTCGTAGGCTTGGATGGTTACTCCCATCCTTAATTGTCTGTCTCTCATTGCATGATAGAGGTCAATCAGAATAGGATTGTTGGTCGATTCGACAATGCATGAGTGATAGGTGCGGTCAGCTTCCAAGAACGCAGTAGCGTCGCCTTGGGATAGTGCCATCTCCTGGTTATCGATTGACAGATGTAACTTATCGGCGAGCTCTGGGTTGGGTCCCAAATCAGTGAGTTTTTTTAGCGCGTAGCATTCAATCAGACGCCTGGTTTCTATTACAATCTCTACCTCGGTTGCGGATACCGGAACCACCAGGGCACCCTTTTTTGGATAAAGTCTAAGTAACCCTTCCGTTTCAAGACGGAGGAAAGCCTCTCTAACCGGAGTTCGGGAAATGCCAAGCTCCTGCGCTACTTCGCCTTCGCTAAGTAGATCGGCACCTTTGTATGATCCTTGTAATATCATTTTTTTGGTGTAAAGGTAGGCGCGGTTGGTCGCGGTTGAGTCGGATTTAATCCTTTTCCGAGGAGTCCTCGTTTTGACGCGACCCTTATTGATTTTGTCCATTACATTTCCGTATTCTGTTTGGACGACCTCATAGTATTGCAGACTTTAGCAAATTCTCAAGCAACTTTTAAATTCGAATCTCAGCTTTCTTTTACCTTTTAATTACAATCCCCGTTTATGGTAAAGGTTATTTCAATAGCGGCCAATACCGAACTTTCGAGGTGGTGTTGAAGCTGTTGGGTGCGTTATTTTACTTTTAGTGGGCAGAATGGTGCCGAGCGTGGACGGCTTATCTTTAATCCGATTGTTAACGATGAATGCGTGGTGGCCTACCAATTCCCTCAAAGAAGTGAGATGATGTAGTTATGGATAAAGGTTGGATGTCTAACAGAGCTTCTGACGCAGATCGATCAGAAGTGACTGATATATTGCGGGAATCTGCCGCCGAGGGGCGCCTGAGTATTGACGAGCTGTCTGATCGGATCCATGAGGCTATGAATTCAAAGACGTATGCTGATTTGCATAGATGTTTGCGGGAACTGCCTCAATATGATACATACAAACCGTGGCAAAAGCAGAATGATTTTTATAATCCGTGGCAAAAGATCAAGCGGGAAGACGTTGAAATAGTTGGTCACGCCCCTCTGGTGCGTTCCAGGCGCCTAAAGATTTTAATGCCGGTGCTGATTGGATTAGTGGTTCTTGCTGTAATGAGTTCACTTAGTGGAATAGTTGCCGGGGTTTTACTGTTTCCTTTCAGGTTGATTTTCTATATCGCATTAGTCACCGTAGTTGTCAGGGTGTTTCGGTTCTTTACTAGACGCAAATAGTATTTTAAGCTATCTGACATTCCTATGGAAGCATTGCCAGACCTATCACCCTAAAAGGAATCAGCTGATTTATCTAAAGGAATGAGGTCAAAAGTTTCCCGTTGGGGATTTGAACTCTGTCCAACCTGTTACTTACCAGCATCGAAGTGCTATTTGTATCGGCGCAGGCTGTGTATTTGAGATACAGCTGGTTGCAAAGCACAAACGACGGTGATTTAAAAGAGCCAAGGTTATTCAGTGGTTTCTGGATCGAAGACCGATTGGCCATGTTCGGCCTTGATTGGGCGGTGCCCAGATGAATCTTTGAGAGCTGCAGATGGTTCTAAACTTCTTTGTGCAACCACCTTTTCTGCCTTTCTGGTCAGCTTTTCCGGCAATAAACCGGCTGCAACCTTCTTACAATAGCCCGCATGTGGCTTTGCCAGAACCACAACCAGATATTTAGGAATGAACCCTAAGATTTCAGCAATTTCCTTTTGGCTGTTCAGTGGCCTGTCGATACGGTCAAAAAGATAGTTCTCCTTCTCATTCCCGAGCGGCAATGAGGCTATTATTGGACCCCAGGGAAAACTAATTGTAACTTCGCCGTAACTGTTCTTTCGTATTGCCTGGCGCTTTGACAATTCGACGATGGTGATCGAGGGAGAATTGCCAGATACTTGACTATAGGAGATAGATGGACCGTTGAAGCCCAATAGGGGTAGGTTTTCGGGAGCACGCGACTGGTCACATATGGCAGCAATCTGCCGTTTTTTTCTCAGTTGGCCGACCGGATTTGCGGAATTGATTTCGATAAGCTCCGGGCGTCCCGGGTCTGCCAACAGATTGGCTTGGCTGGTTTCGAGATCCCATAATGTAAATGGTGTAAAGCCTAAGTTATTTAAACTGGCTGCGTCAATTTCGAACCTGAGTAATGCGTTAGTTGCAAGGTTGGCTGCCACAATCTCATTGCCGTAATGAGCCATTAGCGCCACGCGCAAAGTCTTGTCTAGGTCCGTATGAAGTTGAGTTGAAGTCATTATGGTTCCCGCTGCGCTTCGATAAATTATTGGTTATATTGTTTGCCTAATTCAATGAATCTAGCGCATCCGATAAGGTAGTTGGTATCGATATCGGTTCAAGACAAGCAAATCCTTTGCATAGATAAGCAAGGCCTTCATTTCTTGCTTGCCAGAGTGGCGAATCGAAGGCTTGACCATGTGCCAGCACTGAATTTGGAAGCCATTTTCCTCTTATGGTGTCCAGCAATGCGCTGTTTTGTCCAGGGATGACAATTTCAGCCGCATCTGAAGTCAAAACTGGCATGGTCAGAAGTAGGACTGGAAATGCATTGGGGTATTTGAGCAGCATTTCTCCTACATTTGCGATGATCTTTTCAGCACACCTTCGGAAAGAGTAATCATCAGTGAGCTTCCAAAGCCTTGAGAGAGCCAGGGCGCCAATAGAATTTGCACTTGGAATTGCTGAGTCGAAATAATCTTTAGTACGCACAACCAGGTGTTCCTGGTCTTCTCCCGTGGTGAATAATCCGCCTTCAGAATGGTCTTCAAATAGGCGAATAAGTTCCTGGGCCCATGTCTTTGCCTTTAAAATGTATTCAGCTTTTCCAGATGCTTCACCCAGTCTGGTGTAAGCATTGACAAGCTGTCCATAATCGGCTGCAAAGGCGGGCTGGAATGACTTGCCTTGATGCCATATCCGCATCCATCTACCTTCTATTAATAGGTTGTTTTCCAAGAACCGCAGAAGGGACTCTGCCTTTTCAATCCATTCGTTATTGTTGAACATAAACCCGAGTTGGGCGAGAGTGGCAATGAAAATCGAATTCCACTCCAATATCACTTTGTCATCCAGTCCGGGAGGTATTCTAAGGTATCGAGCCTCTAAAAGTTTGTTTAGCAGTGGCCTCAATTCTGAGGGAACCTCGGTCGGTATCGTATCCGGAATATGAAGAATATTAGTACCTTCGAAATTTCCTGTTTTCGTAATGCCGTATCTCTCGATAATCTTGCCAGCGTCTTTACCAAGAAGATTTTCTACTTCTGAAAGCTGGAATGTGTAGTACTTGCCTTCTATTCCTTCGGAATCGGCGTCTTGACTTGAGAAGACGCCTTCATCTGGTTTGTGTAGGTCCCTGAGGACGTAATTAATGGTTTCGGTGGCAACCGACCTGAAGTGGTTAAATCGCGTTAAAGTCCATGCAACTCCGTACACCTTTGCTAACTGAGCCTGATCATAAAGCATCTTTTCAAAGTGTGGAACTTGCCACCTTGAATCAACCGTGTATCTTGCAAATCCACCCCCCAGATGATCGTAGATACCACCTCTGCTCATAGCCTCTAAGGTCTTCAGAACTGCGGCAATAATTTCCGTCGAACCGGTATTTAGTTGATGAGCCAGGAGGAGTTCCAAGACCATGGGCTGTGGGAACTTTGGGGCAGAGTCAAATCCTCCGTGGACCTCGTCAAAGGTGTCCAGGGTGCGCGAAACCGCTAATTCCCGCAGTTTCCCCCGATTCTCAAGCACCTTTTCAATCTGAGTCGGGGCGGTTTCAGTTCTTTCGATTATTGCTCTTTTGAGGATTTCCCCGTGTTCCAGAAGTTCATTTCGGTTATTTTTCCACGCCGCTACGATAGATTGCAGAATCGAGATGAAGCTAGGCATGCCTCCTCGCTGGTTGGGAGGAAAGTATGTTCCACCGTAAAATGGCCTACCATCAGGAAATATGAATACACTTAGTGGCCAGCCCCCGGATCCGGATATTGCCTGGACTGCCTCCATGTAAATTGAATCGACATCCGGACGTTCTTCCCTGTCGACTTTAATGGAAACGAAATGTTGATTGAGATATTGCGCGGTAACAGGATCTTCAAAGGACTCGTGTGCCATTACGTGACACCAATGGCATGAAGAGTATCCAATTGAAAGAAATATTGGCTTGTCCATATCGCTGGCTAGTTGAAATGCCTCCTGGCACCAGGGCCACCAGTCAACCGGGTTGTTTTTATGTTGAGCGAGGTAGGGGCTGGCTTGATTTTGGAGGTGGTTCATTTATTACATCCTTGAAATTATCGATCAATCCGTTTACCAACCCTTTTTAGTGCAAAGGAAAGGTTTGGTTTACGGTAGAACCGCTGAAGGCCACAAGGGTCCGTTATGTCTGTCGCAACCGAGGAATTCGGGCTAGCCCGCGTTTGTCTCTGTCCTAGCATTTATCCTAATTCAGATTCTTTGGATTCTTAAATTCGAAACTGGCATGGCCGGAGGTTTTCTCAATAGTTGGAACGCAGAGTGGTCTGGTGGCCGTCGAATGTCCCGTAAGTAGTACCAATTTTATGCAAACGCCGGTCTCCGCTGTCAGGGCAATCTGTTCGACGTTAGGCTGGAATGCTCTATTTAAGGTTCAGGTGAGAAGCTAGCAGTTTCTTTTGGATTTTACCTAGCGCAGTAACTGGCACTGATTCAGTGACTATCAACCTGGTGGGCGCACAGTAAGCGGGAAGGGTGTTTTTAACATAGTTTCTCAGTTCATCAAGCAGCGGCGGATTGGCTCGATCTTTTGCCACTATCACCGCTGTGACAGCTTGCCCCCATTTTTTGTCGGAAACTCCAATTACCGCAACTTGATCAACTTTTGGATGAGATGCCAATACCACCTCGATCGGTGCCGGGAATACTTTTTCGCCACCGGTATTGATCATGTCATCCAGGCGTCCCATTACATAAAGTTTTCCATTTGTATATCGACCCGAATCCTTGGTGTGAAACCAACCATTTGAATCGGTAATTGGAGTATTGTCCCTATAGTAGGATGCGATCATAGGACCTCTGAGCAATATTTCATCTTCTTCAGTAATTTTGATCTCTAGGCCTTGTAGTGGGGTTCCGTTGTAAACCACACCGGATCCGGTTTCTGTCAGTCCATAGGTGGCGTATGTGTTTTCGGTGATGTTTGAGGGTGGTACCGAGCCTCCAAGTACAATTTTACGGAATATGTAGGGATCAATCCGTTGAAGTGCCGCAGGAACCAACGAAACCAAACTGCAACCCTCCTTTGCAGCCTTTGATACTGCATCTGAATCAAACCCATTTTGAACCATGACGCTGGTTTCGGTGATTATCGAGCGCAGGATTACTGATAAGCCGCCTATGTGGGCTACTGGAAGGCAGCAAAGCCATTTATCAGAACTGGTTGTTCCAATGAATGACGAGATAGCAAAGGCGGAGGCAGCAAGTTGCTCGTGGGTATACATGACGATTTTAGGATTTCCAGTGGTACCGGACGTTGCCATGGCCAAACACTGGGAGTCCTGGAGGGGTTTGCCACCGCCCAGACGGGTGGTATTTCCCGAACAGTCAATAATTTTGGTAGGTTTCATGATGCTGAGCAGCTGCTGTTTCGCCGCATGAGGTAAACGCTGATCTATTGGAGCAAATCCATCTCCATTTTCCCAGATGTTTTTGATCAAATCGACTAAATCCGGGGATGCTGGCACATCTAATGCAATGAGCTCTCTCATAAGAGTTAGGCTAGCGATGATACCTAGGTGTCTGGTGCAAAAAATTACTGCTTGCAATATAATTTGCCAAGGCAACTAATAGAGATTATGTAGTGAGCTTTATTTCTGAGTTAGTTTTATGAATTTACTGGAGAGTGGTTAACGTGGCCGGGTTGAAGTGGGAAAGTCATGGTGATTATCAGGACATCAAATATGAAACATTGGATGGGATAGCAAAAATTACTATCAATAGGCCTGAAGTCAGGAACGCATTCAGGCCTCAAACCCTATTTGAACTTTCTAGAGCTTTTGATATCGCTAGAGATGATCCATCAATTGGGGCGATAATCCTCACTGGTGAAGGTCCTCTTGCGTTTTGTTCTGGCGGAGACCAGCGGATACGAGGTAACGATGGTTATCTGGGTGGGGATTCTCTCGGCCAGGCTGGAATTGGTCGCCTGAATGTCCTTGATCTCCAGATTCAGATCAGACGACTACCAAAACCGGTTGTGGCAATGGTAGCTGGATACGCTATAGGTGGAGGTCACGTGCTCCATTTGGTTTGCGATCTTACCATAGCGGCAGAGAATGCAAGATTTGGCCAAACCGGACCCCGAGTGGGTAGTTTCGACGGTGGATACGGAGCTGGACTGCTTGCAAGAACAATTGGCCTGAAGAAAGCCAAAGAGATTTGGTTTTTATGTAGGCAGTATGACGCTCAGGAAGCGTTAGAGATGGGTTTAGTCAATACAGTGGTTCCGCTTGATGAACTTGAAGAAGTAACTGTTGATTGGTGTAGGCAAATGCTAGCGCTATCTCCAATTGCGTTGCGGATGCTGAAGGCTTCCTTTAATGCGGCAGACGATGGATTAGCTGGTGTTCAGCAGTTGGCGGGAGATGCCACCATGCTGTTTTATATGACAGAGGAAGGGCAGGAGGGTCGAGACGCATACGTGAATAAACGAAAACCCGATTTTGGCCGATTCCCCAGAAGGCCCTAGAGTGGTTTCAATCACACCATGGGTGGCAGGCGCCCGCCCTCGAACCTTACCGGCAGCTATTGTGCCGGTTCTGGTGGGAACAGGTATTGCAATTTCTGGGAAGCATTTCTCACCTCTAAAAGCAATGCTTGCGTTAGGCGTTTCATTAGCTTTGCAAGTGGCTACTAACTATTCGAACGATTATTCCGATGGGGTAAAAGGGACGGATAAAACCAGATCCGGACCGCAGCGTCTGGTGGCATCTGGTCTTAAATCTGCTAAATCCGTCAAGCTGGCTGCTTATCTGTTCTTTTTGATAGCTGGGATTTTGGGGCTGGTCCTAGCAGTAATGACGTCTTACTGGCTGATAGCGGTTGGAGCAGCATCGATATTAGCGGGCTGGTTTTATACCGGGGGGTCAAAACCGTATGGATATTACGGCTATGGAGAATTATTTGTGTTTGTCTTTTTTGGCCTCGTTGCGGTGGTCGGCACTGCCTATGTTCAGATCGGAAGCATTCATGTCAATCAATTTGTCGCGGCTGTGCCGGTGGGAATATCCTCGGTTTGCCTTCTAGTCGTCAACAATTTGCGGGATATACCTTCCGACGATCTCGCCGGGAAGAAGACTTTAGCGGTTCGGATGGGGGACAGTGCAACCAGGAGCTTCTATCAGGTGCTGATACTGGCGATGTTCCTCTTTGTGTTGGTATCAACTTATTATTTCCGTTATGCCTTTATCGGGCTATTGGCAATTCCGTTGGCAATACCGCCGCTAAAAGCTATCCGCTCTGGAGCAAAGGGTGTTGATTTAATTCCGGCACTGGGGGCAACCGGAAGGATGCAGTTGGCTCTGGCGGTGGCATTCGCAATAGGTATAGCGATCTAGCCTAATGAGACTCGTCGAGGAGGAAAGCTCGAAAACGTGAGGTATTCCTTTACTCGGCGATCTGGCACGACTCGATTAGCTGCCAATCCGCTTCTTGTGGCAGCGGTTATATCTCTGATGGGGGTCATTGTCCGGCTGTCATTGCTCTCGGTCCCTGGGCACTTAGGTGGCTTGACCGAATATGACGACGGTGTATATTTTGGAGCTGCGCTCAAGCTTGTGAACGGCGTGTTTCCATATAAGGATTACGTGTTGGTGCAGCCACCAGGCATAGCATTACTACTTAGCCCAGTGGCCTTGTTAGCCAAATTTATCGGAAGCGATGGCGGGCTGTCTGTAGCCCGAATCGTAACCGTGTTGGTGGATGGGTTAAATATATTTCTGGTCGGCAAAATAGTCAGATCCAGGGGAATTGTGGCTGTTCTTGCCGGGTGTGGGTTTATGGCGTTTTATTCCCAAGCAATCGTGTCATCTGCCACTGTTCTGCTCGAACCATACATGAACCTATTTTGTCTGTTGGCAGTCTATTTTGCCTTAGGCGATGGAAGTGAAAACTTCTCTAATCGAAGACTATTAATATCCGGGATTTTTATTGGAATTGCTGGATCGATAAAGAGTTGGGCGATCGTACCCGCCATCTTCCTTGGTTTGATTTTGCTGATCAGTCTCAAATCTGGAAAATTACGGAGCATCACAGGTTATATCGGCGGGATTGTTTTAGGATTCGGCGTTGTCACCTTGCCATTTATCCTGGTGGATGGGTACGGATTTTTCCATGATGTGATTTCAGTGCAGTTGGCCAGGGTACCCGGACAACGGGTTAGCGTATGGACCAGATTGAACGAGCTGACTGGTTCCGCACCTCTTGAGTGGCTAATTGGGCATCACAGGGAAGTTACTATTTTTCTCTCTTTGGTTATGGTGCTGGTGATCGTTGTTGCCATCAAAAATGTTGTAAGCCACTGGAGTAGTCTGGGGGCATTTGCAGTTGTAACTGCCATTGGTGTAACTGCGGTTTTATTCTATCCAAACGATTTTTACTACCATTATCCTGATTTTTTGGCGCCCTATTTCGCCATCAGTTTGGCAGTTGCTGCCGATAGTGTTCGCAGTTGGCGAGTACGCAGTTCTGAGTTAAAGGCCCCCGCTTTGCTGTTGATGGGTGCCCTTTATTTGCTGGTGTTTGTGGCTGATTTTGTGTTCGAAATAAACGCTGCTCCCGCTCCGGTTCCCTCCCGTTTGGCGCAAGGTGTGATACCAAAAGGTGCATGCGTGGTCAGCGACGAAGTCTCTCTGTTAATAGAATCCAACAGATTTTACGCTAATTCAGCCAACTGTCCGATTTTGATTGACTCTTACGGTACGGCCTTATCACTAAGTGACGGCTTAACAATTGACGGTGGAGCTTCCCATAGCACGGTGGTCGATAGATTCTGGTTGTCCGAAATGAAAGCTGCCGAGTATCTTTGGTTATCTCCACAAAACCAGCGCCGACTTGGCTGGTCAAGCGGAAACCTACGATATCTAAAGTCCCACTTTATTGAAGTTACAAGTTCCAGGTATTTGGGCAAGATCTATAGGAAGATCTGACTGCAAGCTGGTTATTTCGCCAGCAACCTCCCAACTTCTCTAATGACTGTTTCGCTGGAGTCGAAAATGGCAGCATGTCCTAATCCGGATATTTCCACAAATCTGAAGGTGTTGTTTGCAACGGATTTTATCTGCTCTGCAATCTGGAGATATTTTTTGTCTTCTCCGCCAGTTATGAAGGTGAAATGCCCAGCCAATTCCCCAAGGTTAGGCCAAAGATTAGGTTGCTTGCCGATGCTGGATGTTATTAGCGAGGAGGCCAATGCTACTGGTTGATTTTGAAGCCTTGCATTCAAGTCGTCCTCGGTAAGGTTCCGGGGCAGGAACAGTGATTGCGAGGTCCACTGGATTAAGAACTGTTTAAATCCAGCTTTGTCGTCTTTTAGCGAGCTCAATTTATTTGCAAGCCGCAGATCCGAATTATATCGTTCTAGCCGCTGGTCAGGGTCTATTATGCCGGGGTTGACTCCAGAAAAAATTGCCCTCCACTGCCTGTCCGGATGCGCTGCGCACATGGTGAGCAGGTGTCGTGCTCCAAGCGAATAGCCGACCCAGATGCTTCTTTGGTCAAACGACATAAGAAGTTCGCCGGTTTCGGTAAGGTTTTTTGTCAAGTCAGAAGATCCACCATGACCAGGCAAGTCTATGCAAATAACCTCGCATTCGAAGGCAGACACAAGTTCCTCAGCAATTTTTTGAAAGTGCAGATGATTTTGAGTGAAGCCATGGATGAGAATCACACGGTTATCGGCTAGTTTTTCTTGTGTCGAGTATTTGGCAAAAGCAATTGGCGAATCCGCCAAGCCTTGGTAGGTGACTTGCAGATCTGACCTCCGGTTATATCTAGCGTTATCTGCATCTGAAGTCATTGGAACTCGCTTTAAGCAACTTGGTGGAAGAGAATCCATGAATATTAGTTTTGCACTTAGTTTAGTAAATGAATGGGAGCGTCTCGGTGTTACTGACGCGGTGCTGTCTCCTGGGTCCCGCTCAACACCTATTGCACTGGCCCTGGGTAGGAGTCCGTCGATTACGTGCCACGTTGTCCTCGATGAGCGGTCTGCCGGATTTATGGCTCTTGGCATTGCCAAGGTTAGCGGCCGTCCGACAATTGTGGCCACAACTTCGGGAACAGCCGCCGCTAATTTGCTGCCCAGTATAACTGAAGCCTTCCACTCCCGGATTCCGCTGATTGTGATTACTTCGGATCGACCGCTTGAACTGCACAAAGTTGGCGCTGCGCAAACGATGGAGCAGGAGGAGCTGTTTAGCGACGTCGTTCTCTATCGCGCTTCTCCCTCAGTTCCTGATGAAGGGAATCGTCCATCGTGGAGGGCGCTAGCGTGCCGGTTATTTTTTGAGGCAACTTGCAGTCCCACCGGTGCGGGACCGGTGCATGCTAACTTGGCATTCCGGGAGCCTTTGTTAGAGGATCATCCGTCTGCAACGCCTGGTCGCCCGCAAGGGAGAAGTTGGTATCGAGTTCACAATCCTATGAGGTCGGATCTGGGTGGGGCAATTGGTTCTGATTCGAAAGTGTTGGTGGTTGCTGGGGGGTCGGGGCTTGATCCAGGTCCCTTCATTGTACAAAAGTGTCTTGAGCTGGGTTGGCCGCTCATTGCAGACGTCATAACAGGGGCCCGGCTTAATTACGACTGCGTTGTGGCTACTTTTGAAGCTCTTCTTAGATCTGGACGAATTGCGGATCATCTATATCCTGACGTCGTCGTATTACTCGGTAGCGATTTGGCATCACGCACGGTTAACGATTTTGTCTCAAACGCAGCTCGCCGAGGTTCGAGGATAATAAGAGTTTCGCCTGGATGGCGTTGGCAGGACCCATTTTACCTGGTGAGTGATTTTTATTTTGGATCTTTTGAAAGTTTTGTAAGCCAACTCAACCTTACGACCTGTTCTGGCCAGTATATGAAATCTTGGGTTGATTTGGATTTATTGGCTGCAGCAATGATCAGCGCGGGGCTGAAAGGTCATCTATCAGAACCAGCGGTAGCTGCTCAGTTATATAGGTCCGCCAAACCCGTGGATCTGGTTTTTGCCTCGTCGTCGATGCCAATAAGAGACCTGGAATGGTTCGCACCTAAGCTTGACAGTGCACCTTCGGTGTATTGCAATCGCGGAGTCAATGGGATTGATGGAGTGGTGTCGTCATTTTTGGGCGCAATGACTGCGCATCGAAGAGCGGAAGATACTTCAAAAGGATATCTCTTGGTAGGAGATTTAGCCCTGCGTCATGAACTAGGCGCGTTGCCAAATCTGGCGGCAAGCGCTATGGATCTTCTTCTCTGTGTAATAGATAACGACGGGGGGGGTATTTTTTCATTCCTGCCACAAGCCTCATCAATTGAAAACCCACTATTTGAAAAGCTGTTTGGTACGCCCCAGCCTGGTGATTTGGTTGAAATGCTTTCCGGATTTGGAATTGATAGTTTTCTGGTCGGTCATCTTTCGGAGTTCAAGAAGATTATTGATTCGTTTCAGGAGTCCGGTGGAGTAAAGGCTGTTATTGTTCGCACGAGCCGTGTTGAAAATGCTGATTTTCATCGCCAACTACTGGCTAATGCAGCGGACAGCGCTGAACAGGGATTAACTGGAAAGTAATATTTGTGTCATTAGGCATGGCATTGGAGAATTTGTGGGAATATTTGATCAGATGAAGCGCCGGGGACTTATTTCCCAGGTTACCGACGAGGCGTTGAAGAGCGTTCTGGATAGCTCTAAGGTCAGCGCATACATAGGGTTTGATCCAACCGCGGATTCGCTTCACGTGGGGCATTTGGTACAGATCTTCAATCTCCGTAGGTTGCAGGAGTACGGTCATAGACCGATCGCAGTCGCTGGTGGCGGCACGGGGATGATTGGGGATCCCTCCGGCAAGAACGAGGAGCGCATTCTTTTAGACCAGCAGCAATTAGATGACAATCTGGAAAAGATCCGGATGCAGCTGCAAAAGTTCATCGATTTTGGGGAGGTTTCCAATAAAGCTCTGTTGCTGAACAATGCTGATTGGCTGTCTTCGATATCACTTGTAGATTTTTTGCGGGAGGTGGGTAAGCACTTTAGTGTCAATCAGATGGTAGCCAAAGATTCCGTCCGCAGCAGATTGCTCGAGAGGGAACAGGGGATTTCATATACTGAGTTTTCCTACATGCTGCTGCAAGCTTATGATTTTCTGCATCTTTTTGATAATTACGATTGCGTGTTGCAAATGGGCGCATCTGATCAATGGGGCAACATCACTGCTGGTATCGAGTTAATCAGAAAGAAAAGAAGGAAAGCGGCATATGGGCTTACGACACCTTTGGTATTGAAGGCTGATGGTACCAAGTTTGGCAAAAGTGACTCTGGCACAGTTTGGCTAGATGCTGAAAAGACCTCGCCATATCAGTTTTATCAGTACTTCCTTCGTGTCGAAGACGAGATGGTGGGTGGGTATCTTAGATCTTTTACCTGGCTTACAGATGATGAACTTGAAGATCTGGACCTTCTAACAAAAGAGAAGGCGAAAGAGCGCCGAGCCCAGAAGGTACTGGCCTTTGAGATTACAAGATTGGTGCATGGACCGGAAATGGCTGAAAATGTGAAACGGGCATCCGAGGCGCTTTTTTCCGAGGATATCACGACTCTTTCTGGAGAACTTTTGGATATCGCGATTGCAGATGCTCCAAGCTATCAGATTCCATCGCTGGTTATTTCAGAGGGGGTACCTATTGTCGATCTTTTGATCGAAGCTGGACTAGCCAAATCCAAATCAGAAGCCCGAAAAGTTGTCGATCAGGGTGGTGCTTACATAAATAATATTCGGGTGACGGACCAGGCTGCTTTAGTCAGTTCCTCATCACTTATTGATGGAAGGGCGCTGCTGGTAAGACGTGGGAAGAAAGACTATGCGGTCGTTAGAGCTTCTTCGCAGGTAGAGTAACTGGAGCTTGCATTTTTCATTGGGTTGCCGGGAGTTTGCTTATTCACCTAAGCGATTATTTTATGTTGGCGAAGCTGGAGTATGATTTTGATTGGATAATCAAGCTTGTTTGCTTACCTAACTTGGACTAGTTGAGGTCGCGTGGCTGAAGGTTTAGATAAAAATTCGTGGTTTTGGATTGATAGTCAAGATGAGTTTGACCAGTTGGTCCAGCAATGGTCAGCCTCTGATGAGATTGCGCTTGATACAGAATTCCATAGAGAGAAAACCTATTATCCACGTTTGGCTCTTCTCCAAGTCGGCTGGGCTGGCAAAGTTGCGTTGATTGACCCGATTAAGATTGACTTAGCCCCCCTGAAACAGCTGTTTGCGTGCCCGGTATTGGTGATTCTACATGCTGGTATTCAGGATTTAGAAATACTTTCGAGAGTAGTAGGGGCGGTTCCTGCGAAAATTTTTGATACTCAGTTGGCGGCAGGATTCATCGGTTATTCAAACCCGTCACTGGCTTTGTTAAGCGAGCGTATTCTGGCAGTAGCGTTGCCCAAGGGTGACAGGCTCACTGATTGGACTAAAAGGCCCCTTAGTCAAAGTCAACTCCGCTATGCAGCATCGGATGTTTCTAATTTGATTGAATTGAAACACGTTATTGAGCAGGATTTAATCAGAATGAACCGACTTGACTGGGCTTTGGATGAATCGCGCATATTACTGGAGCGGGATCGAAGCCAGGTTCCATTAGAGCGGGCCTGGTGGAAAATACGGGAATGTAAGCACTTGAAGGGCGATTCTCGGAAAGTTGCACAGACATTGGCAGCCTGGCGTGAAGAGAGGGCAGCAAGGCTTGATATTCCACCTAGATACGTGATCCCGGATCTGGCAATCGCGGTGATTTCACAAGATATGCCGAATTCAGTTTCTCGTTTAGGGACTCTGCGGGGGGTCGAGCATAGACACCTGGCGAATGGGGTGGATCAGGAAATAATCAATGCCGTAAATTTGGGACGCTCATTACCTGACGAAGCTTTGATGCTTCCAGTAACCGAAGAAGGGGATAAGAATCTAAAGGTAATTTCTAGTCTGGCTACGCTATGGGTAAGTCAGCTGGCACAGCACCTCAGAGTGGATCCAGCCCTTTTGGCGACCAGGTCTGATATTTCTGAGTATTTGAGGGGAGATCCAAGGTCCCGGCTCTCAAAAGGATGGAGAAATGACGTTCTGGGAGTGGCTTTATCGAAGATGGCTAGAGGTGAGCTGGCCGTCGCGGTAAATCAATATGGGGAGCTGGAACTTGAGCTCAGATCTCACAACTTGTTCGTGCCGGTAAGTCGGGACTTCCGGGGTGAGGGCGCCCCGTCAACTGAGTTAGCCTTTTGAGCTTTCACTTCGCAGGTCTACAGTGATTGTAAGTATTCCGTCAATTAGCTTCGCGTCTGCATCGGCAAGCATGGCGTAATCCATGTAATCCAGCTTTGCTCGTTCTATGAAAGCTTGACGCTCAGGTCCCTCCACTGGAGGTATGGATCGATTTTTTACGGCAGCAGCCCGTTGCTGGAATCTTTTGATCATTTCGGAAGGATCGAATTCAGTGCTCATAATTTAATGATTTTAGGTCAAAGCTCTGAGGTACCTGTTCGTTGTGGAAGGTATTGGGACCCGACCTGGCAATTTAGCTTGTTCGGAACGTGCCGGAAGAGTTTTTCCTTATATTTAGGCATTAACTTGTGAAAAACTAATGGAGCAAAGCAGCGAGCAACTTGACGATGTTCTTTTCAAATTTGGCCGGTAGTGTGTTCGAATTATCCATGATCAATTCGGGCAAATAATTGTTAGATTTAATCACCTGCTTGTCATATATCGGTACTGATGCCAAAATTAGCACTGGTTCTCGGGAATCCCCTTCCGTAAGGGAGTGGGGGAGGTCAAAATTAGGAGGTATGTTAAGACAATTTCCTGAATGAATGCACTACAATGAATGTATATTAAGTGAAGTCGAGTACATCTGGCGAAGACTTTCATGGAATGTTTCGCTTGATGTCACAATATGATTTGGGTGGGTCGGGTAGAATTAATCCACCTAGGAGTAGCTTGTGAAAAAAGGACGCCATAGGCGATACGAAGAGGCAAGACAAGCAAAACGAGCATTCAACTTTCCCGTCGAGAAGTGTGTCGAATGTGGTGGGGACTCCCAGCGCGGCCATGCATCTTGGTGCTTGGCCGGGGTGGAGGACGACGAAGAGTTGGATACGGAAAGCCCATTCAACACCAGCCTCTAGTGGGTTTTGGTTTTTCTGTGCCCTAGATGCGGTCGGATTAAATTGCCAAATTAAAAAAGTTGCAGCTGACGCGCTTTTGTCGCTTTCTAATGAATCATAGCCAAAGGTTCCTGGGTAATTATTGTTTAAGTCAAGAGAAGTAATCTCCATTCCCCCGGACTCTTGACTGAAGTTTCACCCAGCCTCATACGACGGAGCTGGCTTTTGACATTTGCTGATTCCGTTCCCATGGGGAAAGGGCTTAGATAGTTTGCCGGGCCGTCGTAAGCTATTGACCAGCCTGACGAGGTTGAGTAGGTTTTTTATCTGTCTTGGCTATGGTGGACGTGAGCCTGGCGGTGTAGATCGAGCGCATGTCAATATGCCTAGACGACAACGTTGCACCAGCAACCGCAATCAAGATGGGCACCATCGCTCCAGCGGATGTTCTGGTAAGTTCCAGTATGAAAGCTGCTCCAACAAGTGGTGCTTCTGCGGCGGCACCAAGCATTGCCCCCGCGGATACAACCGAGTAGCTGGCCATCGGTGCGCCTGGCCAAAACAAATTCCAGAGGTGGCCCAAAAGAGTTCCTAAAATTGCGCCAAAACTCAAAGTTGGTGTAAAAAGTCCTCCAGTGGCTCCACTTCGAAAACAGAGTGCGGTAGCCAAGGGCTTTAAGACTGTTAGAGCTAACAATGTGAAAATCCCTGCGGTTCCAATGAAGGCGAATTGAGCTAGATCTACTCCATTTCCCAGGAGAAGAGGATATTGGGTAGCGACAATTCCAAGAAGGGTAAAGGCTATTACGGGTTCAAGTATCAGGAGCCATCGTTTTGGCTGATGGTCACTGGCCCAGGCGATCATCTTTACGTATCCAGCTGAAATTATACCTATGACTGGGCCAACTGCCAGGGCGAACGCAATTAGGGGTATTGATGCGTCCGGAAGCGTCGGAATCGAGTAAATAGCGTGACGGGGTAAAGTGATCCATGCCGTGGCGGTAGCGATGGCTGATGATAATAATGCTGGAAGCGCCATAGATATAGAGATCTCTCCGAGATATATTTCCAAGGTGAACAAGGCTCCGGCAAGTGGCACGTTGTAAACGGCTGACAATCCAGCGCCGGCTCCGCAAGCGATGAGGACTCGCCGCTCTGCTGACGTAAGTTTAAAATATCGGGCTAATCGGTCAGCGGCAGCAGCTCCACTCCTTTGGGGTGCCGCCTCTCTTCCAACTGAACCCCCCAGGGCTACAGTAATTTCTGACAGGGCGCCACTCAACAGGGTTCGTATCAGAAACAGCTTTCCCCGTCTGTTCCAGACTACGTCGGTTGGTTCTCCACCAGTTCCCCCATGTCCGCGTAGTATCCAAAGACCTAATCCGGTAACTATACCTCCGATAGACAACACAGTTATCAGCCTTAACTGACTTACATGTGCTGCGGCTCTGGAATATTCTCCTGTGTGGTAATTTAGAGCTAAGTGCTGGACTGAGCGTAACACCCACATCATCACTATCGCTCCGAGACCAGCCGCTATCCCCGTTGCAATCAACAGTATCCAGAAGCGTATTGATAAATCGGTCAGACGCGGCGAAACATTAGCTTGTTCTTCTCCAAGAAAATCTGCAGTCAATCGGATACCTCTCTATGAAGATGAGTTTCTGCTGCGCTGCGGTAAGGCAAGGTATATTCAGCACATTCAAGTCGATGTATCGAAATTTGGTTCAGGTATGTCTAAATTGAAACCAGCTTACTTTTACTCCGGCGTTACAACTACGGCTCCGCAACTTAACCAAGATAATGAGCTGGTTCAGGTCTATACGGTTACCCTACTTCTAACAGTTAGATAGAGTTGGGCCAAAGTAGTTCTTCTCGTGAACCGGGCCTGTAAGCGCTGGATTCATCCGTGAGGTTCAGCAGATAGCGACTAGAGGAGGCAAGGTAATACAAAGTTAACCCACGAGACCACCATGCCGGGTTGGTGGAGGAACATAATGATTAATATTTGATAACTATTTTTGTATAACCGGAAGGCAATCTCTAATCGCGGTGGGTCAAACTTTCATCTGGTAACCTATAGCCTCTAACAGTTCAACTAGACACAGTTCAATCTCAAGGAGGGCTGGTCCTGCTCAGATCGTTTGTGGATGGTGCCATATTTGGCGAAGTTGAAGCTGGTGTAAATGATGCTCAGTTGTGGGTTCTTTTGCATGGCTGGTCCCGCTCGCTTAGGGACTTCGACACATTCTGCCAGCTTGCACTCAGTCAGAGAGAGTTTCCATGGATCGCAAGGTTCGATCTTCCTGGCTTTGGTAACTCACCTGAACCAACTGAGCCAATCAGTTCAAAGGGCTACGGACAGTTGGTAAGCAGGGCAATACAAGAGGTGCTCGACCAAATGCCCCAAAACGATAATCTCAAGATCGTTGTGGTCGGTCATTCATTTGGAGGAAGGGTTGCGCTGAATCTCACCGGGTTGGATGGTACCCCTTTTGCTCTTGCAGGGCTGGTCTTATCCGGGGTTCCCCTAATAAGGAATAACAAAGTGGCAGCGCAGCCGAAATTAGGATATCGACTAATGCGCTACCTGGCTAAGCATAAGATCGTCTCTTACGAGCGGCTGGAAAAGGCACGAGAACGATATGGTTCTAGTGACTACAGAAACTCCAAGGGAGTCATGCGGGAGATATTTGTGAAGGTGGTTAACGAAGACTACAGCCCACTGTTGGAGAAACTGTCTGTTCCTGCGCTCCTTCTTTGGGGAGATGGCGATTCGGCAGCCCCTATAGAGGTCGCTTGGCAGGCAAGGGAAATATGTCCACGACTTGTAACTGTTGAGCCTGTCGCGGGTGATCATTTTGTGGTTCTATCAGATCCTTCGCTGCTTCTGCGATCAGTCATAAAATTTACTGAGGGGATATAAAACTAGGTGTCAATATCGCTTTTAGGTTTAGACGTACTAGGTGGCCATGGAATCAGTATTGAATATTCCTATTTGGGTGCCGCAGTTGGAATTTTGGTCTCAGTTGCATCAAGTCTCAGATGGTTGAGGGTGGCTCAGAGGGAGCATTATATCCCCGGCTATACGTCCAGATTTGCTGTCAGATGGTTCTCAGATTGGCAACGGCCCATTAATCCAGTATTTGCCTTAGCTTCTCTCCTGGCAACTTTGCTGGCGGTTGCCAAGCCCTCAGATTTGTCTTATTCAGGGGTGGGTCTGATCGTTGTTGTTATCTGTCAGTTAGTGGCTCCGTATGGACTTAGATATAAAGGATCCACCTCTCCACTCAGGTTTACCCGAAGGCTAGCGATACTGGCCGCGGTGTCGTGGTTTTTAGATGCAGTATTTTTGGCAATCGGAGCCCTTCTGGGCTGGGGGATAACATTCGCTGCGATTGCGATTTATTTGGTTCCTCCAACTATCGATTTGGCCTTGTTGCTGACCATACCAATTGAGCGCCGGAACCTGGCCAAATTCGTTTCGTCGGCGGAAAGGAAATTAGCAAAAGTATCTCCGAGAGTGGTTGCTATCACTGGTTCTTTCGGAAAAACTTCCACTAAGACTTATCTAGCTCACATTCTGTCAAGCACATATTCCACCTTGGCATCACCGGCTTCATTCAATAACAGGGCAGGCTTGGCAAGAACCATAAATGAATTACTTACACCGGGGACAGAAGTGTTTATTGCCGAAATGGGAACGTTCGGTAAAGGAGAGATCAAGGATTTGTGCAGATGGATCCCTCCGGAGATATCCGCAATTACCGCAATCGGGCCAGTGCACCTTGAGAGGTTTGGTTCAGAGGACGCAATCTTAGAAGCGAAGTCTGAAATAACCGAAAAAGCTGAAATAATAGCGTTAAACGTCGATGATTTCCGACTCTCTGATTTTTCACATCGAATGGAGCAGCAGGGTAAGAAGGTTTGGCGCGTATCTGGGCAGGACATACAGGAGGATGTGGCGGTCAAGGACGACGATGAGGGAAATTTGATTGTCTACTTCAATCAGCGACGGTTGGGGTCCATGCCTGATATCGATATTTCCCGCACCAATCTGGGTATTGCGGTGGCAATAGCGCTGGAACTTGGGGTTCCCGAATCAACCATCGGCGAACTGCTTCCCACAACTCCTGTGGCTAAGAATCGGCTCAACATTGTTTCGACTGAATCAGGTCTGGTGGTGTTGGACGACACCTACAATTCCAATCCTTCCGGAGCTCGTTTGGCACTCAAGGCTCTAGAGCGGAGAAAGTCTCCCCAGTCGCGGTCTGTTTTGGTGACGCCGGGGATGATCGAAATGGGTCCTAGGCAATTTGTAGAGAATTCCCAATTTGCTAAAACGGCAGCCATGGTGGTCACCGATTTTATAATCGTCGGTTATACGAATCGCAAGGCTCTGCTGCATGGCCTCTCCAAAGCCAAAGAGGAGGGCTATGAGGTTAATTTGGTATTGGTGGATAGTCGTCCTCAGGCGGTCGACTGGGTACGGTCCAATCTGGTAAGTGGAGATTCGGTTCTTTACGAGAACGACTTGCCTGATCATTTTTTATAAATAACAGAAATGAGATTTCGGTTATCGGCTGCTTCTGTCATTAGAAGCTAATCTTTTAGCAGTTGTCCTACGTGACGAGGCTTGGAAAGGAATGTTGGGATCAGATGACAAAAGTTGGAGTCTTGTTTGGAGGCGTATCCCCTGAGCACGACATAAGCATTCTTACTGGATTGCAGGCTGTTAGAGGACTTGGTGACGGCTACGAAGTTGCAGCAATTTATTGGTCAAAAACCGGTGAGTTTTACCAGACTGACAATTCTTTGGAGGCGAAGGATTTTGTTTCCGGAGTGCCGACTGGTTCCCGTCAGCTTAAGTTCACGATGGAATCTGGATTCTCGGTTGTCTCAGGTGGAAGATTTTCAAAAGAACGTGATCTTCAGCTGGACGTGGTTATGGTTTGTCTGCATGGGGGGGCTGGAGAGGATGGTTCAATCCAGTCTTTACTCGATTTGGCAGGCATTCCCTATTGCGGTCCCAGCTCAAGGGGAGCTGCATTAGGTATGGATAAGCTGGCCTTTGCCGGGATTTTGCTCACCGAAGGGATTCCAACACTCCCAAGAAAACTATTGAGCGAGGGAATTTCCAATCCGGGATTTGACGGTCCTTATATTGTCAAGCCCCGATATGGCGGGTCGTCGATTGGGATTGATGTGGTAGCCGATATTGGTACAGCGATTGCAAGACTTAAGTCAAATATCCACCTAAAGCAGGGTGCAGTTATAGAGCCTTATCGCCCTGATCTTTTTGATTTGCAGGTAGCAGTAAGGGTGTACCCGGAGTTCGAGATTTCTGCAATAGAAAAGCCGGTCCGCACAAAGAGCGGGTCGGAGATCCTTTCATATAAGGATAAGTATGTAGCCGGCGAGGGAATGGTTGCCGCCCCCAGAGAGCTTCCTGCTAACATTTCAGACCAGCAAGCAGTTAATATTCGCTCCTATGCAAGTTCCCTGGCGAGACTGCTTCCGATAAGGGGAATTTCAAGAATAGATTTTCTTAGCGACGGGTTAGGTGAGCTTTATGTAAATGAAGTCAACACTATACCTGGGTCGTTATCGAAGTATCTCTTTGTTGATCCACCTATTGAATTTTCCCGACTACTTGATGACCTCTTGAAGGAGGCATTCAGCAATAAGACATATTTGCCGGTAACCACAGGAGCGGATGGTTCTGCTCTATCGAGCGCCGGATCTATAGCCGCAAAGCTGGCATAGAGTTAGACCTGGACTGGGTGACTTAGGCTACGGTAAAGTGGAAGGCCAGATAGCGGGAATAGCGACTATTGCCAGCCATGCTGGTAGATTCGTAATTTATTATTCGGTACGGGAATGGCAATGGACTGGCAGCTGCAACTGAACGACAATGAAGATCTTGTAATTGATCAAACCCCACATTGGAGTCTTTTCATCTCCTCGGTGGTTCAGGTGTTTGTGATCGTTATTGTCTCGATTGTAGCTATTAATATGCTTTCCGGGCTTCCAATTTGGACGTTAGTTTTTCCGGTAGTGGTCCTGCTCCTTGGATTTGTAAAATTATTATCTCGCCTGGCCAAATACAGGTTTTCCCACTTGATCATCACAACCGAAAGGTTGATCGACGTTCAGGGGGTTTTCAGGCGACGAATAAGGGAGATTCCTATTCGCCAGATTTCAAATCTGACCAGTTCCCAGCGCTTTTTGGAGAGACTTTACCGCTGTGGGTCCCTGAGGGTTGAATACTCAGGTGAAATTGGGCATGACGATTTTTCTTATGTTCGGCGGCCAGATCGCATAGTTAGGTTTTTGAGCGGCCGAATTGCCAGCGGATTTCAGCCGGCCTCCGATCTTACCAGGCGCTCTCCGTTGGATGAGTTAGTCAAACTTGAAGAGCTCAGAAATCGGGGCACCCTGACTGAGCAGGAGTATGATCGAGCAAAATCTCGTCTTCTTGATCAGCTGTAAGGACTCTCCCAGGACTAATCTGATTGAATATGAGAAGTCATCAGCTTTGCAGTACCTGGAGAGACGAATTATCCAAGTGGGCTATTCCTGAATCGATAATAGAAACTTCCAAACAGTTGCCCTGGAAGCTGAGCCCCAAGAAGTTTGCGCCAACCGAAGCCAGGAAAACCAGTTTAACTGCCACCCGTATATCAGAATTTATTCATCAGAATTCTGAAGGTGGCATCAATACGATCTTGGATGTCGGATGCGGTGCCGGCGGATTGTCAATTTGCTTTGCAGATGACATACAGTGCTTTATCGGTGTGGATGAATCCGAGGAGATGCTTGCGGCGTTTAGAGCTAATTGGGCTACAGAAAACCTTGAGTCAAAGAATCTAAGGACCATAATCGGTAATTGGCCGGATGTTGCCCCGTTGGCTGGCCAGGCTGACCTGGCGATCTGCGCAAATGTGTTGTTTAACGTGGCAGACCCCTGTGAATTCATCACAGCATTGGACCGTGCTGCGAAACGGGCAGTTTTCATAGAGGTGCATGAGAACCATCCGCACCATGTGGCGAATCCGGTTTGGAAACATTTTTGGGGGTTAGACAGGCCCGATTCGCCTACTGCACGGGATCTGGTTGCGATTATTGAGTCACTTGGAATTTCTCCGCAGTCTGAAAGATTTTTTCGTGACCCTGAAGGCCCACGGGAGGTCGATGACGAACTTGTATTTTCGATTGGGCAAAGGGCATGTATTAATCCTGGCGATTTCGACCGTCTAAGAGATTTTTTGATTGAGAATCCGATTCGGCGTCCGGAATATCGGCTTATTTGGTGGAAAAAGTAGGTGATGGGCTGGGCGACAGTTTTACGAAACCGACCCATTTATTCGATAATCATTGCTTGAGATAGATTGGCATTGGAGAGTTGATTATGACCAGAGCACATCTTGAAAAAGTAGAGATCGAGTTTGACACTTTCGGTGACCGGAGTAACCCCTGTCTTCTGCTGGTAATGGGCCTGGGGGTTCAGATGATAGCGTGGCCGGAACAGGTGTGCCAGGAATTGGCAGACCGGGGCTTTTTCGTAGTCAGATATGACAATAGAGACTGTGGACTTTCAACTAAGTTTGAAGATGCCGGAGTGCCAAATCTATTTGCCGGCCTATTGGGGGGTTCATCAACAGCGGCTTACACGCTAAAAGAGATGGCCGCAGATGCAGTCGGGCTGATGGATTTTTTGGAAATTGATCGTGCGAATATCGTAGGGATATCAATGGGCGGAATGATTGCACAGCAAGCGGTGATTGACCACCCATCTCGTTTTATCTCGCTTTGTTCAATAATGTCTACAACAGGATCCCGTGATGTTGGTCAGCCATCTCCGGAGGTAATCAACGCTCTGCTCCAGCCTATGGCTCAAGACAGGGAATCAGCAATAGAGCGCTCAGTGGAGATATCGAGGGTTATTTCATCCCAATTATACTTTGACGAGGCAAGAGTGAGGGATCTGGCGGCGAGATCTTATGATCGTTGCAACTGCCCAGACGGCGTGGCAAGACAGTTAATGGCAATTGTGGTTTCCCCAGATCGTACTGAAGCTCTAAAGGAAGTAAAAATTCCGACCTTGGTGATTCATGGTCTTCTGGATAAATTTGTGGATCCGAGTGGTGGAATCGCTACCGCAGATGCAATCCCGGGTTCAAAGCTGGTCACGCTCGATGAAATGGCGCATGATATCCCAGTTCAGTTATGGCCGGCGATTCGAGATGCTATCATCGAAAATGCTGACAGGGGTAGGAGTTGGATGTAAGTTCGTTGCAAGGCTGCATCAGTTAAGCAACTCTGGTTCACTTTGCTGTTTGGTGGATATGAAATTGGCATTACTATGACGTGGCCTTATCTACTCGCGCTATCTTGATATTCCTATGTACTTTAGCCTTTCGGCCATGGATGGGGAGGAACTTGTATTGTGAACACTAGCAATGGCCCCTTGGCCGGAATTCGGATAATCGAATTCTCTGGTATTGGGCCGACACCATTTGCCTGCATGGTCATGGCTGGTCTTGGGGCGGAGATAATACGTATCGACAGACCTAACTTTGCTCCGAAACTTGTAAATCTCGGGCTGGATAATAATGCTGATCTTATGGGTCGAGATCGGCGGTCAATCGTGCTTGATTTGAAATCGCCCAAGGGGGTGGATCTGGCAAAACGTCTTGTTGCAACTGCTGAGGGAGTGATAGAAGGCTTCAGGCCAATGGTGATGGAAAGATTGGGTTTAGGGCCAGATGTGCTGGCTAAGGTGAATCCTCAAGTGACATATGTGAGGATGACCGGCTGGGGCCAAAACGGATCCTTGGCAAAAACGGCGGGCCATGACTTGAACTACATAGCGGTCACAGGGTTATTGAATGCTATCGGCACAAAGGATGAGCCAGTAATTCCTCTAAATGTTGTCGGTGATTTCGGAGGAGGGGCCTGCTTCGCGGTAGTCGGAATGCTAAGCGGGATACTTAGTAGCAGGGTTCACGGAAGGGGACGCGTTGTTGATGCTGCCATTGTCGACGGAGTTTCACTTCTGGGTTCTATGTTTAGAGGAATGCTCGATCAGGGACTTTGGAGCGATCAAAGAGCTTCGAATCTACTAGACGGTGGGTCACCATTTTATGCGCTTTACCGGTGCAAAGATGGAAGATATGTTTCCGTTGCTGCACTTGAGCCGCAGTTTTTTAATAATTTGGTCGTTCGACTGGGCCTTCAGGACAATCCAAATTTCAAAGAGCAGTACAATAAGGACAGCTGGCCACGAATGCGCGAGGATTTGACAGAAATATTTCAGAATAACGATTCCACGTATTTTGGTGATTTGTTTTATGCCACTGATTGCTGTTGCGCAGTGGTAGAGGATTTCCATTCTGCATTGGCAAATCGGCATTTGGCGGAGAGAGACGGGTTTGTGGAACTAAATGGGGTTATGCATCCCAGGGAGGCCCCTCGTTTTGACAATTATTCCCATGAAATCACGGCCCCTCCGAGACAAGGTCAGCACACACGTGAGATACTTGCCGAAATAGGTCTTTCCGCCCATGACATAGAGTCCCTTATTGATCAAGGGGTTTGCGCTTAGGAGTGCAATGTTTTATAGCGGTCACGGTTCCGGTGGGCCGGTATTTCTCCATCCCGAATCGCATCTCTTGGTGCTTGGCCCTCCCCGTTCCGGCAAGACGCGCTCCGTGGTGGTGCCAAACATTTTGTGTGCCAATGGCCCGGTAATTGCGACGTCGACCAAAAATGATCTGATCGAAGCGACTTCAGAAGCCCGCAATCGTCTGGGTAAAGTGATGGTGTTCGACCCATCCGGACGGGTGAGCATACCATCTCATGCCACCAGGGTCTACTGGTCTCCTTTAAACCCGAACGGATCATATTCTGAAATACAGAGCATAACTCGGGCAATGATAGATTCATCGATATTGGCTGGCCAATCCCACGGATATTCCCACTGGGTTGAGCGAGCAGCTTCTTTGTTGGCCCCGTTGATGCACGCCGCACAGATCGCTGGCTACGAAATGGACACCGTCATGGGTTGGTTGAATCTTAGAGAGTGCAAGGATCCGGCTGGAATTTTGCGGGCATGTGGTGAGAATATGGCTCTCGATTCACTAAAGGGAATTCTGCTCAGCGAAGATAGAGAACGAAGTGGTATTTTTTCAACCGCACTTGGCCTCCTCGGCAGTTACAATTTTCCGGAGCTCAATTCTCAGAGCAATTTTGAGAGGTTTGATTCTCAAAAGTTTCTAAATTCTCTGGACACTCTGTATGTTGTTTCGCCTTCTTATATCCAAAAACTGGTGGCGCCGGTGATTGTTGGCTTGATTGACGAAGTTAAGAATCGGTCCTTCGTCTTGAGTTCAAATCGTGAGTCAGACTCCGCGAGGCCATCACTGTCGCTGATACTTGATGAGATGGCGAATGTTGCTCCACTTGGAGCAATTTCTTCAATTCTTTCAGAAGGGGCGTCACAAAAGGTGTTGCTGCTTGGAGCTTTGCAAGATTTGTCTCAGGCAAGAGTCAGATGGGGAGAAGCATCTTCAGGGTTCGTAACCCTGTTCGGATCGATGATTGTATTTCCCGGGATAGCCGATAGCCAAACTTTGCGCCAGCTGTCGGAAATCTCTGGGGTAAGGACATTTGAAAGCATCTCTGACGCGTTTGCCACTCCGCTCCATTACAGATTCAAGGTGCCAAGTTCTCGCTTGAGATCGTATGGATATCGGAATGTTTTGGAACCTTGGCAGATTGCCCGGGCGCCATTAGGAGAAGCCTATCTTTTTCGTAAATATCATCAGGTCAACCGGGTTATTCTCAGAGATGTTCCTGAGATAAACCCGAGGATCAGAGAGCTTTAAGATGGGGGAGTGAGCTGGTTAACATTTCCCGAAGGTACTATGCCGAGACCGTGATTTAACAACGTTGAAGCTGGGTTTAACAATCCTGTAACCGTTTCGAGGTGGTGCTAGCGATCGATCTCAGTTTCTTTTTTTAATAGAGGCGCACTGTTCAGCAAATGGGCAGAGGGGCAGGTGAGGGTCCTGGTAACTCCATTTATTTGTTGGACTGCCGCTACCACTTCTGAACCTAGCTGCTCGATTGATGAGCATTGCACAACCAAAATTACATCGTATGGGCCGGTAACGAGATCTACTGAAACCGAACTCGGTAGGTCGTGGCACTTTTTAGCCACTTCAGAGGCTTTCCCTATTTCAGTTTGTATCAGTATGAATGCCCTAACGTCCATAGAAGCTCCATGCGTTGTCGTGAGTTGAATTCTATGTACAGATAACTTAGTGCGAAGATGAGATCTTCGATGAAGAGTCTTACCTTTCCGGCATTTCTTTCAGTAAATACTTATAATCGTAACGGTTCCCGGCTTTTCTAATCAAAGATCATGCGCATATCCTTTGACAACTAATGGCTTGTTCCGATATAAAATCCCTTTAGTTTCCCTGAATCTGCCGATAACGATGGGAAGTGAAATATTTTGTTCTGAAAAACTCTCCATCACCAATTCTGGATTTGGATGGGTGAATATTATTTCGTAGTCTTCGCCGCCATACATGCAATGTTCTAAGGTTGCGCCCTCTGCTGCTGGCATGGTTTCTATGACTGCTCCAAGATTGGATTGGGTGCAGATATGATTTAGGTCCCCGATAAGGCCGTCACTTACGTCGATAGCTGAATTTGCCGGGAGTCGTGCAATTACTGCAGCTACATCGACCCTTGCCTTGGGAAGCTTATGGCTCCGTTGCAGTGGCCCTGATGAGCTGGGGTCCTGCTGTAAAAGTTCCAATCCAGCAGCCGAGGCTCCGGTGGGACCGGTTAGAAATATGTGATCATTTACCGTAGCTGTGGATCTTTTAATTGGTTGCCCGATAGAGGAGCCCAATATTGCAACTGATACAAACAAATTTTCGGATGAGGAAAGATCCCCGCCGGCAACCCTGAGATTGTATTCTTGACAGGCAGCTTTGACGCCTACGTAAAAGTTTGTAATGTCGAAATCTTTCGGACACGCTATAGCAATGGTTACGTAGCGCGGCATTCCCCCCATGGCAGCTATGTCAGAAACATTCACTGAGATTGATTTATATCCAATTTCAGCTGGGGTGTAATAAAGCCGGGAGAAGTGTATACCTTCCGCCATCAGGTCTGACGCGAATAGGTCGATGTTTTGTCCGGCACCATCAATGATCGCGCAATCATCTCCTAGTAGACTATCGACATCGGAATTAAAAGCAAATGCGAACTGTGATATGGTTTGAAAAATCTCATTTAATTTTTCAAACTCGTTGCCTGTATGAATAGGTTTCATTTGAGACAAGTTAGCTTTGAATTAGGTACATGTGGGGCAATTTGTGTAAAAATATAGGTGCTCTCTGTGAGAGTTTTCCCGCACGGTGTCTTGACAGGGCTTGATGCCAGTTGCTGAATAGATATGAAACGAGGTTTCCGAGAGTGAAGTATCCAACTGAAAACAAAGAGCTCATCTACTGGGTAAGTGAAATTGAGAAGTGGTGTGAGCCTGCGTCAGTATATTGGTGCGATGGCTCCGGCGAAGAATATGATCGCCTAGCACAACTCTTAGTGGATAACGGGACATTTACCAAGCTCAGTGAGGCCAAGCGGCCCAATTCTTACTGGGCGCATTCCGACCCGGCTGACGTAGCCCGGGTTGAGGACAGAACGTTTATATGCTCTGCCTCAGAAAGGGATGCAGGACCCACTAATAATTGGAGAGATCCAGTTGAAATGAGAGAAACGCTGAACGGGCTTTTTAAAGGTTCGATGCGGGGCAGGACAATGTATGTCGTCCCATTTTCGATGGGACCCCTCGGATCTCCATTCTCTCAGATCGGAGTGGAACTCACTGACTCTGCTTATGTAGCGATCAGTATGAGGATTATGGCCACCACGGGTCGAAAAGTGTTGGATCAACTGGGTGCAGACGGGGACTTTGTGCACTGCCTCCATTCCGTGGGTGCTCCTCTCGAGCCAGGCCAGAAAGATGTTCCGTGGCCCTGCGATGGGGATAACAAGTACATAGTCCATTTCCCGGAAAGCAGGGAGATCTGGTCCTATGGTTCTGGATATGGTGGTAATGCTCTGCTAGGGAAGAAATGTCTTGCTCTGAGAATCGCTTCGGTAATGGCCAGGGATGAAGGATGGCTCGCTGAACACATGCTTGTTATGAAGCTCACGAATCCCCAGGGTAACAGCTACTACATAACTGGGGCATTTCCATCTGCATGCGGTAAGACCAACCTGGCGATGTTGGTACCGTCTCTTCCTGGTTGGAAAGTTGAAACAGTTGGAGACGACATCTGCTGGCTTCGCTTTGGCGAAGACGGAAGGCTGTATGGGGTAAATCCTGAAGCTGGGTTCTTTGGAGTTGCTCCGGGAACGAGCTACAAAACTAATCCCAATGCAATGAAGACCGTTACCGCAGACACCATTTTCACCAATACGGCAATGACTGCAGATGGTGACGTGTGGTGGGAAGGCATGGACGGAGAGCCACCGCAGGATATGGTGGATTGGAAGGGCAATAAGTGGTCGAAGGATTCAGGTACCCCAGCAGCTCATCCAAATGCTAGATTTACCGTGTCGGCGGCCCGTTCCCCCTTTATAGCGCCTGAATGGCAGGATCCCAATGGAGTTCCGATCTCAGCGATCTTATTTGGAGGGCGAAGGGCATCACTGATCCCTCTGGTAACTGAGGCCAAGTCATGGGATCATGGCGTTTTCCTCGGATCGGTGATTGCCTCTGAAACTACGGCTGCTGCCGAGGGCAAGGTCGGTAATTTGAGGCGTGACCCATTTGCAATGCTTCCATTTTGCGGTTACAACATGGCCGATTACTTTGCCCACTGGCTTTCGATGGGAGCAAAGGCCGATCCATCCAAGCTGCCTAAGATATTCCTTGTCAATTGGTTCCGTAAAAATGAGCAAGGAAAGTTTATGTGGCCAGGATATGGCGAAAATTCTCGAGTTTTAGCCTGGATCGTGGCCAGACTGGAAGGAAGGGTTGAAGCACAGGAGACTCCGCTTGGCCTAACTCCTTTCCCGGGTGATATTGAATCCGAAGGTCTTGATTTGAGTGATGGAGATTTAGCTAAACTGTTTTCGGTCAGCATCGCTGAACTTCGAGATGAGGCTGAAGATATAAGCCGTCATTACCAGCAATTCGGTGAAGACCTTCCTAAAGAGTTATCTAACCAACTCGAGCTTTTGAAATCGGCTACTTCTTAGTGATACGTCCAAGTAGTTTCGCTTGTTTGTCTGGCAGTCACCCCGGCGTTAGACGGGGTGACTGCCCTAATTGCTCAATGTGCAACATGACGAGGTACACCCCTTCAGGCTTATTGAGTTGGTCAGCGTGGTTGGCTTTTTATCAGGCTTGAGCAATTCAAGAGTTAAATCGACGATCATGTCGATGAATTGTGGGGAACTGGACGGGGTGGCCACCCGATGCATTGAAATTCCAACTTCCCGGGCAGTTTCGGCTGCAAGTATATCCAGGTCGTAGATAACTTCAAGGTGATCGGATATGAATCCAATTGGTGCCACGATCACTTCTTTGATGCCTTTTGAAGCTAACTCTCTAATATGGCTGGATATGTCAGGTTCCAGCCAAGGCTGGCTGGGAGGTCCCGAGCGTGACTGAAATACCAATGAATGGCGTGGAGTAAATCCAGACACCGACGCTATTCCCTCGATTACAAGCTCCATGGCTTCGTTTAGCTGACTCAGGTACGGAGAGTTCATAGACATAGCTACAGGTATTGAATGTGCCGTGAAGATAAATTCGGCCTTCAGTGGATCATTCAACTTGCCAAGTTCGGTAACCGAAGCGTCGATGAAAGGATTAATGAAACCGGGATGGGAGTAGTAATGCCTTATCTTGGTGACGCTGGGATGCTCCGGTCCCAAGGCATTTTGAGCGTTTACTATATCCAGTTTGTACTGCTTGCAGCTTGAAAATGATCCATAAGCAGACGTCACGAATGTCATAGCATTTTTTATACCGTCTGTTTTCATCTGAGACAGAGTGTCAGAAATGTATGGTTCGAAATTACGATTGCCGAAATAGATGGGCAGATCAATTTCGGCCGCTTTGAATGCCTTTGTTAAGCGTTCGATGATATCCAGATTTATCTGGTTAATTGGGCTTTTGCCATCAAACATGTAATACTGTTCTGCAACCGTCTGCAACCGTTGTATAGGTATGTTCCTACCTCGGGTGACATTTTCCAGAAACGGTATTACGTCGGATCTTTTATTTGGGCCGCCAAATGATTGGAATATAAAGGCATCGAAAGGCAATCGAAGCCTCTAGCGGGTGGCCTTTTGCACTTTGCCAACTTTGATGCAAGAGGTACAGACGTTGAGTTTCTTTGGGGTTGACCCAACCATCGCCCTTACCTTTTGGATGTTTGGGTTCCAGCGCCTTTTGGTGCGCCGATGCGAGTGGCTGATTGTCATGCCAAAGGATGGCCCTTTGCCGCATATGTCACATACCGATGCCACGTTATTACACCTCTTGTCTAGACGCCTACAAAATTTTCTTGATTAATTCTAGGTTGAATCGCATAAAATGCGTTCAATTGCGATCCCTTATACTAGCATTTGCGCCGATGGATCATGCTATGGAAATTTCAGCCACCTTGTTGAATCGGATAGTACGTAGATACGTGGAGCTACTGGGTGAGTTCAAGGAACCAATCAATAGGCTCAATGTATATCCTGTTCCCGATGGGGATACCGGGTCAAACCTCTATCTGACTTTAGTTTCAGTGCTCAAAGAGTTGGACTCCACTGCGGAAGCCGGCACCGATTTATCAATATGTTGCAAGGCAATTTCCAAGGGTGCGCTTATGGGGGCGCGTGGGAACTCTGGTGTGATATTCTCGCAAATAGCGCGAGGTTTTGCAGAAGGTGTGGCAGAGTCTGCGGCAGTTGATGATTCGATTACAAAGGCAATATGCAATGGGCTAGTAAAAGCATCCAAATTGGCAGATGCCGCCGTGTTGCGGCCAGTGGAGGGAACTATCCTAAGCGTTGCCCGTAAGACAGCAGAAGCCGCTTCTAACCTGACTGAAACTAATTACCAGGATGCCATCGATGACCTGCGCCGGGTTGCCTCTGACTCACTGTTAGACACGCCGAACCAACTTCGCATACTTGCCCAGGCAAATGTTGTAGATGCCGGAGGTGCTGGATTTGTTCTATTTATCGATGCAATTGCTCAGGTTTTGAATGAGAGCACTCAACCGGTTGAATATCCCTGGTTTGGTTCCACTCCGGTTGAGTCTACCAATGAAGACCCATCAGATGGCGGTAAAAGTCAAGAATATCGTGACATTTCTGATTTGAAGTACGAGGTGATGTTTCTCCTTGAAGCTAGCGAACAGGCTGTGGCTGGCTTTAGGGAAGTTTGGGCTGGCATTGGCGATTCTATAGTTATTGTCGGTCAGGATGCGCTCTGGAATTGCCACATTCATACAGACGATATTGGCGCAGCTATAGAGGCGGCTATTGAAGCAGGTAAACCAAAGAATATCCGGGTGACCGATTTATCTGAGCAGGTGGCCGAGGAGGGGTGGGTTACTAATGCCCATGGATCCGGCGCCCCCGATCCATTTGGGGCCCCGGAAATCAATCACAAAACCGGGGTTATTGCTATAGCCAATGGGGGCGGCGTGGGAAGAATATTCAGATCGATGGGTGTGAACCGAATTGTATTTGGCGGACAGTCGATGAATCCCTCTACGGCTGAAATTCTGGCGGCTGTCGATGAATTGCATGTCGATCAGGTTATTGTGTTGCCCAATAATTCCAATATCATACCGGTTGCCAAAATGGCTGCTGATATGAGCGATCGTGATGTGAAGGTTCTGCCCACCAAAGGTGTAATAGAGGGTTTTTCAGCGCTACTTGAATTTGACCCTGCCGCGACCGCTGAACAGAATTATCCGGCAATGCTCAGAAGTGCTGAAAAGGTAGCGGCTGGGGAAATAACCCAGGCGGTACGTAATTCCTCTTGGGTGAATGGAAAAATTGCAAAGGGAGACTATTTGGGGATTAGCCGAGATGGCATAGTTGCTGTGGAAAAAGATATTTTACATACACTAAAGAAACTCCTTTTGCGGCTTATCACAACTGAATCTGAGCTTGTAACTCTTATCGAGGGCGAGGGGAGCGGAGTCGGTATTACCAGGGAGATAACCCAATGGTTGTCCGCCGACTATCCCAACCTCGAAATAGAGATCCATCATGGTGGTCAGCCTCTTTATCCGTATTTGGTGGGTGTTGAATAAGCCAGGAAAGGTTAAAGTTCCTTGAGTCAAATTTGGGAGTTTGAATTCGGCTCCAGAATTATGAAGTTCGCGCGTATCCTTTTTGGATAGTATGTTGGATTCGAGTGATATAAAAAGTAGGAGTCGCAGCCATCAGGGATCTTCTATCTTTGGCATCGATACCGGTTTCACGTCTAAAGGGTGTCGGAGAGAAAAAAACTAAAGCATTGTCCGAGATCGGTATCGAAACCGTCTTTGACATCTTGACCTATTACCCGCGACGATACGTTGACAGGACTCGGCAGGTGGCTCTTTCGCAACTTGCGGTGGGAGAGGAAGCTTTAGTTTTAGCCAGGGTTCGTAGATGTCAGCTTCGACGAACCAGAAATGGTCGGACTTTAGTTGAGGTCGATGCTTTTGATGGTACTGGCTATCTTCACGTGGTGTTTTTCAATCAGCCATGGAGATCCAAACAGTTGCAGGAAGGGACTGAAGCTGCATTTTTTGGTAAGTTAGAGCGCTTTCGGAATATCGAACAGATGTCAAATCCCATTGTAGATCTAATCGGTGACCGGACAGGACGGATAGTCCCTATTTACCCTCAGTCGGAGAAGGCGGGCATTCCTACCTGGGAGATAGCTAAATATGTTGACGATGCTCTGTCCCGAGCTGGTGATATTTTCGATCCAATCCCAGAAGATTTTTTAGATAAACTGGATCTGATTGACAGAAACAGTGCTATTCACCTGATCCATAAGCCTTCATCTTTGACTGAAATGGCAGCAGCGCGAAAGAGGCTTGCTTTTGATGAGTTATTAAGACTTCAGCTTATGCTGGTCCAGTCAAAAGTTGAGACTGCGCTTTCTTCCAAAGGGATTTCTCATGATGTGATCCCGATCTTCGGTAATCAAACCCACACCTCCCGACTTAATTCCGGTCTATTCCAGCCACCAGAACCCCAGACCGCTAGAAATGGCACGGATCTTGTACAAAGGTTTTTTGCGTCTCTTCCATTTGATCTGACCAATGCGCAGAAGCGTGCTCTCGATGAGATTGCCAACGATATGAGGTCTCCTATCCCCATGCATCGGCTTTTGCAAGGGGATGTTGGCTCTGGAAAAACTCTGGTGGCGCTGGGCATGTTGCTGATGGCAGTGCAAGGTGGATATCAGGGGGCTTTGATGGCTCCGACTGAAGTTCTAGCAGAGCAGCACATGCTGGCTCTTACCCGATTACTAAAGGGTTTTAAAGCACCTGGATCAAGTGATTTGGGGTTGTTCGCCGGTGAAGAGCGCGAGTTGAGAGTTGAACTGTTGACAGGCAAGGTGCCAGCGGCGCGCCGTAAAAAGTTACTCGATGATTTGTACTCAGGAGCGATAGACATCGTGGTTGGAACTCACGCTTTGATATCGGAGGCCGTGGAGTTCAGAAACTTAGGTGCTGTGGTAATTGACGAGCAGCACCGATTTGGAGTTGAGCAGAGAGCTATATTGCGGGAGCGTTCCCGCTCTGGTCACGGTCTGGATCCTGACATGCTGATTATGACAGCTACGCCGATACCTCGTACTGCAGCAATGACTGTATTTGGGGATCTGGACTTGACAATACTTGATGAGATGCCTCCGGGAAGGACACCAATACTCACCCGCTGGGCTAAAAACCAAGAACAGTATCAACTTGTTTTTGACCGAGTTAGGGACGAGATAAGCAAAGGCCGTCAGGTGTATGTAGTGTGCCCATTGGTGGAGGGGTCTGAACGGGTGGTGGCTAAATCCGCCACCGAAGAGTACCAACGACTTAGTCAAACTGAACTAAAAGGCCTGAAGGTTGGATTACTGCATGGACAGATGCAGCCAGGTGAGAAAGAAGAGGTGATGGATCGCTTCCGGAATCAGCAAATTGACGCCCTTGTCAGTACCACGGTCATCGAGGTCGGAGTAGATGTCCCTAACGCCACGGTAATGGTAATCGAGGATGCTGATAGGTTTGGGATTGCCCAGCTTCACCAGTTGCGGGGAAGAGTGGGACGCGGGAAGTTCAAAAGCTACTGCTACCTGATTTCATTTGTCGATTCCGAGGAAACTAATGAAAGGCTTGAAGCTCTTGTTAAGTCTACAGACGGTTTTTATCTCGCTGAGAAAGACCTGGAATTGCGTGGCGAGGGCACTATTCTTGGTAGACGGCAAAAGGGGCGCAGTGATCTGAAACTGGCCTCACTGGCTAAAGACCGTGACCTGGTGGCTCTGGCTCAGGTGGTAGCTAAGGAGATAGTTGGAGGAGATCCCAGTTTGAATCAGTTCCCTCAGTTGGCCCACGAACTCGAAGCGTTTATCGGCCCTGACGATACAGAGTTCCTGTTTCTCAACTGAGCGCCTGCCGCTGATCAACCCCGGGAGTGGCTAGCCGCTTACAGCTATCCTTTTTACTGGTTTTTGTAAACGTGTTTACAACTTCCATAAGGTGCTGGGTTACCTAAAGAGCGCCGAAAGGCCCCGTCCTTTAGGGCAGGGATGGACAGGCGCTAACGGCGAAGCCGTTACATCTTTTACAACCGTGAACTGATGTAACACCCAGGAATTAAGATAACTATATGA
>JAJZLS010000027.1 GCA_021803345.1 Actinomycetes bacterium
TTCTATTGGGGATCTTTTTCCTTGCCGGTTCGGTATTGAGTGGATTTTCTTCCATAGCGTCAAAGTACATTCCGCTTAGGATTCTGGCACTGGTTCTGTCTGTTGTTATAAATATTGCCCTTTTCCTAAGCGCCTTTCGGGTTCTCACCCCAAAATCAATACCAACCAGGTACTTCTATCCCGGCGCCATCGTTGCTGGAATTGCCTGGACCCTGGTCCAGCTGCTGGGAGGATACCTGGTCGGTCACACCCTGAAACACGCCAGCCAGGTCTATGGCTTCTTTGCAATCGTACTTGGAATACTCTCCTGGATATATTTGGGTGCAAGAATACTGGTTTACAGCGCTGAGATAAATGTGGTTTTAGCGCGCAAGCTGTGGCCCCGCTCAATTGTACAGCCGCCCTATACCAGGGCAGACAAAGAAGTTCTCATTGCACTTGGTAAAGAACAGGACCGCTCAGCTCATGAAAATATCGAAGTAAAGTTTGACGCAACTGCGCAAAGTGGCAAGAATCAGGATCCCAGTGAAAAAGAGGAAGGGGCTAGTGAACCCAAGTCGAGATGACTCTACAGAGCAAACCCTACAAAGCAAATTTGTAGAACGTTACAGACAACTGGCTATAACCTGCCAGTAAAGGTTATAGCCAACCTTTGTCCAGGTGATGAATTACTGATAATCAGCAAGCTGGTGATGACTTGCTGCGTCAACTGGCTTGACAGAGAGGGCTACTCATCAGATGGCAAGTGAACCAAAATTGTTCCAGGCAGATGGTTGGATTAGGGGCATTTTCACAAAAGCGTCTATGCAAGAAAAATGTTTACCCAGGTGGTTTTGCGGAAGCAATACCTCCCAAGAAGTGATAAAGCCTATCTCTGATGCTTTATGTCTGTAGCGGTTCTTAGCACTGTACGAAGTGAATGTGCCATAGACAACTTTTCCTGCTCTTCAAGATTCTGCACCAATCTGGTCTCTTCCCGGTTGTAGAGGGGAAAAATCTTCTCAATGGTGGCCTGACCGTTTGGAGTCAGTCCCACAATTACCCGCCTCTTATCTGAGTCATGGGGAATCCTGGTGCACAGCTCTTGTTTTTCAAGAGTCTTTACAACTCCTGTTAGAGTTCCTTTAGTTATCCCTGCCCTTGCGGCAACCATGTAGCTTTCAGAGTCACCCCAGATCCAAAGGACAAAAAGAACCACAAATGCAGTAAAAGAAAGATCATAGGGAGCCAGAACTTCTCTCTCCATGTGATTCCGCATTGCAGATGCAACCCGATAAACATTGGAAATAACACCCATGGCTGCAAAGTCAATCGGCTCGCTCCCCACCCGTGCCTGAACATCTTTTTCCGCCTGTATTAAATCCTCCGAGCTACCCCCGGAAAATGTCCACGCCATGTAGTGCCCCAACCTTTCCAACCAAAAAACATACCATATATAACCTAACGACCGGCAATGTGTGCAATACCCCGGAAAAGACTGATACCGACGTTAGATTACAACAGACGGATCTGAAGGCTAAAGCCCTGAATTGGTCGCTTGAACACCAACCACCAAGAGTGAATCTGGGCAGGAACTACAACCCGGATTTTCCTAAATAATCTAAATAATCGACATTTATTCCACTGGCCGTATTGAAAACGTTAAGACTCGGTAACACTCTTGACAAGTCTTCTCTATCAGAATTATCTCCAGTCACCTTGTAAGTCGTCCTTCCTTTGCTGGCTTTGACAGCGGTAAAGTGAACTACTCCCTTTGGAAAATGAAAAAATTAGCAATCAAATTTCTTACGCTGCAAAGTGGCTGGCCTATCTCTCAATCACCAGTGTTGAACTTGAAACAACTACGGCGATGCTGTCATTTGATTGCTTAGGGCTAATTTCGAACCTTAGGATCTATGGCAATTGCTATACCTTTTATTGAGGTGATAGCACGTTCACAGAAATCGCCAAGGCGGCTTGTATCAGCCGACCATCATAGGCAACCATGCCTTCAAGATCATCTCCTATTTCCATAGCCGCCGCTAAGTGAAGAGCGTCGAGCGAGCGAAGTGTCGCTGGGAGTAATTGGCCAGCAACAAGGAACGTGGTAGAAGTGGGCAAAATCAGTGAAACAGTATCTAGAGCATCTTCGATAATGTTGCTGGTAATCCCCAATCGTGAACCGGCCCTCAGAGCCTCGGTTCGTAGCAATTGAGACGACCAGATTGAATCATGGGATCTAAACCACGACCGCATAGCCGATGATTCATCTTCAAAGACGATCAGTTTTAGAAATGCCGAAGTGTCCAGATACCACACCATTTAATTTATCGCTCGCTACGCATCTCATCTAATACTTCCGCTGTCGTCTTTTCTGTAGACACAGGCTCTACCAGTTCAGAAGACGGACGGCGGGCTAACTGAACTCGCCCGGATGCAACAAGTGCAGCAGAACCGACAGCTTGCGAAGGAGCACATAAAATTGCCACCAAACGCCCACGATCCGTCACCCCTATGGTTTCCCCACGTGCCACCCTGCGCAAAGCTGCAGATGCGTGCTGTTGCAGTTCTCTAACTCCAATGGTCTCCATATACTGCAATTGTAGCACGTTCAAAATGCGTCAGATTCACTCGCAAAATAGATATTAATACATAGGGGTCAAAAATGAAGTTAGGGTTTGAACTCGACCGGTTTAAACTCCTCTGGATCAAAATTCTCCCCAACCCACTCCAACATATCGTCGTGCTCTGGATTTGATGGATCAGATAGAGCTTCGAGCATATTCTGATATCCCCATACGCCACCGCAATCTTCTGGTGGACACGCCCTTCGTCCAGCTAAACATACAGGATAGTGCGTACCAGGAACAGGATCAGTGACCTTTTCTACCTTTAGCTTGTGCTCCCAGCTGTCGCCAAAGTCATACAGGTAACTGAACGTCATACCCTCTTTGAGCAGAAATCCAACACGAGCGGTTGCCTCACTCTCTAATTTCATACCCCAGTCGTCATCGTCATCGGGGCCGTATTCAACTCCACCAATTTCGAATGAATGCAGATGATAGTTCTCCCAACCGAACGCTCGTTGCAAAACCAAATGAAGCGACTCAAGCGACATGGAATCCGGAACCGCTATCCGTCGCCAGATAGGAGGGCTTATGTCAGAAATAGTAGCTTTAATCTGGTAAATCTTCTTATTCTTAGCCATATGATCCTAACCTAGCATTTTAAACAGTCATTGATATTGGTCGCCCATTAAACTCACATCCAGATGCGAACGATCAATTTCATAATCACCAAAAAGGTAGCAGAGAAAACGAAGCTTTCTTATTCGATTCAGGAATTTGTCTGAACTTATTTTGGCTCAGCAGGTACTTTTCTCGAACTCATCTCCGTTGAAAGAAGATATGTTCATCACATCCTTGTATTTCCAGTAACTCCACCAAGCTGCTCTTCATTCGGACGGAACTGAAGTGTTCAACTCCGCGTATTTTTGTCTCACATCAAAGGACAGCTCTCTGTTGCAACCAGCCTAAAGTGGCAACCGAGCCTACCTGTGACAAACAGATCAGGACAGCTTGGTTTCAGCCAGATTAGACCTGGGGGAAACATCCTCCCACTTGGTTACTCCCCAGGTAAGAACCAGAAACTCTGATTCGTTTTGGTGAGTGGAGCCATGGTAATGGCGCTCTATCGGAGGAACGTTAACCAATTCACCCTTTGAAAGAGTGACTTCCCCGTCCTCTTCAGTTCCGATAACCCCAGAATCGGATAGGACATAAAGAAGCTGACCTCCGGGATGGGAATGCCAGTTAGTCACAACTCCCTTTTCATAATGACAGTGAAGGACATCCGGATCTTTGGGACTGGTGGCAGAGCGCAAGGTTTCAATCAGTGCCTCGCCGCTATAACGATCTTGGTTTATCTTGCGCTTTTCTGCGCTGTTTATAACATTCATTTACTATTTACTCTCCCATCCGGAATCGAATTCGGATCGCCCAGGGTTTGAAACTCGCTTTGCCATTCTTCCACCACGTGGAACAGATTGCCAAAACCAATCGGCAAAAGTACTCTAGATCGAATCATTGACAAACCGGCTTTCAAACTTTTGAGCCACGGATTTATTCAGTCTCCCTGTTAACACTTTGATGGATAATCATAATTTAAAGTAATTAGCCCTCTTTGGAAACATCCACCTAATCCCTCCTCTGGGATCATCTGTGTCACCAAAATACCGAGGAATTAAATGAATATGAGCGTGCGCCACGGTCTGCCCCGCAGCTATGCCATTGTTAATCCCTATGTTGTAACCATCAGGTCCGTAAAAGGCATCCAAATGTTCCTTGGCCAGTATCAAAAGCTCATCCAGATCCCTTCGAATGTGGGAAGGGAGCATGAAATAGTCCTGTTCATGCTGGTTTGGAATTATTATCGAGTGCCCATTTGTGACCGGAAAGGCGTCATAGACAACAAATCCGGATTGGTTCTCAGCTAAAGCCTTGGAACGGTCCATGTGGCAAAATATACAGTCTGAGTCATGATGCATTTAGGTCCTCAACAATTCCTCAATATATATTTTGTCTTAATCTAAGTGATTTTGAAATAGAAAAATCATCTCAAAATCAAAACCAGTTGCCTAAGTTTCAATCTAGGGTTTGTGTTGCAGGCCGGATGATAATGGAGGAGAAGTGGAGCTTAGCAATCTTTCCCTGATTGACCTGATTCATCTACTCGATTCCAAAGCGGTCTCTTCTTTTGAATGCGTCTCATATTTTGCCGATCGAATCAGTAAATTCAATCCAAAGCTGAACGCATTTGTAGCTACTGATATTGAAGCCGCACTTACAAGGGCCAAAGAAATTGACCATCGCAGAGCCCATAACCGCGCAGTTGGAGCACTTGGCGGAATACCTTTTGGTGTCAAGGATTTGGAAGATGCGGCAGGTTTTAGAACCACCATGGGATCGGCCCTTTTCGCCGACAACCCAGAGGCAACCGCTAATTCTCACATGGTTGAAAAGCTGACCTTTGCCGGGGGAATCGTAATAGGAAAGACCAACACTCCTGAATTCGGATGGAAATCCGAGACATTCAACAAAATATT
>JAJZLS010000072.1 GCA_021803345.1 Actinomycetes bacterium
TCTTTTGAGTACTTTGCTTAGGCAAGAAGTTTCTCTGTTCTAGACCCAGATTGTAGACAAACCGGGAATCAGAGCAGTGGCGAACTAAGACCACTTCGTTCTCTTGGTTTGGGTACAATCTCTGTCCGATACTCATGTAGTTATCTTAATTCCTGGGTGTTACATCCTGGCTTTGCCAGGACTCGCCCTTGACCCCACGGATAAATCCGGGGGCTTGCGGGATTATTTCGGTCACCTGGATGCAACATGGACGGCCTTGCCAATCAAATTCAGTGCCTCAGAACGAGTCACACCATCCCTCTTGAACACGCCCCTTACCGCCGAGGTAACCGCTCTCGAACCAACTTTTTTAGTTCCGCGCATTGACATGCAAAGGTGCTCGGCCTCTACTACTACCAGCACCCCTTTAGGCTTTATTGACTCCTGTATCGAATTGGCGATTTCAGTAGTGAGGCGCTCCTGCACCTGCAGCTTCCTTGACAGCCCATCAACTAGACGGGCGATTCCTGAAAGGCCCACTATTTGACCGGATTCATTGGGTATATAGGCGATGTGGACGTCTCCAAAAAATGGAAGTATGTGATGTTCGCAAAGGGAAAAAAAGGAGATATCCCGTAGCAAAACCATTTCTTCGTGGCTTGCCGGAAAAACTGAGCCCAAAAAGCTCTCACCCTTTAGGTTGGTACTTGACAAAAGCTCCTCGAACATTTCAGCAACTCGAGCGGGGGTTTGGACTAGACCATCACGCAGCGGATCCTCACCAATTGCTATCAGCAACTCCTCAATTAGACCTTTAACTCGATTTTTATCAAATTTGCGTTCAGAGTTTTCTGGCATCCGTTTGTTTTTTCTCAGACCTTCTAACTAACCGTTGTAGATCGCCACAAATGGCAAATTTCGATATTTCTCAGCCAGGTCAAGCCCGTAGCCGATAACGAAAATCGGTGGGATCACAAATCCAGTATAGGTAATTTCCAGATTCGCCGGCTGAAGACCTTCTTTAACCAGCAGTGCACAAACGCAAACCGACCTGGCATTTCGTGCTCTTAGATTCCGCACCAAATATGAGAGCGTCAATCCAGAATCAATTACATCTTCTACGATCAGAACATCTTTGTCAGTTAAATCTACATCGAGGTCTTTGACTATTCGCACCACGCCAGAAGTCTTAGTAGTCACACCGTAAGATGATACCGCCATAAAATCGTATTCAACTGGCAAATCTATCGATCTGATAAGGTCGGCTACGAAAAGCAGTGCGCCTTTAAGTACTCCAACTATGAGCAGGGTTCTGCCGCTGTAATCCTGCGTTATCCTCTGTCCCAGTTCGGCTATTTTATCTTTTATCTCGTTCTCGGTGACAACGATTTCGCCAACCGAAGTGTCTGATTCAAACCAAGCTGCTGCGTTAGTAATTGTAGGTTCCATTCACACAACAAACTAGCCCAACTGGAGCCAGATGGCACTATTGGCCGGATAAATTGAGCGATTGGACCTCAAATTTGCTCAGCCTGCCCCTGGAACGCCTAACCCGAATGGCGCCAGGCAGATCCACTGCAACTTTTTCGCCCTTGGCAACACTTAAAACCTCCAGTGCCAGTTGATGCGAAATAGAATGACCTTTATCATCCATCAGCCACATGCGCAAAGCCTCGATTGCCACGAATTCGTCCGCCGTTGCTATCGCTTTGGCATCGGTTGGATCCAGCTCCTTAGCCTTAGCAGCTACGAACTCTGCTGCTTGCTGAAAAATCGATGCCGACCGGGCAAATATAGGGACCACGTCCCGCTTGGCGACATCGGTTAGCAGTGGGATTACCTCACTCCGTACTCTGTTACGAACGAATCTGGAATCGAAATTGGATTCGTCGGTAGAAAAATCAAGCCCCAATGCCCTGCAAATTGACTCTGTTTCCCAACGGCGAAGATTGAGGATCGGATGCTGCGGTCCATAAGAAATTGATCCAAGTCCACGCAGCCCAGAACCGCGAATCAAATTTATAATCACGGTTTCTGCCAAATCGTCAGAAGTATGGCCGGTAGAGACTCCGTCAATAAACAACTCACGACGTTTGTCCCGAGCCCTCTCCTCCAGGTTGGGTCCTGTTTCAACTTCAATGCTGAAGCATTTAGAACTGGCTCCGAAGGCTTTAGCAAGGCTGAGTACCCATTCTGCCTCAGCCGAAGAAGTGGAGCGAAGTCCATGGTCAAGATGCCAAACTGTAACTGCCGGACCAACCAGAGAACCAAGTACCAGCATTGCCACAGAATCTGCTCCTCCGGAAACAGCAAGCTCCAGATTTCCGGTGTCACTATGCGGGGCAAAGAAGCAGCGCTTTAACAGTTTCTCGGGATCTAATCCAGATTCCAATAACTTCCCACGGATATAGCCAGCACGACCCTCCCGGTCATATTGAGCTAGCAAATTACGTTCCATCCGCCAAATCTTACTCTGGCCTTTGACATAGGAGTAGCTTTATCGAACGTTCGAGCTGTTATCGCAACTCATCGGTTGTTCGAGACCGTCATCCGGTCAATCCATTTTTCCGGATTTCGAATTTCTTCAGCACTGGGCAGATTTTCTGGATTCTCCCAGACTTTATTGAATAATTCCATGCCTCCAGCCTGCTCGACGCGCTCAACAAAGACTTCTCCTTCCTGATATTGCCTCATCTTGGCGTCCATCCCCAGCAGCTGAGACATCAGTTTGGAAATTCCCCTCTGTGAGCTGCGCCTCTGAGATAAAACGGCGGCAAACCTATTTGATTCGACAATATCGTCAGCCCCAGCGCGGTTCATCACAATGTCACCATGTCCTTCGAGAAGTGACATCAGCCCGGTGATTTTATTTAACGACACGAGCTGCTCACTGGTGGCGAAGATACCTATTGGACCGTTATCATCAAGAGGATTACGACCTTCCCGGATCTGCTCAAAAACTCTTTTTAATCCAGCCATCAATGCTGCAGGATCAGGATTAGCAAATGATATTGACTCTTCCACAAGGCCTTTAAAGTAGTCCCGCATCCATGAAACCCCATTGAACTGGGCCCGATGAGTCAGTTCATGCAGTGAAATCCAGTGCCGGAACTGTTTCTGATCAAAACCGTACTTCATCTCCACTGAAATTATATTTGGCCCTACAAAGTAGACCTGGTCGACATCAAGATCACTGTTTGCATCAGCCAATATCACGTCGAACTGACCAAGTACTTTCGACGACATCCAACCCAGGATCGTGCCGAGCTGTGCTCCAGCTATCGCAGCACTTACACCCGTGAGAGGCCACTTATTTGACTTTTTAGAAAGGTTTTCAAGCAAAGGGGTTAGCGTTTGCCTAAAGGAACTGAGGTTAGCCTCAACCCACTCTGGCCGCGACATCACAAGAGGCGATGCGTTCCCGGGTACGACTAGCCCGGTGGCTTTGGCTACCTGAGCCTGGGCATCAGGAAACACTGCGTTTAAATCGCTTTCCAGCCCAGACATCTCTGATTTTGGTGGATCAGGAAAATATCCAGATACTGCGTTTGCAACCTTGGAAGCTATCTCCCACGAGATCAATTCGGTCATGGCACCTCGTTCGAACTAAAACGTTCTTTAAGCGATCTTACGCCCTCTGGTGCGTGGAACTGTTAGCGGCTGATGCAAATAACAGTATTTTCCTCGGTTATACATGGACAACTTGGTGCTGCAACCAGGCTCCATGCACGTTCGATCTCTGGAATATGCTTTTGAAGGTTTCTCACCACCACTAAGTGGCATTGCGCCTATAACTTCAGAACTTGTTGCCATACAATTAACAACTTTAAACAGTTATCTATTATTCCTGAATTCCAACTTGCGATAGAAAATTGAAATTTGACCTACAAAACAGCTATCCCTCTGCCTTCTCACCAAATTTCAATATATTAGCAATCTTTGCTTTCAAGATCTCAGGACATTCGTCCTTTGACTTTGATGCGATCATTGAACGCAATTCCGATTCAAATTCAAAAGCCTCTAAACACGGCGAGCAATCGTCTAAATGCTTTCGAATCTTCTCTTTGCGTTCCGCGGTTAACTCACCGTCAAGAAACGTATACAAACGGGCCAGTGTCTCTTCACACTCTCCGCCCGATCTAATCGCGTGCGATCTGTCCATCATCACCTAAACCCAAACCCCTGCGCATACCTACATCAACTAGCGCCTTCTGGAGTGCCTTTCTACCTCTATGCAGACGGCTCATAACAGTACCCAGAGGGATCTCCATAATGTCAGAAATTTCCTTATATGAAAAACCCTCTATATCTGATAACAACACAGCTATGCGAAACTGTTCCGGAAGTGACTCAATTGCATCTTTGACATCGGTATCTGTAAATCTCTCTAGCACTTCGTCTTCCGCACTTTTGCCTGCGGTCCCCCCATCTAGAGCCCCTATCCTCTTATAAAGATACAGGTCTTCAATATCATCCAATGCACTCTCTTCGGGCCTTCTTTGCTTAGCCCGATAGGAGTTGATGAAGGTATTGGTAAGAATCCGGTACAGCCATGCTTTTAGGTTGGTGCCTTCTTGAAACGACGCAAAACCGCGGTACGCCTTCAGATAGGTTTCCTGAATAAGATCTTCGGCGTCAGCTGCGTTTCTTGTCATGCGCAAAGCGGCACCGTAGAGTGCGTCGGAAAACTCCAATGCTTGTTCTGCGAACTTGTCCTGATCAGCCACCAAAATAACCGTAGCCGAATAATTTCAACACCAGATCACCAAATTCAATAAAAACACAATTAAGTTTGCCTGGAGACTGAGAAATTTCCACTCTAAAAAATCAAGACTTTATTGCGAAGCAACAAAGTCCCATTCTCGCCAAATCAACTACTAGGAGTTACATGAAATAATCACGATGCTTCAGCGCCAGAACTTCGATTAGGTTACCTAAAGAGCGCCGAAAGGCCCCGTCCTTTAGGACGGGGATGGACAGGCGCTAACGGCGGAGCCGTTACATCCTTTACGTAATTCGAACTGATGTAACACCCAGGAATTAAGATAACTATATGAGTATCCGTCAGAGATTGTACCCAA
>JAJZLS010000066.1 GCA_021803345.1 Actinomycetes bacterium
ACCCACCTTCTGTCTTTCATGGAGTGAACTTCGTTGATGGACTTATCACAATATTTACGCGTCGATTTTTTGACTGCCCAGCAGGAGTTGCATTACTAGCCAGGGGGTGATACTGGCCATAACCTATTAGAACGACTCGCGACGGGACTATTCCGTCAGTTTTCGTCATGCGGACTACCACTGCGGTTGCTCTAGCTGCTGAAAGTGCCCAGTTGTTGGGATAGGGTCCCGCAATTATTGGCGCATTGTCTGTGTATCCGTTTACTTCTAGAGCATTTGGGTAGTGACTCAAGACTGACGCTGAGGTGTCCACTACTTCTTTACCAACTACCGACAAATTAGCTGAATCGGTACCGAAGAATGTGGAATCCGCCACTAACCCTTCTGTAAGTCCAGCTACGTTAAGTGAAAATGTAACGTCTTTGAGAAGATTTTGCTGTTGCAGTTTTGCCGTCAGCTTGGCTTCAATCTGTTTGAGTAGGTTCTGTTGCTGCAAAGTCTTTGAAGTACTAACTTTTTTAGGTACCGTGGTTGTAGTTTGCCCGTGTGGAATTCTTGTTTTCATTGCTTGAGTCACCGATTGTTTGAATTCACGATATTTCGACTGATTGATGCTGGAGATCGCATAGAGGACTATGAAAAGTACCAGCAGCAGGGTAATCATGTCTGCGTATGTTAATAACCACCTCTCACCGCTAACTTCCTCGTGAGCCAGATGAGCTGGGGAACTGAGCTTCCTCTTTTTCCTGTCTTTATATACCCCTTGAATAGCGTTCAGGGATGGCATTTACGCGGCCTCTCCAGAAGCCTCATTCTTTTCCTGTTTTTTGTCGGCGTCTACACGCTCCCGGGGTGCAAGAAATGCATACAACCTGTCTTTTAGTTCTGTGGTGGAGGTATTCAGCTGCATTGCGAGAAGTCCCTCTATAACCATCTGGCGGAAGGCTACTTCATCGCTAGATTGTCTTTTCAACTTGTTTGAAATCGGCAGCCAAACAGCGTTGGCGAGCAGCACCCCCCACAACGTGGCAGTGAATGCTGATGCAATGGCAGGCCCCAATTTACCAGGAGAACTCAGTTGTCCAAGAACGCCGATTAAACCAACCACTGTACCTAAAATTCCAAAAGTAGGTGAAAATCCAGCCATGTCAGAAAAGAATTTTGCACCAACCGTGTGTCGTTCTTTCAGTCCCTCTATTTCAGAATTAAGAAGTTCCTCCACTCGATGGGGCTCAGACGTCGAGATAATTAGCTGGATTCCCTTTTTCAGAAACATGTCGTCTGTTTCAAACTCTTCAAGAATCAAGGGATTGGTTCTTGCTTGTTTGGCTATTGAGACAATTTGGTCTATCGTTCCTTTTATCTTTGGCCCTTTATTTGGTTTGATTACCACAAGTAACACCTTGGGAATACGCTTGACTCGTTTTAGGTCAAATCCAGCCATTGTCGCCCCCAGGCTCCCGCCAACCACAAGTAATAGGGATGACACTTTTAATAGTGATGCGACACTTTCATGATCCAGGACCATTGCCGCCATTAGCGCACCAAGCGCAACAAGAATGCCAATCGGGGTCACTATTTATCACCCGTAACTATTCTCGGGATACCCAGAGTGTTAGACCCTTGTTGCTTATTAGTTGAGTTAAACACCCTTTGCATTTGTGCTATTTTTTCATCTCTGATTTCTTCCACTACACCGGCTGAATCCTGGGCCACTATCAAATGGCCTCCGTGAATGAAATATATTGCACATTGGTTGGCTGCGGTATTTTCTACGCGTTCTATCAACTCTTCATTTATATAGGTAATGGACCTGTCCAACTTTTTAACCGCAATCACTCGAGCTCCATCCAAAGGTGGAATTTATCTGTATTTGATTACGGGTCAAATTGGTAAATAATTGAGATATACAGGTCGATTTTCGCCCAGTTCTGACCAGAAACCCACCATGAACAAAAACTAACGCTGAGCCTTCCGGTGCAAGGAGGCTGGCTCAGCGTTAGGATTCGGGCGCTTCAGATATTTCGTTCAGCGATTAGGGGATTTGCATCAATGACGACAATGCCGACTGCGTCGTCATAATCACTTTAGTATTAGCCTGATAGGCGGTTTGGGCCTCTATCAAGTCCGTCAATTCTTTAGCCATGTTTACATTTGACCCTTCTAGGGCTCCATCTTGAAGCGTGCCGAGGCCCCCGCTGGCTGGTTGTCCCACTTGCGCCGTTCCAGATGCTACAGTAGCGCTAAAATTGGTACCCCCAACATTATTGAGTCCATTGGGGTTGGCAAACTGAGCCAGTGCAATTGTTCCAAGAGTCACTGTATGACCATTTGAATATGTCCCGGTAATGGCACCATTGCCGCCAATGGAATAGGACTGCAAAGTTCCTGACGCATTACCATCCGCAGTTGCGATCAATGATTCACTTCCCGCATATTGGGTTACCGCCTGTTGCGAGCCAACAGCAGGAAACGTGAAAGTAGGCATTGTAGTGCCGCTCCAGGTGTAACCAGTCGGCTCATTATTGATCGGTATCGCTGTCGCAGACGTAGTGACTGCAGTGCCGTTGACTGTTGCCAACTGTCCGGAACTGCTAAAGGTTAGCGTTTGTGCTGAGCTCCATAGATTTGTGGTACTTCCTGTTGCGGTTCCCTGCATTGACCAGCTGGTTGCAGCTCCACTTGAATTCAAAGTTGGAGTAAGCGTAAGCGTTACAGGTACTTGATTGCCCAGGGAATCGTGCATTGTGGTGGTAATAGTCACTGGACCACTTGGATTTGACGGCAGATTACCACTTAGGTTCACATTTTGTGTTTGTTGTGGCGCACCCCTCGATCCCAGGATTATGCTAATCGGACCGGTGGGTGAGGTGACTGCTTGACCTGGCCCCCATCCCTGCACCAACCCGCCTCCATTGGTTGCGAGATTACCTTGGGAGTCAATCTGTAAATTTCCATCACGTGTGTAATAGGTATTTGCACCTTGTTTGACCACCAGAAAGCCGTTTCCAACAATTGCCACATTGCTATTGATTCCAGTTTGCGTTACTGAGCCCTGGGAAAAATTAGTGTCAATCGATTGGACCCCGACTCCCGTACCAATCGCACTGGGATTTGTACTTGCTAGGGTCTGACCCACCGCCGCGGTGGCAGGCTGGATTTGTTGAGTGAGTAAATCTGCGAACTGAGCTGACTCTGACGCAAAACCTGTGGTTTCTGAGTTGGCTATATCGTTCCCGATAGTATTAAGATCGGTTTGCATCGCAACTATTCCTGACGATGCTGACCCTAAAGATTGTATTGGCATTTTGTTTGTCTCCTTTTAATACTTTTGTTTTTTAGCTATACGGTTCCTACCGAGGTAATTGTCGACAGATTGACAGACTTACCTCCTATGTACAGCAATGGCCCATTGCTGCTGTCGGCTGTTCCTGTAACAGTTCCTGAAACTGAGTTACCGGCATTGTCCACTCCGGTCACTGTCTTGCCAATAAGTCCTGAGGCTTCACCGTTTTGCAAAGCTGTAGAAATTGCAGTCATTTGCTCTACTTGAGAAAGTTGAGCCAGTTGTGCCATCATCGTTGCTGAACTCGTCGGCTGTAATGGATTTTGATATTTCATTTCATCGACCAACATTGTCAAAAATGTCGTTGGACTGGTAAGACCTCCCATTCCTTGTGAATTCCCTGACAGGCTGTTTGTAGTCAAGCTTGTCTGAGCGGTTTGTGGATTTGTGATTTGGTTGATTGCTGATGTCATATTTTTCTTCTCCTAAAGGATCAGGTGTACTCCTGTTGTACTTGAGACATCTGGACGTTCATCTAGCCCTCGTTTCTCATTTTGAGGACCAATGCTTTGTTGAAGGGCTCCATTGCTCCCATTACTCTTGTCCTTTTGACCCTCGTAGTTTTGGCTGTGCTGACTGGGATGGCCGAGGGAAACTTGCGCACGCATACCGTCATGTGACAACAGTTTTTCAATTTCAGCGAGAGACGATGCTAGCGCTGCATGGGCTTCAGTTGTGTTGGGGGTTATAATTACGTGAAGTTGAGAACCCAACAAAGTTATTTTGGCACTTACGCTCCCTAAAGATTCGGGCTGCATCTTTACGTTGACCTGGTAATTACCATCACCTTTGTCAATTTGCTGCAGCACTGACTGGGTTAGCTGATCCTTGAGGTGCACTAAATCAGCCGCTGTATTCGATACCTCTCGATTTGAGAAAATTGAGCCAAATGTTTTCTGCGCTACCATGGGCTGCGTCTCAGTCACTTGCAATACCTGCGCATGGTTGGTTGTCTTGCGCCCGTATCCCTCGGTACTTTTTTGTTCAATATTGCGCTGATCCAGGTTCAATATTCCATTACCTCTATGGACTACAGATGGTTCTACCTCTTGTGCGATCTGTTTCTCCGCCACTTGGGTTTTCACTGTTTTCAACTGAGGGGAGGCAATAGCCGTAATCTCTATTGAAGATTCCCTGTTTATAGGTTGTGCCGCGCCGGGGCTAATTGTGATCTCTATGTTTTTTGTGCTTGACTTATCCACTGACGCTTTATAGGGTCCACTTAAATCGTTCTGGATAGTTGAGGCTTGGGTATCAGCACCTTGGACTGGATCCTGATATTTACTCGCTGGAGTTGCTGATTCAATACCATTCGATAAGTACAGATAGTTTTTGGAACCTTTTGCATCGTTTTGGCCCGTTGTATTGGCAATTTCCGAAGAGGAAGTAGGTGCGCCTCCAACGTTATTTGCAGCCGCAACGCTTCGCGCCTGTTTAGGACTTGTCGCAACTTGGACTTTAATCTCTGAATTCACCGCATTGCTGGCGCTCATCTTTACTGCTAGGGTACCTGAAACTTTCGGCGCAGTTATCTCCGGCGTTATGATCCGACCTTGAGTTTGATTTCGTGTCTTGATATCCTCCTTAGAGGAAGAGATCTGTTTTTGCTCAACAATAACCTGACTGAGTGTATCGTTGAAAATTTTGACTTCATGTTTCTTGGTTCGGTCGGACTTGCCGGTATCTCCCTGTTTGGAACTTATCTTCTGCCGACTTTCTTTTTGTGAAGCAATTGTTATGTTTGTCATTACCTCTATCCCCCCATCCCGGCTTGCCGCAAAATGTTTACTACATAATTCTGAGTTTCCGCATAGGGCGGAATCCCTCCATATTCACTTACTGCACCGACCCCGGCGTTATAGGCTGCCAATGCCATCGGAATCGATCCAAAATGTCTGAGATTATCTCCAAGAATCCGCGCTGCCCCATTTATGGCATCCACTGGGTTGAACGGATCTATTCCATGCGCCTTAGCCGTACTGGGCATAATTTGGGCTATACCTTCAGCTCCTGCTGGACTAACGGCTGCAGGGTTAAACCCACTTTCTTGATTTATCAACGCTGCCAATACCTGGGTTGGAACACCGTTTGCTTGAGATGCATTTTCTATTATGTTGAGGTATTTATTTGGCACCATAACATTTCCAACCGCAGTTTCTCCACCTGTCTGCAGTCCTGACACATTTCGAATGCCAACTATCGGACCGGCATCTGAAACAGGTTCAATTCTTACATTCGTCCCCGTGTATGGGGCATCTATCATTTGGCCATTACCCAGGTATATCCCTACATGACCAGGCGCGCTGGCCGTACCATCAGCTCCAGCAAAAAATACGAGATCTCCCGGCCGGGCCTGAGATATATTTCCTACCGCTTGTCCTACTTGCGCCTGTTCCTGGCTCGTTCGCGGAAGACTGATTCCTAATTTGCCGTAAACGTATTGTGTGAAACCTGAACAATCGAAACCTTTGGGAGATGTTCCGCCCCACACGTATGGAGTCCCGATAAATTGCTTGGCTTGCCAAACTGCTTCCTTCCCAACTGAAGTAACATTTCCCAGCGTCGGTAAATTGGTAACTCCAGTCAGCGTTTGTAGTCCAGTCACCGACTGAGGCGCTTGTTCTGGAAGCAGATTTGAAAGCAGCCCAATTTCGATCTGACTATATTGATCAGCCTGGACACTGCTTGTATCAGGCTGAATTATTGATGGATCTTTACTCGCCCTGATTAGCTGCAGGGCCATTTGTTCACTTATGGTCTTGGCCAAGGTTGATGCAAAAGCCTGTTGCCCTTGTTGCGTAGCAGCGTCCATCTGTGAAGAACTTGTTTGCCATGGGACAGTTTCCGAAGACAGTAGTGACGTTACTGGGTTCACAGCGTACATCGGTTGCCCCTATTTCTATTTATAAAAGCCACACTGCCTAGCTCATCAAGTTCTTTACTTTCTTCTCTTAGGAATTGCATCATCCATATCAAACGCGCTCTGTCATCGAGCTTGTCAATGATCGCTGCTTTTTTAGCAGCTTCTTTCCACTGCTGGCGTTCTTGATAAACTATTTGCTCTTTTTCTTGCACCGTCTTCGTCGCTATTTCTATTATCTGCTCCTGGAGTTCTCTCTGTACCTGCACAGATTGAAGCTCTCTCACATGGACGACATTGGAGGAGTAATCTAATTTCAATAGGTCTTCGCTGAACCGGTCTAACGCCGCTTTCGCATCGTCGCTCGCTTTTATTGCAATCAGGACATTTTCTTTGGCCACGCGCTCTTCTAGTTTTCTAATTCTGCTTACCGCCGCCAATCGGAACGTAAATTTCCTCATACAGCCGCACCTATTTCTCTGCTTTCAACAAGCTCCAATAAAGCTTTTTTTGTTTGGGATATCTCCACGGTCGTGCCCATCTCTTGTTTACACAACTCTTCAATCTCGCCTTTGAGTTCGATAGCCCTGTCGAGCGTGGGGTTAGTTCCGCTCACGTACGCATCGATCTCAATGAGATCTTTTGCATCTCTCAATAACGCCAACCATTCACGCACTACACCTGCCGCCTGATATTCCTCCCTGGTCGTTATTGCCGGGGCCACTCTGGATATCGAGCTCAATACATCTACCGCGGGATAGTAATTGGATTCAGCCAAAGATCTCGACAGGGCAATATGCCCGTCAAGAATTGATCTTGCGCTATCAGCAATGGGTTCATTCATATCATCCCCCTCAACTAATACTGTGTATAATCCGGTTATTGATCCGCTTGAACTTTTCCCCGCACGTTCCAGTAAACGAGGTAGGAGTCCAAACACACTGGGTGGGTAACCCCTGGTTGCGGGCGGTTCCCCGGCCGCCAAACCGACCTCCCGCTGCGCCATGGCAAACCTCGTGAGCGAGTCCATAAGCAAAAGAACGTCATTCCCCTGGTCCCTGAACCACTCTGCAATGCGGGTTGCAGTAAACGCTGCCCTTATTCTCATAACAGCTGGAGCGTCAGAGGTAGCGACAACGACGACAGAGCGTTCCAGGCCCTCACGACCCAGATCTCTTTCGATGAATTCTGCCACCTCTCGTCCCCGCTCACCTATTAGTCCGATGACTGTTATGTCAGCCTTTGTCCCCCGAGTTATCATCGACATAAGTGACGATTTACCTACACCAGATCCGGCAAAGATACCCATCCTCTGGCCTTTCCCGCAGGGAACCAAGGCATCTAAGACTTTGACCCCCAAAGGCAGTTGTTCTGACACCACCCCTCTCTTGAGCGGATGAGGCGCATCTAAATCCGTCGTGATCTCTTCACCGACAATCATCGGCCCGTCATCTATTGGATTTCCAAAGCCATCGACAATTCTTCCGACTACATCCTGACTAATACATAGCGGGAGCGGATGGTTCAGTGCCAGCGCTTTGGTACCAGCTCGTATCCCAGCTGTGGCCCCAAACGCAAGGCATACAATTCTGTCCTCTCGAATCGAAACCACCTCCGCGAGCAGTTCCTTCTCATCGGGAAAGAGGATTACACCATCTCCGATTGCGGCGGGAATCCCAACCACTTCAATAGAGTTTCCTATAATTTGGGCAACCTGGCCAAACCTTTGAGGTTTGGCAGCGATCAGTACCTTTTCGATTAATGATTCCATTCAAAGTGTCATTTCTACTTTTGATGAACCTTTAAGATCTTTTTTACCCGTTCGAGGGCCGACGATATCCTTGCGTCAATAGTCGCCTTTCCAATAACTACAAGTGCGTCCCCTGATTCAATGTCTGGGTCTACCACTATTTCGATTTCTCTTTTTGTTTTAAGATCTGATAGATCAGTGAGCGTCTTGATGTCCTGAGGATTGAGATGGATTGTCGCGCTCTCATTGGCAGTATCAATCGTCAGCGCTCGGGTAATCGCTTCCCGACCGGGGTCATCCAATGTCTGGATCTCTCGAGTTAGTATTGCTTCGACTATTTCGTAGGCAACCTCTGGCACGGTTTTTTCGATTCTTTTCAGCAGCTCCCGTTCTGTCTCTTTTACATTCAGAACTGCGTTTGCCAGAGTTTCCAGGACCGAATCAACTCTGTTTTTGCTTACTAGAAACTGTTCCTCATATTCCGATTTGGCCTTGGATATCCCTTCCTGGTAGCCAGTCTCATAACCTTCTGCATAATGTCGGCTATCTTCTTTTTCGTTTCCTGGTTTTATTTCGTCATATACATTCTTGTACACATAGAGTTTTGCATCCGAGTGAGGGCTAATTTTGATAATCTGCTCTGAAGCAATTCTGCTCGGTTGGTCTCGGTTAGTTTCAATCATGCCAGTGCCTCATCTTCTCCCTGTATGGTGATTATCCCCTCTTGATCCAGCTGTCTTGCTATAGCGACCAGACTCGCATGTGCCGCGCCGATCTGAGATCCCCTTACCGAACCCATAACTTCGATTTCCTCGTCGACCATTCCAACTACACGTTCTGAAAGGTTTTGCCGTATTTTGGACACCGTTTCCTGGCTTAGGTTTGGTGTTTTTAGAGCCAAAGCAAGTGTTTGCGGATCTGCTTTTCTAAAGATCTGCTGCAGCGCACGTTCTTCGAGCTTCATCAAATCGTCAAAGGTAAACAGTTTTGCCCTAATTTGTTCTGCCAGTTCCGGTTCGTCGCTCGCGATATCATCCAATATCTTTTCCTGTAAATTTCTGTCTGAATGATTGAGTATTTCAGCGATCGCAGCAGTTCCACCGGTGTTGGTGGTTGCTGAGCCAGTTCCCGTCTTGCGAAGCTTGTTTACCAGAAGATTCGTTGCCTGTCTTATAGCTGATGGATCCACTCTCGTAAGTTGGGCAATTCTCTTGGCAACTTTCAGGCGAAAGACAGGATCAAGCTGGCTCAACAGTGAAGCTGCATCCCCTGGGGGAAGATATGCCAGAATAACCGCTACCACTTGCGGCTGTTGCTCCGACAATAGGCTTATTGCTTGCTGGGGATCATTGAGCATCATCCTTGCCAATGGACTGGCTGCTTTTTGTCCTTCCATTTGCTCTATGATCTCCTGGGCCCGAGTTGGTCCCAGCCGTTCCTCTAAAAGCTTTCGCGCTACCTCAGGCCCACTTTCGCCTCCGGTCGACTTGGATAACTCCGACAAAAACTCTTCCATTATGGCCAGAATGGTGTCAGAGTCCAATTTTGGTAACGATACGATCTCGCTGACCAGGGCTATAGCTTCTTCCTCAGAGACCTCTTTGAGCAGCGGCGACGCTTTTTGCGGCCCTAAGTATGCCAACACCACGGCAGCTTTTTGCCGATTCGAAAGCTGTATCAGTTTTCTTGCCTTGGACGTATCATGGGTTCCTTCAATAAATGACTCGTTTTGCAATGTCAATGTTTCTCTGTCACCGTTCATCGATGTCACGATATTTCATCCCCTTCGCGAGCCCATTTTCTTAACATTTGAGCAACTTCTGTGGGGCGCTGCACTATGCGGTCTTGCACTTGAGATACGAGCGATTCAGCATTTGCATTTAGTGGTATGGCTTGGATTTGGACTGTGTCCTGCGGCAGCATTGAAGGGGTTGGCCCGCCAACTCCTATTGGGGTTACCTCTTCGTAGATCGACCGCTTGGATGCTCTCAGCGTCAGGAACAGCATCACCGCCAATAAAAGCACCACCCCTACGCCTTCTGCAATATGCTCATATAAACTCTTTGCCGCTGCAGCTTTTGCTGCTGAATTCAGTGCTGATGTATTCGCCGCAGCAAAGGGCATGGCCGATACCACCAACTTGTCGCCCTTAGCCAGATTTAGCCCAGCCGCCACCGTAACAAGAGATTGGATTTGAGCCTGATTTGGCTTTGGCTTTGAGTTTGAATTCACTATCACCGCCACTGATGTTCGTAAGACTTGTCCCGGAGCTTGCTGTATTGTTTGGGTCACCTGTCCTACAGCGTTAGTAACCTTGCTGGAAGTAGTGTTGGAGGTGTAGTTTCCATTGGTTCCAACTGGAGGCTGGTTAGCTCCGATCACTCCGCCAGCCGGTGTCCCTGTTCCAGTTGTGGTCTGTTTTGAGGTACTTTGGGTAGTTGGTACTGAGAGCGGCTTTCCATTTGCACCGGTTTGAATTCCAGTGGTTACGGTTTTTTGCTGGTTGAAGTTTAAAACCGCGTGAACTTGAACTGCCGCGTTTCCTATCCCTACAACATGAGTCAGTAGCGCCTGGATTGAACTTGCGAGCTGGTTATCATACGCTGTTGTTTCTGATGCTTGCGACGACGAACTACTTCCTCCGGCACCATTACTTGAGGACAGAACCTCACCCTGATTGTCGACAACAGTAACGTTCGATGCTGTCAGGTTTGGCACTGCCGAAGCTGTTAAATGGACAATTCCCTGCACCTGGCTGTTGGTAAGGTTTACACCAGGTGCCAGGTCCACCAATATTGACGCAGTGGTTGATTGTTGAGTACCAATGGCAAATGCGCTCTGCTGGGGTACCACCAGATTGACTTGCGCTGATTGGATGCCTTGTATCGATTCAATGGTTTGCGCTAACTGCCCCTCGAGGGCTTGCTGGTATTCGACCTGCTGCACAAATTGAGATGTCGTGAACCCACCTTTTTCCAAAGTGGAAAACCCTACGGTCCCGGAACTTGGTAGTCCCTGTTGGGCCAGCGCTACTCGCTCTGAGTCAACTTTTGACGCCGGCACTGAGACCGTTGCTCCATTATTACTTAACTGATAAGGGATTTTTGCAGTTGTCAATGCGGACACAACAGCCCCTGAATCGGACGGTTGCAAATTTGTAAAAAGCACCTGGTAGCTCGGCTTGGACTCGGCTTGGATGAAAAGCAGTGCCGCACCTATTAACGCGGCAGTCATCAATACCGTTAATACTTTCTGACCCAGAGTGAAGCCACCCAGCACTCTCTGAGCCCGACCCTTGACTGAAGATAGCGATTCTGCGTTTATTGGTAAAAAAGACATCCTAAGCCGGCATGTTCATGACAGAGTTCAGAGCTGCGACAGATGAACTGACTACTGTGCTTGCAAGTTGAGTTTCGAGTTGAGCTTCCGTGGTTGCCACAGTCGCATCGACAGCGCTCACTTTCCCGGCAGCTGCCTGCAGTGATACTGCCGTGGCATTGGATGTGGTTCCATTGAGTGAATCGATAGCTTGCCCGAGTAGATTTTGAAATCCGGAAGGATTTGCAGCTGATTGACCGTTTGCACCACCGACCTGGGAAACTGGTGTCAATCCTGCATTGCCAATTGGAGGAATGGGGGGTATCGCTGGAATCATATTTACGCCTTTATATTCAGTATTGATGCATATGATGTTCTTGCGTTTGCCATTACCTGGGCATTAGCCTGATAGGAAATCTGCGCCTGGACCAAATCCGCGATTTGAGACCCAACATTTACCACGGGATATTCCACTTCACCTTGAGCGTTAGCTAACGGGTTACCTGGCTGGTACTGCATTGTTCCTTTTGCTGGCCCCAGAGCAATAGCTTCCACTTGAACACCATTACCGATTCCAGAATTCGAAACCCCGTTCGCAGAGGCTTGTTCCTGAGCAACCACGTATTCAGCCCGATATAGTGGTTTGCCTGGCGTTACTGCATCATTCATGTTGGCGATATTGCCCCCGATGGTATTCAACCAAGTTTGGTCTACCGCCACTCCTGTGCCAGGTATATTGATGCCGCTCCACATATGATTTCCCTCTCTTTTATGCTTGGATCGCGTCTGCTATAAGAGTGAACTGTCCGGTAAGTGCATTATCAATGGTCTGGTTCTCCAGATTGTTCTTTAACAGCAAGGAAGTTTCTGTTGGAAGTGCTACGTTATTCCCGTTTACCCCAGGGGCCAATTGCTCATATTTTGATACAATTGCCGCGTTTCCCCCTTGAGATAATGCTGATGCCAATGATTTTTGGAATGACACTTGTTCGGCTTTATACCCCGGCACATTGAGATTCGCAATATTGTTAGCTATTGCTTTTTGTTGCGCCACGGTTCCGTTTAAGGCAAAACGCAGAATTCCGATTGCTTCAGCCGCATTAGCCACAGAATACTCCTTACCTAAGTAATTAGCCATCGTGGCTTACGCGCTGAGCTGTCCTTGCTCATCGATATATACGGGCCAAGCGTCCGGATAATTGAGGTGAAGAGTTAATTTTTTTATTTTTATTCACTAAGTGGTAATTCAAAGACAATCAAAATGAGTTTTACTAATCAAAGGAGGCACCTTGACTCAAAGAACCCAAACTGGAATAAAGAGTTCCAGCACCTGGAACTGACTCAACCCTGTATGTTTACATATCTGGGCGTTGCCATTTCGGTGCCGTTCCACCTGTCAGTTACCGCTTCCCGCCTTTGAAGTTCCCTCATACGCTTCTTTATAGTTTCGGCTAATTCCTGGTACTGATTTTGCATAGCCAAGACTTTTCCGGTTAATTCCACCGGCATTGGCTCCAATGGTTGGTCTATGTTGCGTGGAAGTTGGCTCCCTAAAGATAGCGCTAATTTAATAGCTTCCAAGTGTTCACTAGCATTCGCAAGATACTCATCCCATGTTAACGAGGACATTTTCCCCCACAATTGCTTCGTAGTTATTGACAACCGTTTCCCATGCCTCACGCAGGGGCCGCAGTATCTCGCCACATTCACGAATTAAAACAGGATCCTTTTTGAGATTGGCCTGCACCAAATGTTTTTCCACGAAAACATATAGTGACATGAGCTCACCAGCTCCCTTGAATCCCTCTGGATTTAAGGAGTTTTTCAAGAGGCGGACAATCTTTTGCGCATGTTGCAGATTGTCGTTTACGATTTCATATTGTTGCGACTCCAGGGCAAGTTCAGCTCGTTCAATGTCTAAGACTGCCCTTTGATACAACATTACGAGTAACTGAGGTTTACTCGCAGTTACCGTTGAATAATCTTTATACGCTGTTGCGGCATTTTTTTGCATTTCGCATTTAGCCTCCGCTTAGTGTGCCGGACGAGCTGGACGAAGTTCCGGAAGAACTCGATCCAGAAAAAGACTGCATAAACTTAGTTTGCGATGAAAGCTGAGCCAGAGCTTCTTCCATTTTTACGAATTCTTCTGTCAGCAACTTCTTTTCCGTTGCTACCAATTGTTTTTGGGTTGTAATCTGGGATGCCACACCCGAAAGCGTGTCGTTTATCCGTGTAATGTTGTCAGCTATCAGTCCTCCAGGTGCGACTATGGAGTTGGCAGACAAGCTTGCCAACGTCTGGGCCATCCCTGGACTGTAGGATACAGACCCGACTGAGGTCGCAGCAGTAATACCGGCTATACCTACTTTCAAGACCAGCCCATTTGCCGGGTTGCCTGAATCGTTCAAGGTTAAGGTTCTTCCTACACCGGTTGCTGTTAGTCCATTTATGGTTCCCGCTACGTCTGACCCTGTATAAGTTGAACCAGCAGAGGTGAGCCCCAACTGGTCGGTACCAGATGCGGCAACAGTAAAAGTTGCCCCAGAACCGTAATTGCCGGATGTTAGCTGAACGTTATATGCCCCGGAGCTCCCAACCAACGCAGCCGATACGTTGATCCCCGATGCTGCAGTTGCAGCGTTAATTCCACTTATGACATTGGCAATGCTTTCTCCAGCGGTTGCCGCGTAAGTTGCAGTCAGTGATCCTGAAGCTATTGTGTATGTTTCTGCTGAGGCCAAAGTCGCCGTCGAAGAGGCAAACGAAACTGACCCGGTATCGGTTGCCTGAGTGGCAGAATGAGAGATTACCACCGCGTAAGTCCCTGGTACTGTATTGTTAGTGGCCCCAGCGACGCTTACTCCTCCTGAATAGGTTGAACTGGAAGGATTAAAAGTTCCACCTTCTGTGAACATTGCCTGTACTGCTGACGGGTTAGCATTGTAAGCGCTGATAAATGCATTTTTGTCAAATGTAATCTGCCCCGAGGACGTTATTGCAAGTCCAGCCGATTCACCGGTGCCATCCGCTCCAGCAGCTGACGATCCTATCGTATTACCAACCAGTGAAAGGATTTGTTGAGCCAGGCCAGTCAGTGCGCTTTGCCCGTTTAGTGGACCTGCTGTGTTGGTTGTTTGATTATAGGCTGTAAATTTTGAAATATCGGACAAAGCTTTATTTGCCGCGTTGACCAGCGTCTGGACGTTGTTGGCAATATTCGTTCCGTCGGCACCTATATTCAGGGTCACAGGAGTGGTGCTGACCTGATCCACCTGCACCGTTACTCCCGGGAATAACCCCGTGATATTATTCGTGTTTGATGTGACCTGGTATCCTCCGGTGCCACCTACTGACACAATTGCATCCTGTGCTGCAGTTGTTGTCTGCATTGCACCAAGAGAAGAGGAGGTAAACGCCTGGGTGTCGATCGTGGCTGCTCCGGTAAGACCAGTTTTATTCGAAGTCAACTCAAGAGCGTAACTGTTCGTCCCTACTTGCAATGCAGTGGCAGTGACACCGACATTTGCGCCATTGATGGCACTTACCACCGAAGCCAATGAACCATTGCCCACTGATACATTGTTGGCTTGCATCGTTCCAACATTTAACGGTCCCGACAGATTGGCAGTAATGGTGCCCCCGGTACCCGAGGTGAGTGTTACCTGCGTTGTACCGGTGGCAGAGACACTTGAGATTGAATTTGCTGTGCCATCCACATTTATTATTCCATTGGTCCCATAGGTAACCGACCCTGTCGACATTCCCACAGCAGTTAACGCTGTTCCTCCGGTTACCTGAAGTGATGCACTTGATCCCTGCTGGACCGTTGATAAGGTCATTATCCCGGATCCGTTAACCGTTGCACTCAATAATCCACCAGAAGCTTGTGCTACTGCCTGGGCAAGCTGGGATTGAGTATACGTTCCGGAGGCAACGGTGAAGGTGTAAGCAGTGCCGTCTATACTCACGCCAACAGTATCGTTGGAAGTTCCAATTGTGGTGCTTGAGGCAACTGCTGTTGTCCCGGAAGCAGATGCGCCTGCAGATGCCTGAGTTACTGAAATTGAGTGCGATCCGGTTGCCAAACCTGAAGTTCCAGAGAAAGACATTATGCCCAAGGCAGCCCCCCCTGACCCGACCAGGTAACTCCCTGACGCAATGACATCATTTGTTGCCGATACCGTGCCGGCGGAAATCTGAGTTGAATTAGTGGCCAACTGATCTACGGCCAATGAAATTGATCCAGTGTCACTAGATCCGGTAATGCTGCCGGTTGCCACAGATGAATTCGACGACGAAACGGAGAAAGCCTGGCTGTAGGCACTGGGTGTGGCAAGCGCGTCGCCAGCTTGTTGCAGACTCAAAAGATCTGAGTTTAGAGTTTGGTAATCCGACACTTGCTGGTTAAGGCTCGTTTGTTCCCCTACCAGATTGTTAAGTGGCTGCTCGAAGATCGACATTTCGGCATTTATTATTGATGTCGTATTCAGTCCCGACTCTATCCCGCTGAAACTGATTGGTGCTGTCATTGTCGCTTAATCCTTCCTATCTCCTGTCAGATCCGACAATGGACTAAGTGTCGTTCAATCCTTCTAAATCGACCACTTAGTCCATTGTGTTCAAAAGACCTGACCAAGTCAGCTGGTTAAAGCACCTATGGCTAGAGCAACTTAGCCGCAAGTCCTGGTAATTGCTGAGCTTGCTGCAGGATAGAGACTCCACCTTGCTCCAATATTTGAAGCTGGGTGAATTTTGTCGTTGCCTGGGCAACGTTCACGTCCACAAGGTTTGAGTACGCTGACTGGATGTTTTCCTGCGCAGTGGTGAGGTTTGCTGACAGTGACGTCATCTGGTTCTGCACGGCACCAATAGTTGCAGCCTGGCTTGCTACGGTTTTGATGGCCGCCTGGACGGAAGCCATTGCCGCCTGCGCAAAACTAACGCTACTGATGGTTGCCTGGGTAGTACTAACGCCCAAGAATGCTGAGTCGGATGACGCAATGCTGATAGAGATCTGGTCACTTGTCTGGTTGTATGGACCAACCTGAAATGTTTGGTTGGTGTAGGATCCGTTTAGCAGCGCCGTCCCACCGAAGTTAGTACTTTGAGCTATCTGGTCTAGTTCCGCCTGAAGCGACTGGAACTCAGCCTGGTCTGCGGCTAATGTGCTCGTGCTTTGGGTTCCTCCAGATGCAGCCTGAGTTGCCAACGAGTTCATCGTTTGCAGAATTGAAGCCTCCTGGCCCAAAGCACCCTGGGCAGTCTGTAGCAGAGATACCGCATTTTGGGTGTTGTTTATCGCTTGAGTGTAACCGTTGCTCTCCTCTTTTAGGAACTGGCCCACCACGTAGCCAGCTGGGTTGTTTGCAGCCGATTGGATCTGCAGTCCGGACGACAATTGACCAACGATGCTCGTCAATGCCGAATTTGTTGTATCCAAGCTGTTGTACGAATTGACAGCCGCTTGGTTGTAATTGATAAGAAGTCCCGACATGGGGTTGTCCTCCTAATGACATTTGATTCTTCCCGAAAGAAGTTGAAGCTTCCTTGCTCCATAAGTGTTTACGGCTCAATACTCTAAATAATTGAGGGGAAGCGCCTTTTTAAATAATTCGTCGCAGTACTCCGGGGTCAGCGTCAAATTGACTCCTTCACCATCTTTGGAGCAGAACCGGGAAACACTTACCTCTATGTCACGAGTGACGGTGGTGACAGCTCTTTCGGGGAGATAATCATTTCAAACCACAGTTATAACCTGGCTTGTAAGCGTCGCTCTAGCTGCTCACCCGGCCGTGAAGCTCCCCAGCCTGCTTCCTACCAGGTGAGGTGATTGACCTTTGTTAGAATGTGACATTGATATTGGCTGGAGGAGTACTTCACCAGGATTGGAGCACATAGCTAACAACTAAGGTTTTTATAAGTGCAATAGTGTTGATATCGCTAGAGCGACTCAAGCCACTGGTCGGGATCGATTGTTTTATTTTTATAAAGTGCAAGCAGTTTTGACTGAATGTGCTTTATCGTCTTCTCGCACTCGTCTCTGGTGGTCGTATATCTGAGCTTTTCTTCCTGTATCTTTTTTTCCAGCTGTTCGATCTCTTCGCGGTCACGAAAATTAGCCAGTGCAGTCTTTTCATGCAGTTGCAACAGATCCTGCGCATGGTCTTCAGAAAGTTCCCTTGCCGCTAATATCGAGGCACTCGCCTCGGGGGATAAAGACCATCCGCCACCTACCCATCCTTTAGATAATATTGATGGCAGTTCTGACTCAAGATTATCAATCAGGTCTTCATTCGTTGCGCTGTGATGAATTAGCTCAAGGTCAACTGACAAAACACCAATCGCGTAAGATAAAAATACAGCCACCGTGACCAAGTTCGCTCTTGCGCTGCGCAATGCTTGTGGGTCAAAAGAGTCTATTGCTCCCCTGGCATCTTGTAATGTCTGAACGCACCAGGCATAATCTCTCGTCATTTTGAATTTATTGCATTGTTGACGCTCATCTAGAGACTACCTAATCCTCTCGGATCCAAATATTCGTGCCTTGCCAAATGTTGAGCTGACGAACTCAGTGGAACCCATAATCGCACCTTGTCCAAAAATTCAAAAGTAGCGTTAGTTCTACTTCCATCCATAATATTCTAGCTTGGGCGCTTAAATTTAACAATGTGGCATTGCTTTTGCTTGAGGATAAGTTCTCTTAAGATAAACCGATTGCTGGTCCGAATTGCTTTGTCTAATACCCAAAACCTATGGCGCTAAGGGGCTGACTGTGCTCCATATAATCGACAACTTCGAGGATGTCCAACATGGCCAATTTTGATGTCACGCTTGCCTGGCCTGCAAGATGTGCTAACGCTATCTCTTCTGCGTTAAACTCTGTTTCCTGTTCTTTCAATATTTCTGGGTAACACCGAGACGATCTGTTATTGGACATCTCGCTTACTACGCCGGACATTCGCATTGTAGGGATGCCTTTCTGTTGCAGGTTTTAACTTGACCTTACAACTAATAGGATTTTGTAGCAAGGTCTGACCCATATTTTACGTTTCACGGTTACTAATGACGCCCTCGGTGGTAATTTCGTCAGGGTGACGAATTTCTTACACTTTCTGCTCCCGTACGTGCTATAAGGGTAAGCTTGAAAATCCCTTACTTGTTTTGGCCCATATCGATTACCCCAACACCGTCGAGGTATTCACCTTTATTAGTATCGCCCAAAGTGAATACCACATCTCTTTCTACCCTCGCCGATTGTCTAGAGGCTGATTTGCCCGTTGCGACCGTGGGGTGGCCAGATCATCGATGAGCAGGGTTATTAGCTTGTTTGGATACTCTTGCAGCGCGGCCGATAGCAGGGTGCTGCGAATAACTCTTGCCTCCTCCTGATAAGAGGGCACAATGAAGATTAATGTCGGAGTACGTACGTCGTAGAACTCTTCTAGCTCCAGTCTCACCAGCCTATGATGGCTGCGGGCGCGATAAAAGAAGCCAAGCCGACTAACGAGATAGGCCACTGCATATGCTGTTGGAAGTGTGATAATGAGAAGGTATCGAACTGACTCTGCCCTGTCGACGGCAGTCGAACGAGCGGAGTTGAGCAGGTCGATGAAAAGCCAAGTCGCGAAGTAGGCACACCAGGCTGCAAGTGTGAGCACAATTGCCAAGCGACCGAGAGCAAGTCGAAGATCACTAACAGCAGGAGCCACTGAACTCGGAGTTGTTTTTCAGCGATCACTCCCCCATTGGCGTCGCGCTGTCGGCTGGATGGGTGTCGCTGCTGAGTCTGTCCCCTGGTCTGGGGTTAATTCAAGCATCCTCACGATTTCTTTCCTACGCTTTAGGAGGCGCAAATTTGGGCGTAGACCCGATTTGTGTTTGGGATCCCTGAACTACCTAGATGAGAAACGCCGTAACCATAGGAACCGGCCTTACTGAGAGGATCCTATATAATAGGTCTAAACACGAAGAATACGCAGGTAAAGTAACGTTAGTGCGGCTCAACCCGGGTTGCATATACTGCTCAGCATTTCAGAAATGAATCTTTTATGACTTTCACCACACGATGTTGAAAGTTGTCCTTTCCCTTTTGATATCTGCTTAAAGGCAAGTACTGGACCTCGAGGAGCCGGGAATTGAGCCACACACCTGTCTTCTTGGCGCATTTTTGAAACTGCCGCGACATAGGATTATAAAGACACGGCAAATATACTGGCATGTAATGACCAGTGATACCGCTATGCCTAATGCTGAACCAGGTTCATCGAAAGCATCACTTGACCATCATGCTCCAAATACGACTTGGACTCGAGCTGAAGCGACTTCGACGGGTGCAGCCGTCGAAGTGATCGACCTCCACAAACGCTATGGCGAATTAGACGCAGTAAAAGGCATCAACCTCTCAGTGGCTCCAGGAGAGACATTCGGATTCCTGGGCCCAAATGGCGCTGGGAAGTCCACCACTATTAAGATATTATGCACATTAGTGGCACCCACCTCAGGTCTGGCCCAAGTGGCAGGATACGACGTTGTCAAGTCTCGCAACGAGGTGAGGCGCAGAATAGGTCTGGTTTTTCAAGATACAACTTTGGATGACTATCTTACCGCAGAGGAAAATCTCCGTTTTCATGCGGACCTCTATGGCGTACCGCGAAAAGCAGTCAAATCTCGACTTCAAGAAGTCATGGAAATGGTTGGCCTTTGGGAGCGACGGAAAAGTGAGGTAAAGACCTTTTCAGGTGGAATGAAGCGCCGCCTCGAAATTGGACGCGGACTGCTTCATGCTCCACGGGTGCTCTTTCTTGACGAACCTACCGTCGGGCTCGATCCGCAGACCAGAAGCCATATTTGGAACTACATACATGAACTGCGCAAACGCGAGGACATTACCATCTTCCTAACAACCCACTATATGGACGAAGCCGAGAACTGTGACCGCATCGCCATTATTGATAACGGCCAGATCGTGGCAGTAGACACACCTGAAGCCTTGAAGGCGTCGATTGGCAAAGATCGAGTCGAGATCCAGACGGATAGCAATAGCGACACCGTCAATGCATTGAAGAGTCATTTCGGTCTGGATGCAACCGAAAGCGAGGGAGTAGTTGCTTTTCATGTCAGCGGTGGAGAACAGTTTGTTCCGCGATTATTCTCAGAACTCTCACTTCCCATACGGTCTATCCGGGTGGCCCGCCCTACTCTCGACGACGTGTTCATGAACTATACAGGCCGCACGATTCGCGATGCCGAGTCGTCTATCAGCGAACGGATGGCCACTAATCCATGGATGCGAGCAAGGAGTCGAAGATGAGCAATGACCTCTCTGCACCTGCCCAAACGTCAACTGGGCTGGTGGCAAGCATCCCGGAAAGTCGCATAGCAGGCGGCCGGTTGCGTGACGACTTCCGGGGAATCAGCGTTGTCTGGCGACGGGAACTTATACGTTTTTCCCGTAACCGGGTACGCATAATCACCGCATTAGTGCAACCTGTTCTTTTCCTTTTCGTTCTCGGCACAGGATTGTCGCCAGTGCTAAAGGGCGGACCCCATGGATTCGATTTCAAAACATTCCTATTCCCTGGCATTCTGGGCATGACGGTACTGTTTACAGCAATGTTCTCCGCGGTATCAATCGTATGGGATCGTGAGTTCGGCTTCATGCGTGAAATGCTGGTGGCACCCGTACGCCGCTCTGCTCTGGTAGTAGGGAAATGCGCAGGTGGTGCAACTGTGGCCACTCTACAAGGTGCAATCATCATTTTGCTAGCTGGACTAGTCGGAGTACCCTATGCACCTGTCTTGATTCTGACTCTTCTGGGTGAAATGGCACTCACAGCATTTGGAGTTACTGCGCTCGGAGTTCTGATAGCGGCAAGAATGAGCCAGGTTGAATCATTTCAGTTTGTAATGCAGCTATTGGTCCTCCCAATGTTCTTTTTATCTGGGGCTGTATTTCCCCTGGCCAACCTCCCGCAATGGTTGGCGGTTCTTACCCGACTGGATCCTCTAAGCTATGCCATAGCACCGATGCGCACTGCGGTATTCGAACATCTCAAGGTAGCACCATCCCTACTCAAGACGCTTGAACCGGCAATCACTTGGGATGGTTGGCGCGTTCCTCTCGGACTCGAACTCGGCCTTATCGCTGCAGCTGCCATAGTGCTGCTTTTCGCTGCAGTGGCGCAATTCTCAAGACCCGAATAACCATGCCTCGCTCGCATGGATCCGCACTATAGTTTAGCTCTACCCACGACCCACAGAATTCAGCCGTTTTGGGCCACCATTTTCAAAGTGCTAGTGCAATCCTAGCCCTTTCTCATGAATGGCCATAAGTTTTCTCAAAATAATAGCGTCAAGCCCATATGAGACAACTTGTCCCTATTGGCATTGCTTTGTGTGAGATAAGTGTTCACCCGGATAACTTACGCCGCTAAAAAAGGATTCAGCACCGCCTCTCGAAAATTCCCCTGTTGGTTTATTTTGCATAGTTCACCCTTAGTGCTGTCAGCAACCTTTCTAAGGAGTTTTGCGTGTTCCCAGTAGTCTCTCACCCGGAGGCTTTCCACCTTTACATTGACAGAAATGGATAGAGGAACCCATGTTGGCGGAAAAGTACGACAGCCATTCCTTTCGTGGGACTTTTAGCCTAGGATTGTGTAATGACGTCTGACGTAGGGGAAGCTCCAAATCGATTTGCTTCCGAACTCTTTGATGGTTTACCTCGACGCTATGACAAGCTTGCAAATATTTTGTCCCTCGGTCAAGATCGGCACTGGCGAGGGGAATTGGTAAGACGGGTGAGTTCCGCGCCACAAACGGATCTTGTACTCGATGTTGCCACTGGTCCTGGAGGAGTTGCCCTCGCAATCCGTTCATTCACTGGAGCGCATGTAATAGGACTTGATTTAACTGGACCCATGCTAGATCGCGCCCAGAAAAATCTCCATGCGCGTGATGAGCACGGAATCCACTTAGTACAAGGAAGGGCGGAGCAGCTTCCCTTTGCAGACGAGACCTTCGATGCCGTCTCTTTTACCTATTTACTTCGTTACGTGGCGGACCCGGAAGCCACGCTTGCGGAGCTTGCCCGGGTGGTACGGCCTGGTGGAGTTTTGGCAAGTCTGGAATTCCACGTTCCCCAAACCCCGTGGTGGCACTTTTGGTGGTGGATATATACACGGATCGTTCTGCCAATAGCTGGATGGTTCACCGGAGGACGAGAGTGGTATAAAGTAGGCCGATTTCTTGGGCCTAACATCTCTAACTTTTACCGTCGATATTCGCTGGAGTGGATAAAAGATGCCTGGAGTCGAGCTGGCATTGATTCGGTTGGGGTTCGTCTGATGTCGCTTGGCGGGGGTTTGGTCATGTGGGGTACAAAGCGCAGTGGAGCCTAAGCGCAAAGATTTAGTTGGTGCAAAGGATGGTCCAGCTTATTATGCGGATGGGAAACATACGCTCTGGCGAGATATAAGAGCAGTTCTTCATCCTCCGTATACCGCTTGGCATCTTTCGTATGTGGTCATGGGTTCTCTGATAGGACCCACCGTGAACTGGAGTTACCTTGGTGCTACTGTCTTAGCCTTCTTCCTTGCGGTAGGAGTGGCGGCACATTCCCTTGATGAGTTAAAAGGTCGGCCGCTTGGGACATCACTTTCTTCTCACATCCTTATAATGGCTTCGGTAATTGGGCTTGCTGGAGCGGTTACGATTGGCATTATCGGTGTTTATAAGTTAGGACCTTTTTTTGCGCTATTCGTAATTATTGGAACTGTTCTTGTGGTTGCTTATAATCTTGAACTGTTCGGAGGTCGGATTCATACCGATCTCGGTTTTGCACTGGCTTGGGGAGCTTTTCCAGTTTTGGCTGCAGCTTTCGCTCAGGAGCGGTCGTTACGAGCCCCTGCAATTGCCCTCGCCCTTGGCGCTGCACTGTTGTCGGCAGCGCAGCGGAGCCTTTCCAATCCAGCGCGACTAATTCGCCGTCAAGTTGTTTCAGTTGAGGGCAGAATAGTATTGGCCGACGGCATAGTGCAAATTCTCGATCGCTCGGCGCTTCTTGCTCCTCTTGAGAAGGCTTTGCGGTTTATGTCATGGGCGACAATAGCTTTTGCTATCACGCTGATTTTGTTCCGTCTTACAATCTGATGTTGCAATTGCGGTGCTGCTATTTTGAGTTGGCACCGATAACGACTGGCCGCTACGAAGTGGTAAGCTAGAAGCTCCCTGTGGGTCCCTTTGGGCTGTAACTCATGATCAAGATATCACAAGACCGCCCGGAACTGATTGATTTGGTATTTGAAGCGTCGAAACCCTGGTACACCTGGGAACTGATAGCGATTGCAATGTTTACTAAGATATCAAAGGAGAATCGCAACACTTGTCCACTCAGGATCTCGTTCATACGATATTCTTACTGAACTTGGGTATCATATTAGTTATAATTGCCGATTTCACCAATAACTTAAGTTATTACCGCTAGGTTCTAGCACAATTGAAATTGGGTTCAGAATTGGCTACGAAACCGCAAGGACTTAATTTCAACAGCGTCATGCACTTGGGCAGCCAGAGATCATGATTCCATATTATCAAGGTCGACTTGAGGTAGGTCTCGCACTTCGTCTTTCGTAAGGCTGAGCCGGACGCCATCATTAATACCAGTCACAGCCGTAATCGGAATGGCAACCCTCTTTTGGCCCCATAGGTGGCCCTCGTCTAGGAGGACATGCGTTACGTGATGATCACTTGGATCGATAACTAGTCCTTGAACCCTCCCAATATCGCCATCCGTAGCATGAACGTGCTCGCCTCGGCGCACCTCCACCTCACCCACCGGGACCCGATCATAAGTTACTGCTTGAGGACCAGTGCCCATGCCACCGATGCCCATGGTCCCTAAACCAAGTCCGTAATACGGCTGTGAGAGCATTTGGTCCTGTCCGTAATCCCACTGTCCTCTAGCACCTGGCAGGTAGTGCGTCTCTTCAGCCGCCTCAAGCGCTTCGAACTCTGAAAGCTCGCACTTCAGTTGGATATGCTCATCCGTTGACGAGACAAGATAAATGGGGACTAGGTGACCCAACCCTTGCCTATGCTTAGCTTCTACGACCAGATGGGTTAGTGAACGAGCGACGGGATCTACGACCACGCGTTTCAGCTCGCCACAAATGCCGTCGCTACATGCAACCTCGCTTCCGATAGTGAACTCATTTTTTCTGATATCGCTCATAACGGTTGCCTCTCGTTTCTCTGTATTTGTAATGCCGTCTAGGAGAAACAAGCCCATCCCTATCATCCTGGTGGACTGCTACTATAGCCAGACTATATACCTTCATTGAGGATGACACAAGGGCAGTATCATTGCTAACTACCTTAACCCCAATGATTGACCAGGGGAGAAGTTTCACTCTCTGGCCTTTCCGGATTCGGATCCGATAAATTTTGGTGGACCGGCTCAGTTCAGTCATTTCACGGACAGGCTAACCTAAGACTGCAGCTGGTCGTGTGGAAATATTATGATTGTCTCGATCTATCCAACATCACCAACCCTGTTGGCGCAAAAGTGCTTCAAACACCCCCTGCCAGCGTTTGTGCATTAGAGCAAGGAGGAAATATCAATCCTCAAAATGTTCTATAGCCTCCCATTCCAGCTCAAAGACCGCTTTGTGCACTATGGAGTGGCTCAAGGCTTGCTAGTTGATCTCTTCCGAGGTTTACTCATTATCGCCCGTTCTTTAGTTCGGATGGATACCTCATTCGACACGGTTCCATCACCCCTTCAGAGCAACAGAGTCTCCAAGTATTCCAGTACGGTTCACTAGCTCGATGGGGCCAGCTACCTTGCTCAAGCATCAATGTGCTACGAGTGCTACGAGTCTCAGATCGCTCTGATATATCCCTCCCGCCCGCTCACGCGATAAGGAGGGTATATGAGTGGCACGGACTAAACCCGATGAATTGTCGATGTTGTCTCCAGAATCGCGTGCCAGCCCCTTTCAAGGTCCGCCAAGCGTTCCCGACTCAAGCGAACTGAGTGTGGAGAACCTCGATAATCGGCGTTCTTCCTTTTGAGCCAAAGCTGATTTTCTGTTTTCTCCTACGTTTAGAACGCGACTTGATACTTTGGTAATCTCACGCTACAACCGATAGTCCAAAACCCACTTTCTACTTCGTGGACGTGACGACATCCTCCCAGCGGTATCGGCTCCGCTTTATCTTGCTCAGATCTTCACTCAAGAAGCGCAGCACGATAGTTCCATGGCTGTTGTCGGCTTCGGTCGTCATGGTCCTCGTCGAGTGGAGTTCACCCGGTAAGTACGCCTGCGCCATACCATGAGTCATGCGCTTCGAATCGACCAGTTTAATGCTCTCACTTTTGTCACCCGTAGGCTCATAAGTCGCGATCTCAACACTGCCACGCTGTACTCCGTAGACAACCCAACCGCCTTCTCCATGTCCATGGGGAGGAGTAGCGTGATCAAGGGAGTAAGAATGGGCCATCTGTATGAACCCGAATGAAGGATCGCGATAAAGCTCCCTGGCATCTGGCTGGGAGGCTAGATCATCTATGAATGCAAGCCAGGTTTCGTCGGTCGAAAGCAGCAAGTTCTCCATCGCTTCCCTGCAGAGCTGTGCTCTCAAAGTCACTTCCTCGGTTTCCCAGGCAGAACGAAGCTCATCTACGTAAGTGGCAAATCTAGTTCCTAGAGTAATTGATGTTTGAGAAGTATCCATAACTTCCTTCTTTTCATTAACTTCGTTCTTGAGAGATAAGTGCGAGCAGCATTTTTACTGCATCCTGCTTCTTATCTCATCGATGTCGAAGCGTTTAGTGATATTGCTGAGGATCGTATTAAATTCCCCAGACTCGTCACCGAGATTCCCTGGCTGACCAGTCTCAGTAGTGATTTTGAAAAGAGCATAATCGATCTGGTCCCCTGAGTCAACTGAGTTCTCTGAAACGCTATTTTAATAGAGCCGGCATCTTCTAGGCTTTCTTTCCTGTCAATTTTGATCTCAATTGTGAACAGGCAAGCGGAGTCAGAGTTGAGATCAAAATCAACTGTCGCCATATCAAGCAAAGCCCATAACCGTGGGGCCATAGTTGCTATCGTTCCCGGTGATCTACTACAGCAATACCAGGCTTTCTCCCACCTGGAAGTTAGCCAGATTACTATGTGATTTCTTCGTGTTGTTGTTATTTTATTTGATTCGGTAGTGGGCTAGCTCTCCATCGGTGTGGCTTGCCAGAGTTGACAGCCGTCACGGCACAAGGTAGTGACGGAAAATCTAGCCTCGAGCGTCATGCACCATATGTTACACTGATGTTTGTGGCTGCTGCATGATCGCAATTCTCCCTCAAATTCGTCGCCCAAAGTCGGTTTGGAGCTTGGGTTGTGAAGTTACTCTTTTAGGCGTTACCCTTTTCTCTTTGATGATCTCAAGTACCATCCTTATGGCAGCCAGACCGGCCCACCCTTTTTTGCACTTGAGAGATCTTTCGAACTTAAAAGTCTTTGCGCCATATAGAACTCCGGCTTTAAGTCTTGCCACTAGAAATTTAGTAGTTAGCGCTGAATTGAGACGGTATAGCTAAAAGATCTGCATCTACTAATATGCTACCTAAAAGGTAGTTCCTGCAAATCTGGGTGCAGTGTTTCTGGAAGGTGCACGTACCGCAATGGTCAGAAGCGTTTACGGGAATTGCCAATACGGCCTAAGCCAAAAATAGGCTAAGGCCGTGGTCCGTTTTGTCCACAGCAATGCACTTACTTATTACTTTTTAGAAGCATGAAAAATTTTCATTTCTCACTAAGGTGATCAAAAACTTTGCATTCCACCGACTGTCGCCATACTCAATTAAGACCAGCGGTCACGAGTGGAAAAAGGTTATGAATACCTGTCGACTAATTGATAAGTGTATTAACTAGTCCTCGTAATGGTTACTAACTTTGACAAGCCATAAGCTATCAAAGCATAGATAGCCATTGCCACCAGGGTAAATATCTCAAATCGAGACACACCATAGTGAATCGAATAGCCAAATAATGTGAAGAATGGCGACACAAATGGATGGCTTGCTGAATAGATGAAATTAGCAAACCCGTTCGAAGGATTCGCGCCGAGCAATGCGAACACAAATCGCAGTCCTAGAAGGACAAGCAGAACTCCCGCAACGTACCAAATAACTCTGGAGATTACAGTTTGAGTCCGAATACCCTGACGCTTGGGCTCAAATACAGCTTGCGTCTTTTGAGTGGTATTACCCGTTTGAGTAATAGTCTCATGAACTTCTTGAAGTGGTTCTTCCATAAGAAATCACCCCTTTCTTGAATTGTCTGATATTTTAGCAAAAATAGGTCCATTTGTCAAATCCGCAGTATGTTTGCGCTAGTATTGTGGTTTTTACTCTGGATTTGTCACCTGTGTCTGTTTGGTTATTCCTACTTGTTACATCTGTATTGATTGTTGGCCCTATTTGGATCGGTGTCGTAGATATCTATCTTTGAGTGAGTTTTGATAATGTGCCCTAGTTTTTCGGGAGTGAACCCTAAATATTACGTACCCTATTAGGGAATGGAATCTCATCTTGGAACCTTGAGAAGTTGCCTAAAGATGGAAATATCTGATCCTTTTCTAGCTGACTGCTCGAGTCGCAATTGAGAATTGAGACTGTACGGATTTTAGACACTGGATAAAGGGATTCTCGAAATGGCAGGGTGGGGAAGATATAATTGGGTGAGGTGATTCAGTACGGCAGACCAAAGCTCCGAGGACTAGCTCTGTAACTTGGTGGTATTGACCAACGGTTCAAATTCCTGTCATGTATGCAAGGTTGGGAAACTCGGGTGTCAATGGCAACCAGTCGAATTGGAGACAATGAGCTATACCGGAATCTTGTGTTTCGATCCCTTAGTTGCGACACGAGGTCGCACGGTACGAGTGAACTCGCTGATTGGAGGGTTGAGTATGTAGTTGACAGCGAGTTCCGGGTCAGTGTTTATGGATCTGTCCCCACCTTGACGTGCGTCGCTGGTAACGGCGGGGTTCGAAGCATCAGGGGAGACGCCCAAGGGTGCCCGCTACATCCGGGTACCACAGGCAAGGGGAAGACCGGACGGGTGAACGC
>JAJZLS010000030.1 GCA_021803345.1 Actinomycetes bacterium
GGCAAGCCCGAGTGCTATGGTCTCACGCTCTTCAACACCTAAACGTACTCCTGGCATTCGGTCTCCGTCTCTTGCAACTGCTGGCTACCATAACCAGCTCTGTTGCAATGACCGGTTGACCGCGCCCCCTCTTGATTGCTGACCCTACACGAATTCGCCGAGATTCTCATGCGGGGCCCCGTAAGCTCAGTAGGACCCGATACGATGAGCCAAGATCGGTACAAGGTTCAACTAGACTCTAGAACGTTTCGAGTTCCGATCTACTCATGGATCAGCGTCAATGACATTGTTGTCGATGTTCAATTAGCGGGTTTTTAAAACACCTCCAGCTTTGATGAGTTATAATGCTCTTCTGAGGTCAGAATGAGAAAACATTACCTCCCTAAGACTGCGTATATAAAGAAAAGGAATGAAGTTGACAACTCAGCGCCGCCATGGTCGAGTGCTACTTTTTGCAATAGGCATCGCATTATTCTCATTAGCCTTAGCCGGCTGCGGAGGTCCAAGAACAAGCGGTTCGGCCATAACTACACTGAGCGCAGGCGAAAATGCACTAAATCGAGGTGACTGTACTGCAGCCAATGCTGATTTTGCCCAATTTCTCTCGCAGAGCCCTGGTAACGTAACTGCACTCGAGGGTGAAGCAGAATGTTATAGCAACAGCGGACTTTGGGGAAAAGCAATTGCCATTCTGGTTAGCCTGCCCAGGGTCAATAGAAGCTTTCAAACCTATTATAACTTGGCGACTGACTATTGGCACCAAGGCGATCTGGGTAATGCATATTCGGCCTTGATTAGTGCCGCAAGCTCGCCAGGGTATTCATCACTAGGCATTATAGAAATTGCGCAAACTGCAAATCAATGGCAGGGCTACCGAACAAGCTTATCCTTGTTGAAGCTCATTCCAATCAGCTCCTGGAATAGCCAGGCATTTTTAATAGCTGGTGCAGATAGCGCTTCCCTGGGATCGAATCCACAAGCAACGTCCTATTTTACAGATGCTGCTGCCCTTTCAACCAGCGGACAAAAAGGTAACATTTACTTTCAGATTGGCAATTATTGGTATAATAGTCTTGATTATACTCAAGCAATAAGCTCATATCAGCAAGCGATAAAGGCTGGCAATATTTCTTCTGCTTCTTCTGACTATGAAGTATTGTATGTACAGCTCGCCAATGCAGAAGTCAACAATGGATTACTTCATGATGGCGAATTGGAATACTACAATGCGCTTAGATACGCAACTTCTGCAGTTCAGAAGGATGCTGATAAGTTACAGATTGGTGAGCTGATGTTGCAAACAGGGGATATCCAAAATGGCCGGAAGCTTCTGGAATCTCTAACCGGAACCGGCACTGATCCTTCAGTTAGACAACAAGCCTTATCCGCACTTCATTCATTGTCTTTCCAAAAGCCCTCTTAGAGGAGGGCATTTTAACTTTCTTCTTTATAAAATTTCATCAACTAAATGTGAGCTTCACGCGAAACAGAACAATCCACAATGTGCGAAACTCGGTCATTCGCTTAGCGTTGAGCGGCACCAAGCGACCTTCCATTTCGATAATCGTCACCCACGGTATCAGAAGCGGCGTGGTTTGACAGGGAGGGCTCACTCGGACTGGCATACGGACAGAAATTTTCTAATCTGACTATGCCGATCTCGTGGACCACCCTGCTGAATTCTTTGGACCATTTCTCACTTCAGTGTTTGGACCGACCTCACAGACGGTTCGTTGGTTGCAGAATAGCCGTGAATCCAGTCGGATAGACCAAAGCTGCCGTCATTCTTGAAGGCATACCCATTCAGTGGTTGACCATTATTGCTAAAAGCTACGACATGGTCATTATCCAAATTCACCTATTTGATGGGATTTTCTATAAAACCATCGGTGGACTGACCGAGGCTTTCACAAAAAGCAGATTTGGACAATCTTGAGGGGGACCCTACACCCAGGACTTCATCAGAAATGCGCCTCTCAAAAGCTAAAGCTACTTCTTTCCAGGAACTGATACCGCCCGTCGACCGCGGTTTCTGAGCACTGTCAGACCTAAGTATATTACAAATACCTTGTGCCATGAACTCTGGACCTTCTGACACAATCACACCCTGAGATTGTGTCAAGGAGTCTCTAAGCCCTGGAACATCATATCCAATACTCATGGTTCCCACGCTTGCCGCCTCGCTGACTACTAATCCCCAACCCTCCCTCACCGACGTCACTAGCAGGAGGCTTGCCTTAGCAATCAAGTCCACCTTCTCTTCATCTGAGACTCTGCCGAAAAAATGAACATCTGAACACTCCCGAGCCTTTAGCTCGTCGATCAACGGACCCGACCCAACTATCCACATCTTAATTTCAGGAAAGGATCGTTTAACAATTCGATATGCCTCAATGGCATGCTCGGGTCGCTTATTTCTCGCAAGCCTGCCGACAAAAATCAGCGCTGGCGGGTTTTCCTTCTCCGCTAGTTGCCTACCAGCAACATGGCAATCTGAGCCTTCTGGAATAACATTTATGTTTCTCAGCCCATACTCAATCAGAGATTCCTTGGAAGATTCCGAAACAGTCAGCACCAAAACGTCTCTATACCAGGACAGCCATATGGGTTCCAAAACATATCTGCCAAACAGCGCGACTACCCAAGGGTATTCATAAAACCAGATTTCCCTAGCTACTTGATGTATCAGAGCTACAACAGGTGTTCCTTTTACGAACCTTGGTGCTCCGAATGGGCGAGTATTGACTTCGTCAATGACAACGTCAAACTTTCCTCTACCTTCCTTAAGCCAAAATTGCTTCGCCGCTCCATAAACCGAGTGCTTGCCACCGCGTCGAATCACTCGATATCCACCTTCGGAAATTTCATCATCCGGCTTGTTGGCGACCGAGGCACAAAACAAAGTTACTTCATGGCCTTTCCTGACCAACTCAACGGCTACCCTGTCGGTATAAACCTCCGCCCCGCCACTATTGGGGTGATTTAGATCGCGCCAGTTGTAAATCAATATCCTCACGCCAACTCCGTGTCTAGGAGAAAACTTGGCATATTCTGGGCCACTTCTGAAGGTTCACGATCATAATAGTGGATAAAATGCAATCTGTAATAAATGCCCAACGCATCTAGGAGCATTCCCTTGGCGGACTTCCACGAAACCGTTGAAGTAAACCGCTCCTTAATTACCACAGGCAGCTCCACTACCTGATCAAAACCTAAGTGCTTAGCAACTACAAATAGCTCCAGGTCAAAGGCAAACTTCTTCTCCACCATCAATGGCAATATCCTGGCTGCCACATCCCTTCGGATCAACTTCACGCCGGTTTGTGTATCGCACACCGAAAGCTTGAACATAACTTTCAACAGCATTTGGAATCCAATTGAATAAACTCGCCTTATTGGCGGGTACACGACTTGCGAATCCCTATGCCTCTTACTTCCCGTAAGTATCGCCGGAGCATTACTTCTTACCTCATTTACGAAACGCTCAAGTACTTGGGCCGGAATGTCTCCATCAGAGTCAATAAAGCCTAGGTAGCGGCCCCTCCCACAATTAAGGCCGATTCTTAGGGCACCGCCTTTCCCGACGTTTTCTGAAAGAGATATCACCCGTACCGACTTTAAGCAAGCCGACCTGAGCAGTTCAAAGGACCCGTCAGTCGAACCATCAGACACTGCTATGATCTCAAAGCTCACGTTTTTCGTATCAAGAACTTCGACCAGCTCAATTAAGTGACTCAATAGAGCAGGTCCGGTATTGTAAAACGGCACTATAACGGACAGATCTATCTCGCCTTGAGCTGGTACTGCTTCATTCATAAATGGCTTACTTCCAATTACGGTTGCCCGAACCGGAAGTGGATCAGCCAATAGTCCATGCACCGCCCCAATCATCGCTACCGCGGTAATCACAACTAAAGAAACCAACATGTCTAGCGAAACACTCAGCAAGTTCTGGTGAAAGACGTAAATCCCCAGAAAGCCTAGCACTACTCCCAGCCACGGTAGAAGTGCGAACAAGGATCTCCTTGCGATGTAATAGTAGACCAAGAGGCTCAGCATTCCCAACGTTAAGGCTTCAAAGCTGAGCACCCTCAGGGCAGGAACTGCTGACACATAATTGGCCCCAAAAAGGACCCTAATTATGAAACCTGGAATAGCTGAAAGCACCAGCGCGACTACGAATCCCATGACAAAAGTTACGACCAGCGACCACCTAAGTGCTATTCTCGCTTCTGCGCTACGACCAGCTCCCAAAGAGAGTCTTGGGAGGGCAAGGGTTGCGATCGATCCCGTAGCAAAAAGTGCAATTCTGCCCGCAACCGAAGCTGCGGTATAGTGACCAGACTCGGTAGCCGGCAGAAAATGTCTAGCCAGAACGGTGTCCATAGATGCCAGCACCCAGAAACCGGCCAGTGCTAGGGTTGAGAGTGCTACCTCCCTAACGCTCAGCGAAACTCGGCGAGCACTCTTAGTTGCAACTTGCCAAAGTTGCCTGCGGAGCGGAGCCACAAAGACCAAGAGAGATAGAACTTGGGCAACCGTCGTCGCTGCTATCGCACCATTTAGGCCAAAACCCGACTCAACGAACAGGACGCCGAGTAGCAATCTTCCTACGATCGTACTGACTAGCGTTGCACCTGCCACCCATCCGAAGCGATGTTCCCCAATGAGGATCCCTTGGAAAAGGGCAATCAAGACTGAAGGGATACACCAGCCAACCAAGATAAGTACCGAGGTATCCGATTGCAGATGAAGGTAGCTGCGAATCAGAGGCGATATTGCCGTCAACCCTACCGACAACGCCACACCGACACCAAGGAAGTGCTTAACTAGATGTGAAACGCCCAATTCGCCTTCTGAGC
>JAJZLS010000019.1 GCA_021803345.1 Actinomycetes bacterium
ATAATGCTATTTATAAAGCGAATATCTGAGTAAATTCAAGACTAAATTCCAGATTTACAGGTCGCTATGACTTGCGTATCCTTGGTCAAGGTTGAAAGAGCTAAATTACACCAGCCACCTAGCACACAATGAATGGATCTGCTTGACAATTTCAGTAAAGCAGCAAAAGACCAGAGATGAACATTTCAACCCTGTTATTTCCGAGCTCAAAGAAGGCATACGGCGACCGTGCTGTTGGATTGGCTGCGTTCACCGGAATGATAAGCCGATTAGCCCTTCAGCACTGCACCTTCTCGACATGCGATCTAAAAAGTCCCTATAACTGTCCGCCTAAACAACTGACATGCTTTTTAAAGATTGAGGTAGATGACATATGGAATCAGCATTTTACGGCAACCTTACTCAAAATGGTATCTATATCAAAATCGAAAGCACCATCACACTTTCAATCGAGCGGGGAGGTGCGAGCGGTCCCTGGGAATCTGTTTGCTCCCAGGGACCTGGACTTGCTAACTGACTCTCTGCTTACGCCCGGTGGATAAAGAACTTTGCTCGCTAGATGCATCTTCAAGCGATTTACCCATAGGCTCAGGGAGAGCCCACAAAGTAAGCCCTACGCCCAGCAGTGAAACAACTGCCAAGATTCCCATAGCGTCGGCCAGACCCAAATCTTTTACCACGGTTGGCATCAACAGTGCGGCCACGAACGCTCCCACCTTTCCTCCAGCGGCAGATATACCATCGGCGGTACCCCTGATCGAAGTAGGAAAGATTTCTGAGGGGTAGACAAAGGTGGTTTCATTGGGTCCAAACTCAATGAAAAAGTAAGTAATCCCATAAATCACCAGAAATAGAACTGGAATCTTTACGATTCCAGGTACCACCATTATGATGCCGTACCCCAGAGCCATAATGGCAAATCCCTGCCACTGTATCCGCTTGCGGCCTATCTTATCGAGAAAGTGCACTGCCACCCAATAGCCGGGAACAGCAAATATCAAAAATATCAGAGCAGCCACAACCGTGTTGTGCAAAAGACTGGCTTTCGCTCCAAATAATGCCTTGAGTATCACCTGAGACGAAACACCGTTGCCATAAAATGCAACGTCCATCAAAAGCCACGCTCCAGCCGTTCCAATCAAACGCTTCAAAAAGAAGGGGTTGCTCAGCTTCTCTTGAATCTTCGACCCCACTGACATTGCTGCCAATTCGCCTGCAGATACGTTCTCCCCAGTGGTCCACTTGATAGCCTGTGCGGTAGATTCAACATCACCTTTGACTTCAAGAGTAAACCTGGGAGTTTCTTTAATCTTGCGACGCAGGTAGACAACTGAAGCCGCTGGAATCGCTCCAAAGCCAAGCATGATTCTCCATGAGATATCATTGCTTACCCCAGTTGCCAACAAAATTGATGCGAATAAAGGCCCGGCCAGCAAACCAAATCCTTGCATAGCAAATACAGTTCCGATCAACTTGCCACGATTCCGCTTGTTGGCGTATTCCGAAGTGATGACCGCAGAGGTTGCATAATCCCCTCCAACCCCAATACCAACAACGATTCTGAAAATCAAAAGTTCAGTGAAATTGACAGAAAAGGCCGACGCTATAGCTCCTAGAACCAGTAGTCCCACTTCAAGGCCATACATCGCTTTTCGGCCAAAAACGTCCATCAATTTTCCAAATATGATCGCGCCAAACACTGATGCTAGAAGTGAGATCGAATTCAAAAGAGAAAGCTGACCCGTCGAAAGATGCCAAATGGGAACCAAAATAGCAGTGACGGTACCAATAATGAAAAGGTCGTAGGCATCTGTAAAAAAACCCATGCCGGCGGTAATTACAGTCGTCCAGTGCTTTCTATTTAGAGAAGCATCATCCAAAGCCTGATACAAGGACGGACCATTGCCGCCAGAACCACTGCCATTCGAAGACATTAACTAAGCTCCTTACCTGCACTGGGCAAAGAAACCCCGAGCCAATGCAGTCATCATCTGATAACTTCAGAGGTTATGGCTAGAAGGTAAACAGAAGATTAACGGAGGTTTACCTAAAAGTGAATAAGTTGTTTCGGATAAATTTAATTCCGGCTGGCACAGTTAAAAAGACAAGGAATACAGGCCTAACCTGCAAAACGCCGAGCATCAGCTGCAGCATATTTTGCCACTTCGGAATCGATTTTCGCTGCGTTCTCAATCTTTGCGACCGTGTCAGCAAGTAAAGCAAACGGTATCGCACAAGTCATCTCATGTGCCAACATGCCTGTCCTTGCCCGTGAGAGTGCGCAACCGACACTCGCGGCCACCTTACCCTGTTCTTTAGCAATGGCAACAATATGGCACTGAGGCTTTCCTTCGATCTGGACGTCTACGGCATCGGATATGATCATCATCTGCCTGGCGTTGAGACGTAAAAGCACCACGTCTGGCACAAACTCACCAGCGCTCAAGGGTCCATAGGTAATGAAATTATGTTTCCGGCTCACAAATGGGATACCTACAACTGCGGCCTCATCCACCCATCCAGACCCTAGCAGTGCAGCTACGTCATTATTGCCAGCTATTTGAGACATATCCAAAAGTCCATGAGTGAAGCTGCCGACGCTACAGTTCCCGTGATCTTGGGGACGTGTGGTGAAAGTTTTCTCCACCGATTTCATCCAAAAAACACAACCAGCCGACACCCTTCCAGATCGCCCGTCAGAATCTGGCTCTGCCACGGGATCATCAAAGAACCCAATTTCATCTGGTCTAACATCACTGAAAGCAATGCCAATAGGCTCAATGCTAAGGTGCAGCGCTGATTTCAGTCTTTCACTTAATACGGCAATTTGCTCAGCGTCATTTGTTTTTGACATGCTATGGCTCCATCATCACATTCCTGGTTCCTATTACCAATAGGAACTTCCCTAGACCGAGCCTACAAACTATTACCATTCAGCCAAGCGGCAAAATAACCTTGTTCCTGAGACGGAGTCAAATATCAGCCAGGAGGCGAAATCTCTGTCTAGCTCCCGGAAAGATACCATTGATAGGGTTTCACAAGTTCCCTGACTTTGCTGGGCCCCCAGCCCCCTTTGTCGTACAATATTGGTTTCGGCGGATTTTTAAGAATAGGATCTGCCACTTCCCAAAGTCTTTCGATTGCATCAGAAGTGTTAAACAAGAGATGCTCGCCTAACATTACATCGTGAAAAAGCCGCTCGTAAGCTTCGAGTTCGAGTTCAGCCAAGGTTGATGAGTCGTAAGAAAACGAAAGTGCTGCGGGTTCCAATAGAAAGTCTGGCCCCGGCTCCTTTACTAAAAACTCCAGAGTTACGCTTCCGGGATCAGACAGCTCGAAAGAAAGAATATTGGGCGAAATTTTAGCTTTAAGCTTTTGATCAAATTCAAACATATGAGAGGGACTTTCCCTGAAGCCTAACGTAATCGCACAGCGAGTTGCTGCCATCGACTTCCCAGTCCTTAGGTACCACGGAACCCCCTCCCATCGGTCATTGTCCACGAATGCTTTTAGCGCAACCAGAGTCTCTACTTCCGAGCTCCTTGCAACTCCCGGCTCCTGCTTATATCCCCTGTATTGGCCGAATACAACGTCCTTGGGGTCAAGTACCCTAACGCGGTCATATACTTGCGTCCTGTTTCGATGAAGTTCGTTAGCACTGAGACGAGCAGGAGGCTCCATAGCTAAAAATCCAAGAATTTGAAACAAATGAGTTACAACCATGTCCCGGAACGCTCCAGTAGCTTCGTAAAATGAAGCACGACCTTCGATTGAAAGTGTCTCCGGAACATCAATTTGCACATAATTTATGTAGCGATTATTCCATACCGCTTCAAATAGTCCATTAGCAAATCTGAACGCCAGGATATTCTGAACAGTCTCACGACCCACAAAGTGGTCTATCCTGTAAATCTGGGATTCCTTGAAAGCTTTATGCAGGGCCGAATTAAGCCTGCGAGCGGACGTCAAATCGTGGCCAAACGGCTTCTCAATCACAAGTCGGGAATTTTCATTGACAAGTCCATGATTGGCAAGGTTTTCAACAGTACCCACAAATGCGTCCGGAGGGACCGCAAGATAAAAAATCCTGGTGGGATTGTCCAAAGTAGACTCAACTCGAACAATCTCTTCCGACAGCTGGGTCAAATCATTATCTTGAATGCCGACAAACGACAGATTTACCTTGAATTCATTCCAGGATGTTTTGGTCAGCTTTTTTCTTGCAAAAGTCTCAAGCGCATTGCGAACATAGCCCTCAAATCCGGCGGAATCCGTTCCCGTTCCGGCGGGCGCACAACCTAAAATGTGATAATGCTTCGGCATCAGGGAGGCCTCGCTGAGGTGAAACAATCCCGGAATTAGCTTCCTCTTTGCCAGATCACCGGTCGCACCAAACAAAACTATTACTGCATCACCCGGAACCATAGCGGGGCCACCCGCACCGGACTTATTCTTTTCGGGCGATTTCGATCTCTTCTGACCCTCGGAACCACCCATTTGCTTTGCTTTAGCCAAAATAATTAACCTTTCTTCCGCCGAGGCATGCTTTGCTCCCTCGGCTTAGCTACTTCGCCTGGCAACACTCATGGTGAATCCGGACGAATGAGCTTTGTGTCATCATTTAGATCTTCTGAAATGACATAAATCGTTTCCACTCCCTAGAGCGGCAATCCTTCCCGAAGCGAACCGATAACATAATCTGCTCCCGCACCTGCGAGCTGGGCAACTGAAAACTTATGGCTCGCCACTCCAACACACTGAATCCCGACCGAGTGAGCTGCCTCTATATCTCTTGGTGTATCGCCAACTGACAAAAACTGGGACAATTGTATTCTTGCTCCATAGGTAAGTTCAGCTCTGGAAAGCGCCGCATTTGTCAATTCGCTTCGATCGGTGGAATCCGATCCATAACCACCAAACGAAAAAAATCTGTTCAGATTGGCCCGGTGCAGCTTTATGTGAGCCCCCTTCTCTGTGTTCCCACTCACTAGTCCCAAAAGGTACCCGTCCAGGATCAATTTGGATAAAAGGTCTTCGGCCCCGTCTAAAACCTTGTAACCCTGCGATTCTTCGACGGCAATTGGAAGAAAACTTTGATGCAGCTCCAACAACTTCTCGATTTCATCCTGAGTGGGATTTCGGCCAAAAGTCGCTTCGAAGCTAAGCTTTCCGACCTCAGCATCTGTCATACCGACATCAGAAAATTCTCCGATGTCTACTTCTTTACCGTGCGCTTTTTCAAACGCAAGCGCCCATGCTCTAGTGCCAGCTCCACCGCTGGTTATCAAGGTTCCATCTATGTCAAATAGAATCGCGATCCGGCCATTGGGCATCTTTGCACCTTTCTAATTTCTTCTCAAGACTCCAGTATGACAGATGCTCAACCCCGTTAATTCTCACTGCTTTTTTCCTCATGGCCACCAAACTGCTTGCGCATTGCTGAAAGCACCTGATTAGAGAAGTGGCCTAAATCTCTCGAAAAGAATCTCGAAGACAATGCGGCACTTAATACCGGTGCTGGCACCCCTTCGTCAATAGCAGCTATCGCGGTCCATCGGCCTTCACCGGAATCCGAAACCCTTCCGGAAAACTCATGCAAGTCAGGAGATTCGACCAATGCCTGGGCGGTAAGATCAAGCAGCCATGAAGCTATAACGCTGCCTCGCCGCCACACCTCAGCAACGTCTTTAATGTCCAGATCGTACATATAGAACTCTGGATGCTCCATAGGCGCGGTCTCGGCATCCAAGTCCCTCTTTTGTGAACCAATGTTGGCATTCTTGAGAATATTTAACCCTTCTCCATACGCAGCCATGATTCCGTATTCGATTCCATTGTGAACCATCTTGACAAAGTGTCCAGCTCCCGCTGGCCCACAGTGTAGATAGCCATGCTCAGAAGGGGAAAACTGACCCTCTCGGCCTGGAGTCCGAGAAGCAGCACTTGGGCCGGGGGCAATCGCTGTAAATATCGGAGTCATTCGTTCAACTGCCTTTTTGTCACCGCCTATCATTAGGCAATAGCCTCGTTCCAATCCCCAGACACCACCGCTGGTACCGACATCGAGATAATGGATTCCCTTGGGAGATAGCTCTTGAGCTCTCCTGATATCATCCCGATAGTATGAGTTGCCACCATCGATAATTATGTCGTCCTTGGACAACAAATCTCCTAAATCTTTCACCGTTTTATCGGTTAGCTCTCCGGCTGGGACCATCACCCACACATTTCTAGGTGCATCCAGCTTGCCTACAAAATCCTTTAGCGAATTTGACCCGATTGCTCCGTCTTTAGCAAGCGACTTCACCGCATCTTGGTTCACGTCGTATACAACGCATTCATGTCCGCCAGCCATGGCCCGCCTGACTAAATTTGCACCCATCCGGCCCAGTCCAACCATTCCAAGTTGCATAGTTTTCCTCCTTAGTAAGATTTATTCTTTCAGGCGACCTCGTGACGAAATTGAAACCACCTGGCTCACCTTTGCGAAATAATCCGCTCAAGGATCTCGGCCAGACGATTTAGTCCCAAGGAAAGATCGGAGAAGATGTGGATTCTTATGGCCCGCCTCTCTCTCTGAGTCAATACGTTCAAATCTCCTCTGGCCTGGGCTTCTTTCACAAACCCAAAAGTGTAATTATGTCCAGGAACCTTGATGTCAGCTATGTCATCACAAGTTATCTGTAGAAACACACCGGTATTTGGGCCACCCTTGTATGCCTGTCCTGTCGAGTGTTGGAACCTAGGCCCAAATCCAACACAGGTGGCCACCTTCAAGCGGTCACGAGCAAGTGATCTCAATCTGGTCATTGACTCTTCATTTTCACGAGTCATTGGAACGTATGCCAAAAACGCTACATAGTCACCAGGAGCCACCCTGTTGAAATGCTCCCTAAGCGCACTCTCAACTGTCAGCTCTGCGTTATTACTCCGCAGTTGGTCTGCATTTGACTCATCTGTATAGATTGCGAAACGGTCATCCCGAGCCACCGGTTCAAGTTTTGGTAACGACCCTTGAGGTTCATACTTTTCCGTCAACTCACGAGTAATGATCTTCGCGTCCTCAACATCTGGTTGATTGAATGGATCAATATTTATTATCGAACCCGCTACTGCAGTTGCAAACTCCCAGCGATAGAACTCTCGGCCAATATCGTAAGGATCATCAAGAGTAATTTCACAAACCGCAAATCCAGCATCCTTGATCGCCGCAAGCTTCCTCTGATTCTCGTCATCCTCGTCAGAAGCGAGTTTTATATAGACGAACAGCCGATCGTTGCCGTAGCTGCCGGACTCGCCAAGAGGTTCGCCATCAACCGGAATAATTCCTTTACCCTCTTTGCCAGTTGATTCTGCAAGCAACTGACTAAGCCACGCACTCAAGTCAAAAATTGATTTCGAGGTGATAATGGTCAGTTTGTCGACACCACGATTAGCGCATACCCCCATGATTGCCCCAAGCCTAAATCCGGGATTTTGCGACAATGGAACACACGCTGCGCAAGCGTGAGCCATGGTTTCCGCGCGCTCCAAAAGCTCAAGCACCTTGAAACCCGACGCAGCACCAGGTATCATCCCAAAGTCTGAAAGTGCTGAATATCGGCCGCCTATTGACGGCACCCCATGGTAAATACCACTCCATTTCTCTCTAAGAGCGCGTTCCTCCAGTGGAGATCCTGGGTCGGTGATAGCTATAAACCGCTTCCCTACTTCCTCTTCCCCAACTACCGATCTAGTTCTATCGTAGAAATAATCGGCATAGATATTGGGTTCAAGAGTAGTTCCCGACTTTGAAGAGACAAAAAATAACGTCTTTGAAAGGTCAAGTCGCTCCTCTAATAATCTTATTTGGAGAGGATCAGTAGAATCAAGAATTGAAAGCTTGGGAAATCCATCTACCGGGTTAAATGTAAGCGACAGGGCTTCGGGACATAAGCTCGAACCACCCATGCCAAGCACCACCGCATCCCGGAATCTATGCCCACCGGCAAATTTCGCGATCTCGCGGAACCGATGCCCATGGTTAGCCTGATCCATTGGAGTGGAGAGCCATCCCAGCCACTTATCTTCATCGGTACTACTCCACACTTTTCGATCGTGCAGCCAAATTCGCTCTATCCGGGAGGATTCCCTCCATATATTTTCAATCTCAGTGACCTGCGCCGCAATTTCATCTGGTAATGCCTCATCCATTTCATATCCGGTGGTTCCGTCTGACTGGATTGAAATCTCGATCGATCGAAGCAACTTTGTAAATGACTCTTCAAATGAAGCGAGTCCCTCATCTAACAAATTTGAAGTTACCGCCCTGAGAGAGATTCCTTCTTCCGAAAGCTGGATCAGCTGCCTCTCAGCTTCATCAACGTTCTCACTCAAGGTCTCGCTGACTTTTCCCCTTGTCTTGAAACTCTCATATGTCGCTGGCGGGATGGTATTTACAGTTTGCGGACCTATCAATGATTCAACATACATTAACTCAGGATAGGCAGGTGTTTTCACACTGGTCGAAGCCCATAGCAGCCTTTGCGGAGAGGCACCTTTGGTCTCAAGGAACTTCCATTCAGGGGTAGAAAATATCTTCCCGAATCTGGAATAAGCAGTCTTTGCGCTGGCAATACCTATCTTTCCGCGCAAATCGGCGCTGACCATAGGATCGACGGCTGAATCAATTCTGCTAATAAAGAAACTCGCAACAGAAGCTATATTGGAAATATCTTCGCCGGCTTCATAACGGTCGTTGATCCCATCGATATAGGCCTTGGCAACTTCCTCATACACGGCCACTGAGAAAATCAAGGTTACATTGACATTAATTCCCAGTGAAATAAGCTTGCGCAGCGCCGCAATACCCTCTAGCGTCGCAGGGACTTTCACCATAAGATTTGGCCGACCTATGGTTGTCCAAATTCTTTGCGCTTCCTCAACGGTTCCCTCGGTGTCATGACATAAGTAAGGAGGAACCTCAATACTTACAAAACCGTCCTGCCCTGAACTGGCATCATAAACTGAATGCAAAATATCTGCAGCTGTGGAGATATCTTCAAAAGCCAGTTGCTCGTAGGCAGACTTGGCGTCCATAGAACCACGAAGTGACAACAATGCTTCCTTGTAATCGCTGGAACCTTCAATTGCTTTGTCAAATATGGTTGGATTCGAAGTTACACCCCTAAGTCCATCTTCGCTTACCATCCTGGTAAGCTGCCCGGATGTCAGTAGAGAGCGCCGCACATTGTCATACCATATGCTCTGACCAACCTCTAATGCGTCAAATATTGGATTGGACATTGGAATCAGGGGGAACTCAGATGTCACTTGAACTCTCTTTCTAGTCATCTAGGCGTTTCGTGGTGCCAAAAATTCGAATTTCGAAAAGAGTAACCAGTTACAGAATAGCCCAAATAGCTCGATCGGTGAGAGGCAGCTACGGTTTAATGGGTTCTCATCAGGTCTTTGCCAGACACCACAAATGCCAATTGCAAGCTGTAGGCAATAATATTCAAACTTTCATCACGACCAAAGCTGCAAACTAATAAATGCACTCAGTGAACGTCTCAGTAAATTTGCATAAACTGGCAGATAGTTAAAACAATATTGGTATCAAAGCATTATTCTCTTTTGAAACCACGGAAGTGGGATCGCCAGTAGACGATAGCGTGTGTAAAAAGGCATAAGGTAAGGCATTACAAATCTGGAGGATCTGATGACTAGACAGAACAAGATCATTTTAACATCGGCAATAGCCGTTATAGTTATTGCCGCAGCTCTGATTGGCTTCAACCTTAGCTCATCACACAAATCTGCTACGGCTACAACGACCTCGACCACACAAGCGACCTCCAGCTCAAGCTCAAGCTCAAGCAGCACCACAACCTCATCTACTACAACCACTTCAGCAATTCAGGCGCCAGCAGGAACTCCTTTACCATCTGGATTCGAACCAGAATCTGCATCATTTGTTTCCACCAGTGTCGGTTTTGTTCTTGGGATTTCATCCTGTTCCACAGGATCCTGCACCACTATTGCTAGAACCGAAAATGGGGGCAAAACGTGGCTTCAAATACCTGCTCCTTCTGTTCCTTTAGCCCAAGGGCCCCTTATCACCACCGATTCGAGTGCCGTATCAAAAATTCGATTTGTAAATATTCTTGATGGATACGTCTTCGGACCCAATCTCTTCACGACTCACGACGGTGGAGCAACCTGGCATAAAGTCACGCTTCCCGGAGTCCCAAGCTCGTATGGCGTGATGTCGCTTGAAACAAATGCGACATCAACATTTCTCATTGCCGGAAATCCAGACACCGCCGTTCCGGGAGCCGACTATCTGTTCACCTCACCCGCCAGTCAAGACAACTTTTCGCTGCAGAGTTCACCCTCTTTCCCAGCGGGAGCTCCGGCAAAACTAACTACTAACCCATATGGAACACTCATATCAGTTAATGACCGCAAGGGTGATTTTTACTTTGAAGGCAGCGGGCAATCGAGCTGGACTCACATAACTACCAACTGCAGCAGCGGCGTTCCCACTAATCCTGTGGCTGCGCTTTCGACGCCAGCAGCAGGATCATCGGCTCCACAAATTGTGCTCGGATGTGGAGGGGATGCAGGAGCCGGTAGTCAACAAAAGACTGTCGTCAAATCAACGAACCTTTCGACTTTCACACCTGTACCGTCAGATCCGCCAATCAGTGGGGTCCTGACAGGAATCGCCTCGCCAAATGGGGAAACGATTGCTGTGACAGCAGCTTCCGGTGCCACCTTTCTCTACTTGACAACAAACGGTGGACAAAGCTGGCAAACCATTATCCAAAATCCAGCATTCGGTGGTGCGCCGTTCCATGACCTTGGATTTACAACCACCACTCAAGGGTTTACCGTCGAGGGGAATGCATCCAAAGCTGGCGTACAAACCTCAGAATTCCTGATGACCCATAACGGGGGCCAAACCTGGCAGACAATAACATTTTGAGTTGTCCCGAGGATTCGTTCATTACCGAACTAGCTTAAAACGCAAATTTAGCTATCTTCGGTAATGAGCTCCGAGGCAGCTTAGATAAAAATTTCGATTTCCCCCAGCTTGTAAAACAAACTCGTATCTAATCATTGGAGTCTGCTAAGTTAAAAACAATCTGGTCGGAGGGATATAACTCGACATTATAGATGTCCCGTTAATCAATCACATAGATCCATACTGCGACTAAAACATTCCGTCGACTTATATCTCATCGCTAAGCCAGAGCTTGACGGCCTGGAGTGTATACAGAGCGCAACTCCTGATTCCCGCTATACCTCCAAATAGCGCCTCACCGCAAGTGCCGAACCGCCAGTGCCAACTAAAATCCCCATCAGCACCACAACCAGCTCAGTCATTAATACATCATGGGATGAAACCAAAAAATTCGAAAGAATGCTTATCTGAAAATGGGAGACAGCGTAGTGAAAAAGAGTTTGAATCCCAATGACAGCCAGAGCAGCTACCAAGGCGCCAATGAGTCCCTGTGCCAAACCTTCCAACATGAATGGAACCCGAATAAACCAGTTGGTGGCACCTACTAGCTTCATCACGGCCACCTCTCTACGTCTAGAGAAGATAGCGACTCTGATCACATTAAGTATAAGCACGGCAGCTGATATGAGCAGGATCACCGCCAGAGCAACTATCACCAACTGCATAATGGAGGTCACCCGCAACATTGTATTTATGGCGCTCCGATTAAAATTGACATTCCGTACCCCCACCTGTTGCTGGAACAATGAGCCTACCGACGGAGCATCGTTGGGGTTCTTGAGCACGACCCTGAAAGAAGGAGGTATCTGTGACTCAGTAACGCTGTGAAGCAAATCTGGAGAGTTGGCCATCAAGCGCTTAAATTCCTGATAGGACTGAGCCTGATTCACATAGGTGAAGCTCTTTATCTCAGGAAGCGCATTCAACTGCTTGGAAATCGCACCCGTTTGCGCAGTCGTGGCATTGGGCTGCATAAATATAAGTAACTGCACACCGCCCTTCCACTGCGACGTCGCAACCGAGACACCCTGCTTAAGAAGTAACGCAGCTCCGGCAAGTGCCAGAGAAACTGATATCGTAAGAATTGCAGCCAGGCTCATCAGACGGTTTCGCCATAAATTTCCTGAAGTCTCTTTTACTACGTACTCTAATGAAATTGCCATAAACACTCCTTGAGGCAGACCCGCAATTACTGTCCCATCCCGTAAACTCCACGAATTTGATCTCGCTTAATCTGGCCGTGATCCAGCTCGATGACTCTGCGTCTCATAGAATCAACGATTCCCACATCGTGAGTTGCCATTAAAACGGTGGTCCCGGTCCTGTTGATTCGTTCCAAAAGACCCATTACGCTCCACGAGTTGTCAGGATCAAGATTACCTGTCGGTTCATCAGCCAATAGAATGAGTGGCCTGTTTATGAATGCCCTGGCTATCGCTACCCTTTGCTGCTCACCACCGGACAGCTCGCTTGGTAATCTATCCTGCTTATCATGCAGACCCACCAGCTCAAGCATCTGAGGTACTTGGACTGAAATATAGCGTTTCGACTTACCGATTACCTCGAGAGCAAAACCAACGTTGTCAAAAACCGATTTATTGGGAAGCAGTCTAAAATCCTGAAAAATTGCACCGATATTCCGTCGGAAAAATGGCACCTTCCATTTCTGCATTGAAGAAAGCTCTTTCCCGGCAACCCAAATCTCACCTGTGTCAGGACGCTCTTCCCTCAAAAGAAGCCTAAGTAATGTTGATTTTCCAGAACCTGAAGACCCGACTATAAAGACAAATTCGCCTCTGTTAATTTCAAAAGAGCAGTCAATCAGCGCGTAAAGATCATCCTTGTAGCTTTTTGACACCTTGTCTAATCTGATCACTACCAAACTCCTCCGATTTAGATCGCATCAAAATACACGACTTTCTCTGGTCGGCCGTTACTCGCTAATTAATTCGAGTGCAATACTTTCGATCTTTCCCATCGCAGATAAGATTCCATAAACGGGTCTAAATCTCCATCTAAGACAGATTCAACATTACCCGTCTCAGCACCAGTGCGCAGATCCTTGACGAGTTGATATGGGGCCAATACATATGAGCGAATTTGATTTCCCCACCCTACTTCAGATTGAGGGCCGGCGATTGCATCAATTTCGGCGCGGCGCTGTTGCCGCTGTAACTCCACTAATTTAGCCGCAAGAATTTGCATCGCTTTCGCCTTGTTCTGTAGCTGACTCCGCTCATTTTGACAAGTTACAACAATTCCGCTAGGCAGATGTGTAATTCTAACCGCAGAATCCGTCACATTCACATGCTGGCCTCCAGCACCAGAAGATCTATATGTATCGACTCTGATATCTTTATCGTCTATGGTAATTTCACCACTCATATCATCCATATAAGGCACCGCATCAAATGACGAGAAGCTGGTCTGACGTTTCCCGGCTGCACCAAACGGAGATATCCGTACCAATCGGTGGACACCTTTTTCCGCACGCAGCAGACCGTATGCAAACCGGCCCCGGACTATCATAGTCGCAGATAGTATTCCAGCCTCTTGGCCGGGAGAAACCTCATCGATCTCCACTGTGAACCCTTTACGTTCAGCCCATCTAAGGTACATTCGAAGCATCATCTCTGCCCAGTCTTGGGCATCGGTTCCTCCGACACCAGCGTGAATCTCACATACCGCATCCTTAGCATCGTGTTCGCCAGAAAACATGAGCCTTAGCTCTAGAGCATCAAACTCTCCTGAGAGCTTACCTATGGCTTCATCTATCTCGGTCTCGAAGCTATCATCGGACTCTTCTTTGCCTAACTCATAGAGTGTTATAACATCCTCTAAGTCAGAGCTAAGTGACTCGATTAAGTTGATATCGTCAGCTACAGCTGAATATTCTGCAGTCACTTTTCGAGCGGTATCGGGATCATCCCACAGATTAGCGTCGCTAACCTGCTTCTCTAAAACCATCTTCTTCGATGACAAAGAATCAAATTTAAGCACCATCTTTGCATCTTCTAAACGCTTTAGCAGCGAGGCAATAACATCATCAAATGACTTCAAAACGTGTCCCAGACCTAAACTAAACTACAAGCTTACGACTAGCCATCTCTTTTGCCATGACAATTCTTAAATTTCTGCCCTGACCCACACCAACATGGCTCGTTTCTCCCCACCTTCTCATTGCTGGACTTCTTAAATGGGAGAATAGTTGCTTCTCCGTCGGCCCCCAATGCCGCTTCAACTGATCCTGATCTCTGAATAGAAGCAGCCCGTGTCTCAACCTCTTCTGAAGTTGGCAATTGAGACTCCATAGCATTTTCTGAGCCAACCAAGGTAAGGCCAACAACCGGATCATTCTGACCAAAATAGCTAGCCCGAGACAAATCAGCGGCTGGAGCTTCTTCCTGGACCAGTTCAACATGGAAAAGATATTTGAGATAATCATCGTCGATCAGCTCAACCAGTTGTGAAAACATGGCAAATCCTTCACGCTGCCATGCAACCAGTGGATCCTGTTGGCCCATTGCGCGAAGGTTAATCCCTTCCCTGAGCGAATCCATCTCACTGAGATGCTCTCGCCAACGTTGATCGATTACCGCCAACATCACGTCCCGCTCCAGAGAACGGGCTACTTCAATGCCTCCAGGTATTTCCTGTTCTCTTTTTTCGTAAATAGCCATTATCTCTTGGCGTAAAGTCTCGTATACCTGTTCCCTGGAAATTGCTTCCGCCAATTCATCCACGGTGAATGTTGTTGGATAATACTGACTAAGATCAACAAGCAGGGAACCGAGATCCCATTGCTCCTGGAATTCTGAGACAAGATGCTTTTCGATTAATTGGTCCAAGGTCTTGTCAATAATGGATACCGTTCTTTCGCGGAGGTCCTCACCTTCAAGCACCGATCTGCGCAGTCTGTAGATCACCTTCCGCTGGGCGTCCAGGACCTCGTCATACTTTAGAACTTCCTTACGTATTTCAGCATTTTTGGCCTCTACGGTGGATTGCGCCCGCTCAATTGCCTTCGAAACCATTTTGTGTTCGATAGGAGTTTCATCCATAAAGGTGCGCTCAAGGATGTATGAAACCGCCCCGGTGGCAAACAGTCTCATTAACTCATCTTCAAGAGAGAGATAAAATCTGCTCTCGCCGGGATCTCCCTGACGCCCCGACCGACCACGAAGCTGATTATCGATTCTCCGGCTCTCATGGCGTTCTGAACCCAGAACGTAAAGTCCACCCAGTTCTCTTACCTTGTCGCCCTCTTCTTTACACTGCTTCTCGAATTTCTCGAGGACCTCCAAATACTTTTGGGAATTTTCCGGATCATCGGGATCAATGCCTTGGGCCTTCAGCTCTTGAACTGCCAAACCTTCCGGATTACCACCAAGGAGAATATCGACTCCACGGCCAGCCATATTGGTTGCAACCGTGACTGCGCCGAGTCGACCAGCCTGGACAACAATTTCAGCCTCACGGAAATGCTGTTTGGCATTCAGTACAGTATGTTCAATTCCCCTTTGAGTCAACATCTGCGATAGCACTTCAGACTTTGCCACTGAAGCGGTACCAACCAAAATCGGTTGCCCTTTAATGTTGCGCTGCTCTATGTCATCAATTGCCGCTTTGAACTTAGCCATCTCAGATTTGTAAATTACATCTGGATAGTTTTTGCGGATCATCTCTTTATTGGTTGGAATCGGAACCACTGGGAGATTATAGGTACTTGCAAATTCAGCAGACTCCGTCTCGGCGGTACCTGTCATGCCGGAAAGCTTTTCATACATCCGGAAGTAGTTCTGCAACGTAACCGTTGCCCAGGTGTGGTTCTCCTCTTTGATCCTCACCCGCTCCTTGGCTTCCACTGCCTGGTGAAGACCTTCCGACCATCTCCGGCCCTCGAGAATTCTTCCAGTGAACTCATCTACAATTTTAACATCACCCTTGTCGACGATGTAATCTTTATCCCGCTTGTAGAGTTCCTTGGCCCTTAGGGCTTGATTGAGCTGGTGGAGAAGGCTAACGGACCCCAAATCGTACAAGTTGTCGAGACCCAGCTGCTTTTCTACTTTTTCTATACCTTCTTCAGTAGGTATAACGGTCTTTTTCTCCTCGTCAACTTCGTAGTCGACCTCAGGAGCCAGGGTCCTCACTATCGAAGCAAACTGGTAATAAAGTTGAGCGGACTGATCTGAGGGACCTGAAATTATCAGAGGAGTTCTGGCTTCGTCAATAAGAATTGAGTCGACCTCGTCGACGATTGCAAAGTGATGCCCTCGTTGGACCATTTCTCCAAGAGATCGGGCCATATTATCCCTGAGGTAATCAAACCCAAACTCAGTGTTGGTGCCATAGGTTATATCGGCATTGTAGGCTTCCTGGCGCAACCACCATGCCTCCATGGTCGGCAAAATAAGCCCGGTCTTGAGGCCAAGGAAACTGTAGATTCGACCCATATTTACAGCATCACGCTGGGCTAGGTAGTCATTTACGGTAACTATATGTACCCCGTTGCCACTCAGCGCGTTTAGATATGACGGCAAAGTTGAGACCAGCGTCTTACCTTCACCGGTCTTCATCTCGGCAATCCAGCCAAAATGCAGAGCCATCCCACCCATGAGCTGGACGTCATAATGTCTCTGGCCAATGACCCTCACTGCAGCCTCGCGAACTACAGCAAATGCCTCAACCAGTAGATCGTCCAGAGTCTCACCATCGGCAAGCCTTGACCTAAACTCATCGGTTTTGGCCTGAAGCTCCGCATCGGATAAACCCTGCATCTGTGGCTCAAATTCATTTATTAGTGGAACTATTTCGGCAAGTCGTCGGACCTTCTTGCCTTCACCTGCTTTTAGCAGCCTTGTAAATACACTCATGGCCTATCCATCGTACCCAACAAACAAGCACAAACGTGCATCGATACCTGAAAGCTGCACATTCCACAGCTAAAAATCAGACTGATACCTCTGAATCAATCAATCCAACCGTTCCATCGGATCTCTCGTACACAACTGCCGGGCTTCCGGTATCTTCATTGGTAAAGAAATAGAAACTATGTGACAACAGCTCCATATGAAGAACCGCCTCAGCCGGCGTCATTGATTCGATTTTAAATGTTTTAGTCTTGACTGGACCCCTATGGGAGCCATTGCCGTTGAATATTTCCTTCGTCCCGCCATTTCGATGGCGGGGATGCGATCTGCTGATCAGCTTGCCCTTTAATTTTTCAAGCCGGTGCTCTAGTTTTTCGACCACTCGATCAAAAGCTTCCATAATCTCAAATCCTGAACCTTTGGCCCGTACTACATGTCCATGTCCATACATCGAAACTTCGCAAACTTCTTTTTCGGCAATTCTGGGGTTCTTCTCTTCGTAAATTGCTATCTCTGCTTTATCTAATCCTTCTACAAACTTGGCTAGGTGGTTCAGTCTCTCCTCCATCCTTTCTCTTTGTCCGGAATGAATCGCGACATTGCGTGATCGATATGCAATCTCCACGGTGCCCCCTTTATCTTGTAGTCGAAATTAAGCCATACACCCATTCTGCAACTTTTATCTGTGAAGTGCCAGAGAATCAGGTTCTAATTTCATAAATAGTCGGTAAAATTTCCACCCCTTACACGCGACAAACGGGAGCAAAACTTATTGCTTTGCTCCCGTTATCAATTATCCGCTGTAGCTGACCTGGTCTTTTACCCCACACTCGCCCGCTGAGCAATTCTCAAGGAGCTAGAGGCGCTTATTTAACCAAACTCGAACTCATATCTTGATTCGCAGCTTCTCCATCATGCAACGCCATTCGTCACCAGATGAGCGGGGCTTACTTCTAAGCCGCACCATGATCACCAACCAAAGTTGGCTTACGTGGGTCGTTTTGCCTGCGACTGGCATCGACTTTCAACCACAGACCTACAACAGATCTATATAGAATTTAGCAAACGAATCACGTGCCAGTGTGCCAGGAGGTCAAATATTCCTTCTGCCTATCGGTCAGCACATCGATTGCAATACCCATAGTTTGCAGCTTTAGGGCTGCGATCCCTTGGTCGATATCATCTGGTACGTCATACACCTTTGGCTCAAGGGAATCTTTGTTGACGACTGCCCATTCCGCTGCTAATGCCTGGTTGGCAAAACTCATATCCATCACGTTGGCAGGATGTCCTTCTGCTGCGCCCAAATTGACCAATCTACCTTCAGCTATAACCATTATCCTGGCATTTCCGCTGCTTTGAGACACCAAAAACTCTTCCACCAACGGTCGGACCTGTCGCCGCCGCTCCCCAGATGCCAACTTAGAAAGCGCAGCAAGGTCAATTTCAATGTCAAAATGACCGGAGTTTGCAAGGATGGCGCCGTCTTTCATCTTTAGAAAATGCTCTTCAACTAAGACGTCCCGATTTCCTGTCACAGTAATGAAGATGTCGCCCTCACCGGCTGCTTCATCCATTGTCTCAACCCTGAATCCATCCATTGCTGCTTCCAAAGCTCGAAGAGGGTTAATTTCGGTCACAACCACCTGGGCCCCAAGACCTCTGGCTCTCGAAGCAACACCCTTGCCGCAATATCCGTAACCTGCCACCACAACGGTCTTCCCAGCCAATAGGACGTTCGTTGCACGAATTACTCCGTCTAGAGTCGATTGCCCGGTCCCATAACGGTTATCAAACATATGCTTGGTGTCGGCGTCATTGACTGCAACTATTGGGAACCCAAGAGCACCATCAAGCTCCATTGCCTTTAGGCGAATCACGCCGGTGGTGGTCTCCTCAGTCCCTGCGACGATCTCAGAAATTTGATCTGGCCTTTCCTTATGCAACCGGGTTACCAGGTCGCATCCATCATCCATAGTCAGGGTAGGACGTGCATCAAGAGCTGCATCTATGTGGCTATAGTAAGTAGCGGAATTCTCTCCCTTTATAGCAAATACCGCAATCCCTTCGTCTTTTACCAGCGAAGCGGCAACGTCATCTTGGGTGGATAGAGGATTTGAAGCACATGCCACAACGGTCGCGCCTGCAGCCTTGAGGGTCCGGAGAAGATTGGCTGTCTCGGTGGTGATATGCATGCATGCTGCAATTGTATGGCCTTCAAGAGGCCTCTCTTTGCTAAATCTTTCACGGATAGACGCAAGCACAGGCATATTCTTGTCAGCCCATGCAATTCTTTGTTTTCCCAGACCCGCTAGTGAGATGTCGGCTATGTCGTATTGCAATTAGTCCTCCCTTTTTGATTTCAAACTCTTGTTTCCTTAGTGACCAGCAAGCCGTGACTTCATATGATTGAGGACAGGTATCGGCCCAGGATCAATTCCATCATTTTTAGCGATTTGAAGCGATACGAAATCCCCAGTCAGTATCAAGTCAAGCAACTGGGAAAGCTCACCCTCGCCGTATCCGTGTACTGTTACAACGTCCTTTACCTTTGAACCCATCAGGTCATAAGCAATGTCAAAACGCCGCACCACCTGTGGATGTTCGCTCTCATGCCTAAGGTTTATTATCACCATTCTGGACTTGGTAAGATCGCTTAAATACTCCCACCCGGCTAATTCGTTGTGGCAGTTCTCAGAGTAAACAGAATAAAACGCTGGCCTCTTTGCATTTTCATTAATCTGGGTCTTCCATCTTTGCGCCCCGGCTCTGCCGATTGCCCCCGAAGAATGCACTAAAGGAATCGCATCACCGATCCTCTCGGCAATAGATTCAATCTCGGAAAGATTCTGCAAGAGTCCGTCCCGCCTTCTTTGTAATTGAGCGACAGCCAAATCAATCCAGTGGGTGGCCCCCGGAAAGAGTCCAATCTCTTCCAGCACCACAAGCGGCGGGATCGACATCGCTCCTATGGCAGCCCGAGGCTGTGGGATATCGGCCGGAACCTTTATCCACGGAGATCCAGAAGCTAATGCCATATCAGCCATCTCACCACCAGAGGTGACAAAAACTACGGTTGCCCCATGCCTAAGCGCGTCGGCGGAAGCCTCTATGGTCTCTTCGGTATTTCCAGAAAACGAAATAGCAAACACTAATGACCCCGGACCGACAAACGCAGGCACGCTGTATCCCTTTACCACCGCCACAGGTACGGACATAAATGGAGCAGCCACTGCCACTAGCACGTCTCCGGAGATACCCGAGCCACCCATTCCAAGCACGACGACATTTTCCACATTGTGCTTGTGAGGAAGGCCTGGAGTAGCCGCCGAGTTAGCAGCCGCATGTGCTAACTGTTCAGGAAGACCGGCTGTATAGTCCCAGATTCGAGACGAATCCAATACTTCATCGAACATGAAAGTACCTCAAACTTTATATTTCACAGATATTGAACGGTTATTTAGCTTGATTTCGATTTTGCTAGCAGTCTTTCATGCTCTTTTTCATCCACCACCTCAGATTCATCCACGAGCATCACTGGAATATTCTGCTTTATGGAATACCTGCGCCTGAGCCGTGGATTATACAGAGATTCCTCGTCAGCAAAATAAATCAAAGGTCCCTTGTCAATCGGACAAACTAAAATCTCTAACAGTTGAGGGTCAAGAACCACACTAATTCCTTTCCGAATCAGCTTTGGATATAACCGCCAGAACTTCTTGAACTCTAGCTGCCACCTCTTTATCGGTCCTAGCTTCAAGGTTTAAGCGCAGAAGCGGCTCAGTGTTTGAAGGTCTTACGTTAAACCACCAATCACCTAAATCAACCGTTAGACCATCCATATGATCCATTTTCCCACGACCCTGGTATGCATTTTCAAGAAACTCTAGGACTTCAAATACATTCTGAACTTTGGTGTTTACTTCTCCTGAGGCGCTGTAGCGCTCCAACTCAGTGCGAAGCTGCGAGAGTGGCTGGTCCGACTGAGAAAGTACCTCAAGCACCACCAATGCTGCTATCAATCCTGAATCAGCCCTATAGTTATCTCGGAAGTAATAGTGACCGGAATGTTCTCCAGCGAACAGAGCGTCCGTCTCCTCCATAACGGTTTTTATGAAGCTGTGCCCCACTCTGGTTTTAATCGGTATTCCGCCATTTTCGGTAATAATCTCTGGAGCCGCTTTTGAACAGATGAGATTGTGAAGCACCTTTGAACCTGGATGACGTTTCAGCAGAGTCTTCGCAACCAGGGAGGTTGTGGTGGACCCTGAAATTGTATGACCAAGATCATCCACAAGAAAAACTCTGTCTGCATCTCCATCGAATGCTAAACCAACGTCTGCACCACTAGAGATCACTCTCTGCTTTAGGTCCACCAGGTTCTCCGGCTGGATTGGATCTGCAGGATGATTAGGGAAATTACCATCCAACTCGGGAAAGAGAATTTCAAGTTCAAACGGCAACGGGCCGAAAACTGCCGGAACTACCAGCCCGCCCATGCCATTGGCTGTATCGGCTATTACCCTTAAGGGACGAAGGTTATCCAGATTCACAAAGGATCTGACATGCTCCGCAAATTTAGTCAGCATCTCCTTCTGTTCATAGGTTCCCGACTTCTCACCCGCTGGTACTCCACCGTCTAAGTACTTTTGCGCCAACTGCCGGATATCCTGAAGGCCTGTATCTGCGCTGATGGGGCGAGCCTGCGCCAGGCACATTTTAATTCCATTGTAAGTAGCGGGATTATGGGAAGCTGTGAACATCACGCCTGGCATGTCCAGTTTGCCGGAAGCAAAATACAACATATCAGTTGATCCAAGACCGAGATCGACAATGCCAACCCCTAGCGCCCGTGCACCATCCATAAATGCTGTGCTCAGCTGTTCGCCTGACACTCTCATATCACGAGCAACGGCAATCTTGGAAGTCTGGCAAAATTCAGCAAACGCTGCGCCGATAGCCCTTGCTACCTCTTCATTAAGTTGATCTGGGACAATGCCTCGAACGTCATAAGCTTTGAAAATCTCGGAAATCATAAACGTTAAAACCTCTACTTCATTTCACCCAGACACATGGGCCGACCAATAACTCTAGTCGATCGATGACTGCAAATGTTTGGATCGTGGATGTATAAATATAGCAACCAGGCCTAAAACTGTTATCAGCGAAACTGCGTACCCGGTGTAATCGATTGGAGTCATTCCATAGTATACGACCACATGCTTAGAGGTAGGAACCACTACCATCAGGTTTGGAGCCACCCTGTAAGGGCCGGTACCCCCTTTAACCTGCCAATTAGGAAAATAAGAAATTTTCACCAGAACGGGCACACCGGTAGTCGAAACGTTAAACGAGATAGATTCATTACTTTGTTTGATCGCCGTCACTCTGGTTGACGGTACCGGAACCGAAGGATAGCTGGTGGAATTTGCTGCGACATGAGGCCAGCTTGAAGGTCCAGACTGCGCTGGCACAACCGACCATTTGCTGGGATTATCGTACCACGGGATCGCGACCTTATCCCAAGCTACCTGATTTGCTTTGATCCCATTTAGTACTACCGGCTTGCGGGTCAGAGGTACCACCTTAGTGGAATTTTTTACAAGATAAATATTCCAGGTCCAACCCAGTGCTGAAGTCTGGCCTGCCGAGGGCTGAACAGCGGGAACAGTGGCAATTTTACGCAACTCGGGATCCCGGTTGGCTTGAGCAATCACATTGGGAGAAAATGCCATGTAATATCTGACTCCCAACAGTTGCAGATGTTGTACCCCAAGTTTCACATTCAGGCCTTTATAGGGCAGACCAGCCATGGCGTCAGATGGAAAAGCTGACAACTCCGATTGATCTAGAAAATGAAAGGGAGTAGTAGCGGAAGATTCGAAAAAAAGACCTTCCATTGATCCGATACAGGTACCAGTCCAGTATGGTAACAGCATCAAAGCCATTGGGGTGCCGTAGCTATTTTCCTGAGAGTTGTACTCCCACATCGCCGGGCCACACCCATATTCTTTCGCCACACTCTGCATCTTTACCATCAAGTTTCGATATTCCGGATAACCCGGCTTTGCCTCATATCCGGTATAGTTCCAGCGGATCCAGGAAGGAACAAAACTTTGTGTTGGATGTATTGGCAGCCAGGAAATTGGAGTGAACAGACCCAATCCGGAAATTAGAAACACGACCGCCGACACGATGGTTGCGGTGAGAAACGAGCCCTTCGGACTTAGTTCTGATACCAGAGGAAATCTAAAGCTTTTCGATCCCTTAGTCCTTTGACCCTCAGGAATCAGGACCTGTTGAATCTCCGACGGTTCGATCTCGAGACCTATTAACGATTTCGGGGCCACGTATTGTCCAGCATCTTCTTCAGCATCATCCGAATTGACGCCATCAACACTGGGTCCGGTGGGACCAACCTCACTTAGAGACCTCTCTCTATCTTGGGCAATAAGAGCACGAATCCATGAAATTCCTGACGAAATCAGTATGGCGCAGTTTCCAAGAAATATTCCCGAAAGCAGATATAGCGAAAGCACCCAAAAAGGAAGAGCCCGGGCATTGTAAACTGCACTTGGAGGTAGGAACACGAATGTGGCTACGGCCAAAATGCCCAGGATAGCCAGCAGAATCCCTAGAATTTGCCTTCGAATGACAGATATCAGCACACCGAGCACTGCCATTATGACCCATATCTTCAAAGAGTGCGGGAAAAGCGACGATCCATAGGTCGTAACTTTGGTCCAGCCCATAGAGGTTGAATACGATATCCTGTAGGCAAACGGCAGAGCCCAGAAGGCGGTCAAACAAGCCGCAATCAAAACTATTCCCACAGTTCGTGGCAGGTCTTCCCAAGTCTTATAAAAAACCCTTTTCAAAAGCACCAAAAACACCAGGGCAAATCCCACCCAGAAAGATGGAAGTATATGGGCCAGGGTGGAGAGGCCAAACAGCAAAGCGCCGAGAGCCATGTCTTTATTGGTGAGCTTCTTCTTGGCAGCTATTGCAACGACATAAATACCTAGCGCAAGGGAAAGGGAAAACGAGTACTCACCGGCCAAAGTGGATGCCAGATTTCCGCCGTCAATTGTGTAGCTGGTATTAAATAGGTAACCAATGCCCACCAAGGAAAGGCAGACCGGTATAGGACGGGGAAGCCCAAACTTCTTCCCTAAGGTATAGAGACTAGGGATGAATATAAGTGAACCCAAAACTGTGATTAATTTGAAAGCCACGTCGTAACTGATAAAGATGTTTAAGATTGCTACCAGAATCGAAGGAAGCGGAAAATAGAACCCAAGCAGAGGGAAACCGTCATACCAAGCGCTACTCCAGCCGGTAAGTCGAAAATGGTTAAATACTTGATGCTCAGCCAGCCAAGGGACTATGAAATGGGCTCCGGTATCTCCACCAGCTGTAGTGGTATTTGAAAGAATCAGTGAAGGATGAAGCTGCCAAATCAAAAAAACGAGAGCGAGCCCTATAAACAGTTTGTCAACAAGATTTGCTCTTTGTTCAGGGTCTAACTTCTTGATACGTTCCGAGATCGTGATCAATTGCACCTATCCATATTGCACTAGTTGTTTCAACAGTCTGTTTCGCTAACTTCAGTTTCCACTAATCTGCGTCTAATGTATCTTCATGAGCGCTACGACTGTAACTGCATTGAACGCGCTGTGAGCAAACATTCCTGGAGCCAATCTTCCGAACTTTAACCTAAGTCCAGCCAAAACCAAACCGAACGCCGCAAGACCGAGAAGTTGAAGCGGCTCCGCATGGGCAAGTCCAAAAAGCAGCGCCGAGACTATCGCTGCTAAAAATGATGATACGGAATCAGACCACCTATTGAACCGATACTTTAGGGATCCCAGCAATAAACCTCTAAAATACAACTCTTCAATAAATGGAGCTCCGATAACTAAAAAAACTACCAGAAGGACTGCACCGCTGCCGTGGCCCAAGCTTGTAATGCTCTGAGCTGGCTTATTCAGTCTTTGGGCCAAATTCGGAACTAGCTTTTCAAATGGAAAATACAGCAATGGAATCAGTACCAACTGACCAAATATTCCTACCGGTATTCCAATCAGGGGATCCTGCAGTTGGAGCCTGCGTAGTCCGAAATCGACCCGTAGAGATCCAGAGCCTTTCTTTTTTGAAGCATAAATTACAGCCGCAAAGAGCCCAGTCCAAAGGCCTAATAGACTTGCCACAAGTGCGCCAAGCGAATTGGAAGGTGTAGCACTCGACGGAGCGTTTACCACAGTCAACTCAATGAGCACATAGATATTTGCAAATAGATACCCTGCCAAAAAGCCGATAACAGCTATGAGTAAAGCATCTATACCCTTGATATTGTTGTCGTTAGAAGCTGACTCCACATAATTCACCTCAATGAGGCTACCCTAAATCTGCAATAAAATTGACGCACTTTACGGGCCTGAGCTAAGCATTGTGCAATGTTGTTACAAATCTGTTAACCACTATCTTGGTTAATGCGCCTAACATAGTGTGTATGAGTCGTCAAATGCCCGATACGCCTAAGCGCGGAAACGATAAAGGAAATAAGGTTTTTCCTTCAGGACCTGACCAGAGCTGGCGTTGGATTGTACTAGTTCTGGTTGTATTACTAGCGGCTGCATTTATGTACGCCTCTATTTTTACGCCAAAAGCGTCCACTCAGTTAACATACAATAGTTTTCTAAAAGATGCTCAGGCTAAACAGGTTTCCACTGCCCAGATAAACAATAGTGACGGGAAAATCACCGGTACATTGTCTAACGGATCAACATACACCGTCAACGGGCCAGAGCCATATATCACCTCTGACATAAAGGCACTGAGGAAAGAAGGAGTAAATATCTCCTTCTATACTCCGACAACCAACTTTTTGTCAGTGATCCTTGAATACATGATTCCTTTAGTGCTTATATTTGGCTTTTTCGCCTATATGAACCGAAGAGCCCAGGGACAGATGTCTGGGATAATGTCTATAGGGAAATCAAAACCCAAGGTCTACTCGACCGAGCGACCCCGAACCACATTTGATGATGTGGCAGGATATGCCTCAGTCAAGCTGGAAATTTCGGAAGTGGTTGACTTTTTAAAAAATGCGCAGAGATTCAAAGAGATCGGGGCACGAGTCCCTAAAGGAATCCTGCTGGTCGGTCCTCCTGGAACCGGTAAAACCTTGCTGGCACGTGCAGTCGCGGGGGAAGCCGGAGTGCCATTTCTAAGTGTGACTGGTTCAGACTTTATGGAGATGTTTGTAGGTGTCGGAGCTTCCAGGGTTCGTGACCTTTTCCAAACAGCCCGCAAGCAAGCTCCAGCAATAATTTTCATAGATGAAATCGACTCCATCGGAAGAAAGCGCGGAGCCGGACTTGGTGGAGGACATGATGAAAGAGAACAAACGCTAAACCAAATGCTCGCCGAAATGGACGGATTCGATACCGCAGAGGGAATCGTAATCATGGCAGCAACCAACCGACCAGACATTCTAGACCCCGCCTTGCTCAGACCAGGAAGATTTGATCGCCAGATCGTGGTTCCTCTTCCAGATCTTGAAGAGCGGTTACCAATTCTTAAAGTCCATTGCAAGGGCAAAAAAATTGCAGATGACGTCGACCTTAGCGTTGTAGCAAGGGGAACTCCGGGAATGAGCGGGGCAGACCTGGCCAACCTTGTCAATGAGGCTGCCCTTCACGCAGTCCGCAGATCCTCGCCAGAGATTCACATGGAGGACTTCGAGGCTGCCAGAGACCGAGTGCTGATGGGACAGAAGAGAGAGTCTCTGGTTCTCTCGGACGAGGAAAAGGAGAGGGTCGCCTACCATGAAGGTGGTCATGCGGTACTTGCGTATGTGCTCGACAATGCTGATCCAGTACACAAGGTAACCATTCTTCCAACTGGGATGGCGCTGGGTGTGACCCAGCAACTTCCGCTTGAGGAGCGGCACATCTATCCCAAGGAATACATCGACGATTCTTTAGTCGTCAGGATGGGAGGCAGAGTGGCTGAAATGCTAATTTACGGTGACCTTTCCACAGGAGCGAACAACGACCTGGTAGGAAATACCGAATTAGCAAGAAAAATGGTTAGAGAATGGGGAATGAGCGAGCGAATCGGTCCCAGGGCATGGGGATCCCAGGGAATGGTATTCCTTGGTGAAGATTTGATGCACAGTAGGGATTATTCCGAAGATACTTCCAAAATCATCGATGAAGAAGTCGATACCATTCTCAGGGAACAGGAAGCAAGGGCAACCAAACTTCTAAAACTGCATCAGAAGGGCCTTGAATTAGTCGCCAATGCACTTCTTGAGAAAGAGACTATAGACGGCGCAGAAGTAGCGGCACTCGTTGATCAGGCCTTTGGGCAGCCGGTTCACGAACCGGGCAGTAAAAGGGGTCAAATTGTTAAGCTCGAGAGCCAAAACGGAAATGGTCACCACAGCAGTTCAGAGGTGGCAGACTCGGAGCAACAAAACGTCTGACCAAGTACCGCAATAGCTTTCTTAGGAATTGTAGCGAAATAAGTATTACATCATTGTAATTTGTCTGCTATAATGTGGGTGTGGACGATGAAGCGTTAATATCCAAACGTTACCAACTCATCTCGGGGATATTGAACGAACGTCAGCGTC
>JAJZLS010000003.1 GCA_021803345.1 Actinomycetes bacterium
AGATTTCCATTACAACAACATCTTGCTCATCCTTGGATTCGTCTTCGAGTTGATTAATCCGAAAAGAAAAACTGCTAAATAAGCTAAAACAGCTCTTGCGCCAGGATTTTCACTTGGAGCCTGCGCCTTCTTAATCGGATTGACAAAGCGCATAGGTCGGGTCAGATAAGTGGGCCGCGCCAGTCACCGGATCGGGACTCTTTTATCCATAGTTTGAATTCACCCAGATAATCAGTTTTTGGAGTTGATGCGAAAATGACGCTATTACGGCTAAATCCTTCTTTGTCAGTTCGACCTGTGCCAGTAATGCCGGCACAGGTCGAAACTAGTTTATGTTATGAGGCAGGTTTTTAGGAATTATCTCTGTTTCCCTGGTTGTCATGGTTTGAAGGCGCAAAGACGGCAATGCCATATCCTGGAATCGGCACAAATATCTGCCCATTCATCGGATTAGCCGCTACTGAGTGTGCAGAAGCCGCTGTGGGGAAATTGCCCAGCCACCGATTTCCATTGGAGCTTAGAACACCAAGAACTGGAGTAGAGTAGCCGCTGGACAACCCATTGGAAGTCATTCCATTCGCACCCAGGTAATACTGCGAAGTGCTGGGGTCGTACCAAACCTCGTCAGATCCGCCTACCTGTGAGAATCTTGAAACGATTCTGCCATTGCGAGCGCTCATGATATACGAAACAGCAGGATTTCCACTGTAGGTAACGCCATTTACAGTGTCACCACCAATTGCATCGCCGCTACAGCCAAGCAGCATTTGCTGACTCTTTACATTGATTGCCAGTCCTGCAGGTGAGCAGGCCGGTACGGGGAACGTCTGGGTGACCTTCATAGTCCTGGGGTTGATAACCGCCACTTCACCCATCCATGACCCATCGGTAGTCGGTATTTGAGGAATGTTGACATAGAACATGTCATTAGCCGGGTTCCACGCCGATTGCTCAATACCGTCAATTGCATTGGTGAATGGGATCTTGCCAAGCACCTTGTCGTTAGCTGGGTTGGCATTTACTGAGATCAGCGACAAAAATGGTGGGGAGTCGGCATCATTGGCAATAATAACAACGTGATCTACCGGGTCATAGGCCAATTCATCAGCCCTGCACTGGCCACCAGTCGAAATGCTTGCAGCCAAAGTACCGCTACTTGGAGTGCTAAGATCAAACACCTTCACGGTGCTGGTTGGTGAAGATGAGGTAACTCCGTTTCCAACCCATAACTGCGTTACACCACCTACATGCAGAACAAGCACTCCATTGGGACCCCCCACCCCGAATGGGCCACATACCGACTTTTGGCTGCTGGTCGAATTTGCACCTGTGCCGCTAAAGTCACCAGCCCCGATCAAACCCTCAAAAGCATCTGTCTTCGCATTGATCGCATCAACTCCGTTATTAGTATGATCCGCCAAGTAGTAAGTTTGGGTCTGAGGATCCACCCAGCTAATGTCGAAGCTTTTGGGATTGACATAAGGCGCCGGAAACTTCACTGTAGCTACTTGATGTATAGATCCAGATTTACCCAATGCCGGTGCAGGCATACCTCCACTTTGAGTCCCCTCTGCCGCTGCAGTACTTGCCCCAGCGAGGGAAGCAGTAAGTCCAACTGCACTGATAATAAACATTGCCCTACGTAGGCTTAGTAATTTCATTGTCAATACCTCCATTTAATTCGGAAGACTGATCAACCTGCCTCCTCGGGCATGAAATCGTCCAGTTTGACCCGAATGTTACAATTTCTGAGGAAACACAAAATCTAAAAATTCTCTTAATTTTCGACCACTGTCAGAGGTCAAAAGCTCAGATATAAGGCAGTTGGCGACCTATTTTATTTATGGGGCCACTTATCCTTCAGGTCGGCCAAACAACTGCATCCCCTACTACCAAGGCAGGACTCGAAGCAAGTTCAAAAAGTGCCAGACCCGTGAAATTGCTAGTTACCGAAAAGCATACGGATATTTTTCGGGATATCTTTTCATCCCAAAGGCTCTGATAAAAAATGCTTTAGCTCGGAACATGAAAAAGGAATCTTTCATCGATCTCGCAAACTATCTACGCCGGCTGACCCATTTTTAGCCTTTCACGCTCGCGTCACTACCTGGTGAGAAGCTTGCCAGCGCTGACAGGAAACCCCTAGTGCAAATGAACCGCCACAGAGGTTCATTTGAGACGATTGCAAAGAAAAGGAAATTTGTCGATGCTCAAGTTAATCGAGTCCAGCCAGCCGTAACTTATCGTTTCTGAGTGGATTATTAGAGATGGCCGAGTGGTTTATTAGTATCTGATGTAAATAAGCCGAGGAACTTTACTATATTACATATCTGTAATGCCTTCTAACCGATCAAATAACTCCAGAGCTCACGCACCCAAGCACGCCAAAGCGAGTGAGCGCAAGCGATCCTCAGCTGGTTATGCAGTGCTGGGGGTCCTAATCATTTTGGCAGTCATTCTTGTAGTCGCCACCACAAAAGGTGGACACAAGACCACGTCCGCGACATCCAAGGCAAAGACTTCGTCTTCCTCAAAGAGTTCCTCAGCAAAGAGCAAGGGACCAACTGGGGCAGGGCTTTCGCCCAAGGCCTGGGTAGCCTCTCTGGAAGCGAAAGTAAAGGGCCAGCCCGGTCACCTCGCTCCGGGATCCAATCCATCAGTCCTGCCTGGTCCAATATTGATTGCAGATCGTAACAACTCAAGACTGTTGATGGTTGACCCTAAAGGAAGGATCATCTGGCAGTACCCAGCCAAAGGTGATTTAGCTCCCGGTCAAACATTTATTGAACCCGACGACGCATTTTTCGGTCCAAACGGAAAGCATATTCTGGCCACTCAAGAGAGCCAGTTCGTTATCACAGAAATTCTGGCGCAAACCGGCAAGATCACCTGGAGATACGGACATCCGGGAACCAGCGGCTCCGCTAATGGCTACCTCAACAATCCTGATGACGCGATGATTCTCCCTAACGGAAACGTCATTTCTGCTGACATCAAAAACTGCAGATTGCTTTATCTTTCACCGTCAGTACAAAGTCCGGTTCACGTCTACGGAGAAACCACCCCTTACTGCTATCACCAGCCGCCAGCCCGGTTTGGAAGTCCCAACGGAATGTTCCCAATGACAAACGGAAACTGGCTGGTAACTGAGATTAACGGTGATTGGGTTGACGAGATGACACCGACTGGCAAGATAATATTCTCTGCCCATCCTCCAGGTATTAGCTACCCATCAGACAGCAACGAGGTTTCACCTGGACTGTACTTAACTGCTGCTTACACCAAGCCAGGCGTCATTGAGGAATTCAACCAGTCAGGCAATTTGGTATGGCGGTTCGCTCCCACCGGGGCTAACGCTCTAAATCAGCCTTCAATTGCCATACCTCTTCCAAACGGAGACATACTTGCCACCGATGACTGGAACCACAGAGTTATTGTGATCGATCCCAAGACCAACAAGATCGTCTGGCAGTATGGGCATACCGGTGTTCCTGGAACAAAACCCGGTTATTTGGACAAGCCCGACGGCGTCGACCTTGCTCCGCCGTATTCACTGCTAATGACCCATAAGTCCACAATCGGAATCCCCCCATATCCAGTTTCAGCGGCCGGAACAGCTTCATCGGCATCTTCCTCGCCCACTGGAGGATGATCAAGGCCGGATAAAGATCTATTAGGTAATCGAATCCTTTGCAAGAACCCGCTGTTCTTCTAGAGGATTCGATTACTTTTTTAACTCTTCGCTTTAAAATGCTGAATTCATCTATGTATTTCTGAATTGCACTTAATCGCTTCGGCATAAATCTATACAAGCCAACCTGGTTCCAGATATTTGCTCCTGTGCGTTCCAACCCTCTATACCTCTGGAGTTATATAGGGTATTGATCGAGGGGATTTAAGCCAAGCATTTCACCCTACCAAGTTCCTCCGGCACATTAAAAGGTGGAAATAAAGATAGCTAATGGTAGAATTATCTATATGAGCCTGAATATCAAAAATGCTGAAACCATTCGGTTAGTCCGTAAATTAGCACAGGAGACCGGTGAGAGCATGACACAGGCAGTTAGCGTCGCTGTCAGCGAGCGTCTAAATCGTCTGCACCACCTGCCAGACCGAGAAGCGACTGAGAGAGCAGACCAAATTCGAACGATAGCCAGAGACGCGGCTAAACGATGGATTGAACCGTATCGAAGCTCCGAACACGATCATCTACTTTATGATGAGCTTGGCCTACCAAAATGATTGTTGACTCCTCAGCAATTATCACAATATTACGCGGCGAGCCTGAAGCAGAAAGTTTTATTAACGCTCTTGCTCACGATCATCGGCCACTAATTTCGGCCGTAACCTATATTGAAGCTGCAATTATCGCCGATTCAAACCATGATCCGATCTTAAGTGGGCAATTTAACCAGCTATTAGCTTCAGCATGTATCGAGATTGAACCAGTTACAAAGGAACAGTCACTCATAGCCAGAGAGGCTTACCGAAATTTCGGCAAAGGTAGCGGGCACCCCGCCTCACTGAACTTCGGCGACTGCTTTGCCTACGCACTATCTATTGCCACCTCACAGCCCCTATTATTCAAAGGAAAAGACTTCGGACAAACCGATGTCAAGCCGGTCATACAACCACGGGCATAACCACAGCTCAATAACAAATTTTCTAATTGGGCGTTGTTTAGTTTTTCAGCTTCTGGACCA
>JAJZLS010000065.1 GCA_021803345.1 Actinomycetes bacterium
TGTTGGAGACTACATTTGTTCCGGATCTGAGTACGTTCGAGCTCAAGGAATGGAAAGATCGGGGTGCTGGAGGATCAAACATCATGTTTGCCCTGGCGCAGGGGACGATGCATGCTCACATGTCCGAGATGCCAGTGGGCACTTACAAAAAAGGGCACCGGCATGGTGCGGATTTTCATATTTTCCCGGTGACCGGTTCAGGGTATTCGATCTTCTGGTTTGAAGGAGATAAGGATTTCCAGCGGTTCGATTGGGAGCACGGTTGCGTTTACGCTCCTGAGGATATGATGTTTCACCAGCACTTCAATACCAGTTCTGAGCCTGCGAGATATCTTGCGGTGGCTTTTGGCGGCCTTAGGTATCCCTTTAGTAAAGACAAGCGCGATGCGTTTATAGGTGTGGACGTGAGTCTTAATAAAGGCGGAAAGCAGGTTGAATATGAAGATCAGGATCCAAGGATACATCAGATGTTCATAGAGTCACTTAAGAGCAAGGGGGTAGAACCCCGGATGGATGAATTCATCAAGTAACTCTGCCGTTAATACTTTTCTAAAGACTAATCAAGTGAAGTAGTGAGCTTTTCAGAGGAGAGATTAGGGAAATCTCTCCAGAATTGATGTAGATTTTCGCTAGCAAATTGTATGAGAAGTGTCAGTCAGTGAGTCAGTGACTCTAGATAAATTGATGTGACGAAAGATTTTGTGGCAAGGTCCGAGTCGGGGATTACGCAAGGTGAAAGCGTTTTGATAGCGAGAATACCTTTGATTTTGATCGTGCCAATATGGAATAATCGTTCTGATCAAATAGTGTAATATTTTCTATCCCAGTGGTTAGCACTGCGATAATAGATTAAGGACATGGGGTAAATAATGAGTAAAGCGAGCTTAATTAGCAGCTTGCATTCGCGTAAATACGGGAGAACGGTGTTGATAGGTGTTGCAGCAGCGACACTTTTGGCCGCATGTGGTAGCAGTTCTACGACATCAAATGCTTCTTCAACTCCAACCTCCTCGGCGGCAGGCAAAAGCGGTGCAGCGAGTGGATCACCAGTGGTTTTTCATGCGCTTGTATCTGAGACGGGAGCCGGTGCCTTCCTGGGGAGCCGGGAAGCAAAAGCCTTGAATGATCTTGCCAAGGTTACAAATGCTAAAGGGGGAATTAATGGACATCCGATTCAAATGGACATCAAAGACAACCAGTCCAGCCCAGCGACAAACGTTTCATTGGCAACCAAGTGGGTTTCACAAGGGGTGCCTTTCATCTTAAATGGAAGTCTTGCAGGAGTTGATGCCGCAGTTGACTCGTTAGCCACCCCCAATGGACCATTTATCTATGACTTGTCTCCTGGAAATCATCCCAAGCCAGGAAGCATGGTCTTTTCAAGTGACATCTCAACCATTTCGTTGGTGAAGGCCGATCTAACCTATCTGAAGTCAAAGGGGCTTACAAGAATTGCAGCGCTGACCTCTACTGATGGCAGTGGAGTTGACGGTCTTCATCAGCTCAAGACTGCTTTGGCTGAGCCTGCTTTCTCTTCATTCAAGCTGTTGGCCAATGAAACATTTAATCCATCTAGCGTGAGCGTGACTACTCAGCTATCGGTTATCAAGGCGGCAAAGCCCCAGGCCCTAGTGGTCTGGACCACAGGTGCTCCATTCGGAACTGTGGTAAAAGGTATGGCGTCTTTGGGAATGAGTAACCTGACAACTACTACAACTGCTGGTAACAATGCTTATGCTGAACTGCACAGTCTTGCCGCGTATTTGCCCAAGCCACTTTACATTGCAGAAGGACCACAGAACTTTCCTCTGAGCGTTTTGCCTTCCGGTCCGGTCAAGACGCAGGATACATTTTTCTACAATACGATCACCGCAAATGGAGGTCACCCAGGAGACGTTTACGGTTTGTCATGGGATCCTGCCCAGTTGCTTATCAGGGCGCTCAAGCACATAGGTGTGAATGCCACTGCAAAGCAGATCCTGAGTTACATGGAGAACCTGAAAAATGTAGCCGGTATCGATGGAATTTATAACACCAGCGTTAGCAACCATAGAGGACTGACAATTAACGATCTTTATGTGGGTGAGTGGAACGGCAGTACATTTACCAAGGTATCTGGCCCCGGAGGAACTCCGTTGGCTGGTTAGACTAGCTGTCCAATAAGGACTTGTCCGGATTTGACAACTGAAATTCTTTGGCTTTTGATTAAAAGGAAGACTTTGCGGTTGTCCAGGTCCGGACAAGTCTCCTAATTCGACGATGTTCGTCTAAGGAGAGATTGAGGATGTCAATAGATAGATTTGACCCTTCGCTTTGCGTGTTGGTTGTAATAGATGTGCAAAACGATTTTTGCCATGTCGAGGGTGTAGCAGTAAAGAACGGTAAAAGCGTCGAACAGGTAAACAATATGGTTCCAACTCTTGAGAACCTAATAGCGCGTGCTCGGGATGTTGGTGTGCCTTTGATATTTGTCAGGACAACCCACGGGGACGATACTTCCACTGACAGCTGGAGGTATCGAACTGGCAAGCTTGAAAAATCCTCGAATTGTCATGAAGGATCCTGGGGCGCCGAATTTTTCAAAGTGTCTCCAATTGAAGGTGAATATGTTGCAACCAAGCATCGATACAGCGCCTTCAGATCACCGGAATTTAAGAGTGCCTTAAAGGAACTGAATCGACCGTCGCTTTTATTTACCGGAGTAGCGACAAATATCTGCGTCGAGACAACACTTAGAGATGCAATGTGTGCCGATTATTACGCAAGCCTGGTAGAAGACTGCTGTGCTGCTTATACGATTTCGGGGCATAATTCTGCGGTTGAGAACGTGAGAAACTTCTTTGGAGTGGTAACAAACAGTGAAGCGCTTAGCAGTCACTGGAAAGAGCTTGCCATAAAAGCTGGATAACTCAACAGCAACTTGAAATGAAATTTTATGGGGCTGTTCCCGGTCTTAGGTTGTTTATGAGTCAGGTGTATCAGTTGCTGCGGAATGATTGGAGTTTCCAGCGCTTGGTGAGTGCTAATAAATGGATCTCACGTTTGCGGGTTAGCCCTAGCTAAGGTCTTTACCGGTAAGTATTAGTAGTTCTGTAACCAACCCATTGATGCCATTCGATGTGAATATCTCCGTTAATCTCGGCAACAAAGTTAATCTGGGGAACGATCAGTGGAATAGATTTGCAGTTAATCTCGCATGAGTTTTAATTCTGTTTAGGGGGTGCCATGGCTGAGAATTCATATCAGTTTAAGCCGATTCGGCGTATCGTTGCTGGCAATGACGAGTCTGGCAAGTCTGTAATAATTTCCGACGGAGAAGCCACCAATTCCCGGCAAACCGGAACCCGGCGCTCCACGTTGATCTGGGCCACCAAGGAGACGCCGGCAGATTTTCTCAATCTCGAAGATGCTGGTCAATGGGATCTTGGAACGCCACCTCCCCCGGGTGGTACACGCTTTTGTGTGATCGAAAGCCCGCCTGGAGCGACTTACCCGGCACTTCATCGAACTGATACCATCGATTATGTTCTGTGTTTGAGTGGAGAGATCACCATGGATCTTGACGACTCAAGCGTGGTGATGAAACAGGGGGATGTGTTAGTTCAGTTAGGAAATAATCACGGATGGAGAAATGAGAGCAGCGAACCAGCCATTGTTGCTTTTGTCCTGGTAGACGGCAAGCCTAAATTCAGTCCAAAGTTGCCGCCTCCACGGACATAGGGGATCAGCTGGTGGTAGCAAATAGTGGCTAGGGCTGCAAAGAGGGGTTCGGTATTCTGAGTCTGCCGATTAGCCGCGCAACGGAGAAACGCTATGAATATAACCACCAAGTTGAGTTATCTTCGATTCCGATGAAACTATTACTGTGGGCCAGATGTCCGAATGGTGTTCTAAATACGGCTATGGCTCAGGTTTGCTATCATTTGGGGAATGACAATGGATTCGCTGTCTTCTCATCGACGACTATGCAACCGTATTGAGACTTCTTGGCCAGCATTTTTGGAAAAGCGGCGACTTAGACTGGCTCAGCAGCAAAGGAACGGAAGCGCACCGGAAAAGATTGCTGAAAATATAGTAGAGGATTTACTTACTTCAGTTTTGGACTGGTCCCTGTCGGACGTCAACAATCAGGTTAGTTATGCCGACATGGTTCTCACCCGGCTGGGAATCAAGAACCTGATAATTGAGGTTAAACGACCGGGGTCACTTAGATGGAATATGACTTCAGTAAACCGTGCGTTGGATCAGGCCAGTCGGTATGCAGACGAGCAGAAAGTTAGATCTATAGCAGTGTCCGATGGGGTTCTAATATATGCACGCGATCTGATACCAGGCGGATATCGGGATCGTGTATTTGCAAGACTTGACAGTACCGTACCTCAGACTGATCTGTGGTGGCTTAGCGTTGATGGTATTTATCGCAGCAGGGAAGATTATCAAGCCACTGAGCTTCAGGATTTTCAAAGTGATTCCGATTCAGATGCTTACATACTTGAGGTACAGGAGAGTGGGCCGCTGCACCCCAAATACAAGCTCCCATATTGGTGTTTCGCGTTTGTTGAAGACAGAAACAATCCTCGCACCTGGCATCTTCCCTTTTTGCTTCCGGACGGCAATCCTGATTTAGCCAGGCTTCCCAAGGCTATCCAGGCAATTCTTACGAATTACCGGGGGGCAAGAGTGAGCACGATTCCTGAGATCGCTATTCCAGAGGTGCTGGTGACCCTGGCTAAAACTGCCTTTAAATTGGGAAAGATTCCCACTAACGGGTCTGGATCGGCCGCCACCTATGTTCAGCTGGAGATGGCGCTTGAACAGCTGGGTCGTTTAGAGGAGGCAATGGGTTAGCCTATGCCGGCATTTTTAGTTTTGCGACAAATTTTTGTAGATTATTAGCTCGATTTTCAGGAGAGGGTTTTGATCAAAGCAATAGATATCCACGTCCATCCCCATGATGAAGAGGCGATCGCTGCCAAAGGGGCTCGTAACCAGCAGATGGCCAAATACTTTGGCAAGAAAACGCAAGCCACCTCTCTAGATGAATTGGCAGACCGCTATCGGGAAAAGGAGATGATGGCGGTTCTGTTGAATTCAACTGACGAGAGCAGCTCTGGTATAAAGCCAGTCCCTAATGATCACATAGCTGACGCTGTCAAGCGCAATCCCGATGTCTTCATCGGCTTTGGGGCGGTTGATCCGTGGCAGGGAAGAGTGGCGGTTGATGAAGCAAAGCGCTGTGCGGAGGAACTTGGGCTGAGGGGACTGGGCGAGCTGAATCCTGGTCGTCAGGGTTTTTATCCCAACGACCCCCATTTCTATCCCCTTTGGGAAACAGCAAGTGAACACGGTCTGGTGGTTTTACTTCATGGTGGAATGATGGGGTCAGGTGCGGGGACCCCTGGGGGAATGGGTTTCAAGCTGAAGTACACAAGGCCGATACCCTATGTTGATGACGTTGCTGCTGATTTTCCACATCTGAAGATTATTGCTGCTCACCCCTCTTGGCCTTGGCAGGAGGAAAGTCTTGCTGTAGCCAGGCACAAAAGCAATGTCTATATAGACCTCAGTGGGTGGGCTCCAAAATACTTCCCACCTCAGCTTGTTCAGTATGCCGATACCATCCTTTCTGACCGCGTGCTGTTCGGTTCAGACTGGCCGGTTTTGGATCCGGACAGGTGGTTAGGCGAGTTCGATCAGCTGCCAATTAGAGAGAGTTCCAAAAAGAAGATACTGCTCGAAAATGCCTGCAAATTATTTGGGATAGAGTTGGAGGACTCTGAGGCCAGCTGATTTTCTATCCACCAGTGGCCTACGGTAATGCAATTGCACTAACAGGGCTTACTGAATTACAGCCGGGTCTCAATGAGATACGTGCTGCATGTAACTAAATTGCGGAGGCGGTAATGTCGATTTTGGTCACCGGCGGGGCTGGTGTAATAGGTTCAAATGTTGTCAGGGAACTCCTGCAAAGTGGCCAGGAAGTCGTTGTTTTCGATGCCAGAGAAGACCGTTCGTTACTGGGTAATCTCGACGTTGCAATAGAGGTCGGTGATATATGCGACCTGTCACAGCTGGAGGATATCCTTCGCCGCAGGAAAGTGGAAAAGATTGCTCATCTGGCAGCAGTTATGCCCGACTGGGCCAAGGAGAATCCGTATCAGGCTTCACGGATAAATACCTGGGGCCTGGTTAGCGTCCTTGAGGCGGCGAAGAATACTGGAGTTCCCCGGGTGGTTTTTACCAGTTCGAAAGCAGCAATTGGTTCGGTTGACTCGAAATTCACGCACCCTAATTATCTTCCAGTCGGAGAAGATATAGCCACTCATCCAAATGATGTCTATGGCGCCACCAAATTAGCCTCTGAGATATTAGCCACCCGGCTGGCTAAAGAATTTGGAATTGAACTGGTCATTCTGCGGCTCGCCTCGACCTATGGACCTGGAAAGACTGTGCGCCACGGCAAGGTGGGGATACTCAGCAAAATCATAGAGGGCGCCTTTCGGGGGGAATCAATCCGCATCGATTCAGGAGCTGACCAGAAGAACGATTTTCTTTATTGCAAAGATATTGCGCAGGCGGTGAATAAATCGCTTGAGGCCCGGATAGATGGGGTGGGCCTCTTTCACATAGGATCCGGCCGCATTTCGTCATTGCGGGATTTTGTTGAGTCTGTAAAATCCCATATTGAAGGGACGGACATTCAAATTGGAGACGGGCTGGATTATGGCGGAGGAGTTGGGCAGTACTTTCTTATGGATATAACCAAAGCTCGTGATGGTATAGGTTATGTTCCGCAATACGACATAGACAAAGGCATCGCTGACTATGTAAAGACACTTTCACAGTCAGGTCAAATGAATTAGAAAGTTTAAAGCAATCCAGTCTGAGCTGAATTGCAGTACCAGGATAATTGGGCCCTGGTCTATTTTCAGCTACCTTCATGTGCCAATGCATTTTTAGATGGACCCGGATTTTGGGCCGTCGAGCCAACTTTCTCAGCAGATAAAACAGATCCCGCCTTATCAAATCTGAATTGGCGGGATCTGTCTATTTGTTAGTCAGGCTAAGTCTTTCTTAGCTGGTCTAACCTCCCAAAGATTTCGGATAGGTGATCTTGCTGACGGTGAATTTATTCGATTGCTTTACCCACTGAGTCATCACCAGCGACGTTGGATCATAGCCCCGATGGTTGGTGGGAGAGAAGTTATAAACTCCGTTGGCACCCTGGAAACCGTGGATGTTCTCTATATATTTTTTAAGTTGGGTTGGCGTAGCCTTTACCCCAAGGTGTCTTAGAGCATCTACCAAGATCATGGTTGGGTCCCAAGCGAGTGAGGCAATTGCGCTTACTGAAGAATGCTGCGCCTTCATTTCGTCGTAGAACGCTTTTGTGGTTGCGGCCGCCGCCCCAGTCAGAGCGGAAGGTCCAAGCTCAAATCTCTCATTTGCAAAGTAGAGATAAGTGGGCAGCGCACTTCCAAATCTTTCAAGCACCTTGGGAATGGCATTTCCATACCCTGTTATTACCGGTATGTTGGTCATTCCAGCCTGGGAGTAATCTTGGAAAAATGTGGTAGTCGGAGTTCCGGTGCTCCACTCAAATACAGCCTGCGGATTTGCTGCCTTGATAACTGCCAGCTGTGTAGCCACCGACACAGCTGAAGGATTAAAAGTCTCGTTGGCAACAATTTTTATGCTGCTCAGTGCAGGTTGTTTTAGAGCAGCTTTGAGCGATTTGAGACCAGTTACCCCACTGGTATCTGTGGTGGTAATGGCGGCTATTCGGGTCCAGCCCCTATCCTTGGCGTACACCATTGAGGAAAGAATAAGCTGGGGCAAGGAAGCCGAATCGGCGAAGATGAAACTGTGGGGCGGACCTGAGTTGACCGGGGATAAATTCCAGATCAGTGGTCCGCTTGAAGTTACCAGTCCATCCACCGCGGCAACAGTTGAGCCCACGGTGCCCGCCATTATGATTGGCACTTTAGATGCTACCAGGTTCGATGCTAACGACGCGGCTACGGTTGGACTGCTCTGGTTATTCTGAATTGCAAATTTCAGTGGATGGCCGTCGATCCCACCGGTTGAGTTCACATAGGCCTCAGCGCCCTTGAGTGCTGCTTCTTCCGGAGCCCCAACTGCGGCTGCACTTCCAGTAGTCGATAAGATCGCGTGAATCACGTATGGTGATTTAGAGCTGCCGGACGCAGCAGTTGATGAACTCGATGTCTTGGAAGTTGCAGATGATGAGCTTCCACATGCGGCAATAAGCAGAGCTAACGATAGCAGAGCTACCATATTCCTAGATCGCCTAGGTGACACCCGGGTTTTATTCAGGTGTTTAGAAGAGACATTAGGTCTCATTTAAATCATTCCCCCTCAAGCTGTTGAATCTTAAGCTCAATTCTGAACCGTTGATCAACTAGCTGATTTTATCGTTGTGATGGATTTTCTGAAATGCTGACACCACACCGTTGGTGCGGATCGCTTTGTCGGGCCAAGCCATAGCGGCCGGTTTTTTATCCGAATTTTCAACCTAATTGAAGATAATTAATAACCTGTAATTCAGCTATTTAGCTGTTATGGTCCGTATAGTAAACCAAGAACTTCGTATCACCCCCCTTCAATTAAAAATACTTTACTTCCTTTTGTGGCAAGTATTGATCAAAAGTTACAACATACTTAGTTGAATTGAAAGATCATGAGATGATGACGGTTAGCGGTAAATTACAACTATTACTGGGTTTAACCCTGCAATGGTGCCGTTAGCCGCGGTTTTAACTGCGTTTTTGCTCGGAATGAAACCTAAAAAGGGGATTATTACAGATAACACTGTCTACCACCAGGTCAATGGGAGTCATCAATTGAATATCAACATTATGAGGTTTTAAACCAGATATTCCCTTGGCGTTTTGGAGCTGTTGCCATATTGAAGGTTCGGGATGGCTGAAATTATCTCGTCAATCAACTGGGAATATTTGCCATAAAGTAAATTTATCTGGATAAAAAGAAATTATATTTCTGAATTTGGACATTCGAACTAATGCGGAAAACGTATTCACTGTGCCAATCAGTTCTTGCGTTGCAATAAATTAGAGTAACCTTAATAGAGATAAGTTTTTTCAAGGAAACATTTTATCACAGGGTGATTGTCGCCAAAAGTCTGGTAATTGGATTTGGGGTATTCAATAAAATTAAGGGCCAGGTTTGGCATTGCCCGGGATTGAGTTTGAGTCCTGGCTCAAACTTGTCAGTTAATTTGCACAGTCTCCCTTATCTATGGATATCGGGGCGAAAATAAAAATAGGAGTAGTTATAGATGTCTGAGGATGGCGTTACCGGTCTGGCTGGAATAAGAGTGATAGAGATGGCCAGCTATATTAGCGGACCAATGGCTGGTTCTCTTTTGGGTGAGCTTGGGGCTGAGATTATTAAGATTGAGCATCCGCCGACGGGGGATCCATTCAGGGGATGGGGCTCTGCGGAAAGTCCCAGGGCCAGTTTCGTCGCTTACAACACTGGCAAATCAAGTGTGTGTGTCGATTGGACCAAAGAGAGGGCCTGGTTTGACGAGCTGGTTAAAAGTGCTGACGTGCTTCTTTCGAATTTCCGTCCTGGTACTCAGGAGAAACTTGGTTTGACATACGAGAAGCTGAAGGCGGTTAATCCCCGGCTGATCGTATGTAATATCACAGGATTTGGGCGCGAGGGAGAGTACGCCGAGCGTCCCTGTTATGACGCAGTTGCTCAAGCAATGTCAGGGCTTATGTCTCAACTCACTGATCTCGAAAATCCCCAGTGCGTGGGCCCTCCACTGTCGGATACTGTGGCAGGGCTTTTCTCGGCAGTTGGGATACTTTCTGCACTGGTAGAGCGACAGCAGACCGGTGTTGGTCGGGCTGTGGATGTGTCAATGGTCGGATCGAGCCTTTCACTGATTCGGGGATCGGTTGGGGCGGAACTAGTTGATGGGGCAAAAAGCGGAAGGCTTACCCGTGCAATGAGTTCACAATCATACGCATTTGTAGGTAGTGATAAGGAGCCGTTTGTCGTACACCTTTCGACGCCGCAGAAATTCTGGCTTGGACTTCTTGAAGCAGTGGGCCGTTCCGAGTTGGCTCAAGATGAAAGATTCAAAGACAAAAGAAGTCGGGTTGCCAATTACGAGGCTCTCAAGGCTGAACTTCAAAAAGAGTTTATGAAAGCACCACGCGATACATGGCTGACCCGTTTGAATGAGCTGGATGTTCCATGTGGTCCCGTTTTCACCTCTTCTCAGGCTGCAACTAATCCAATCTTGTTGAGTAGCATTTCACCTGATCCAATGGAGCAGTTCGAGGCCAGTAAACGAATTTGGCTTGAAGGTTTAAAGGCTGGCGAAAAGCCAAGGACCCCATCTCTTGGACAGGACAATCAAAAGTTTGGCTTGGATTCTCTCGAGGTCAGCTCCGACAACGCTTAGTCGAGCTCATAGGTACGATTCAGGCAATGTGGATCGTACCATCAAGCCATTATCTAAGGATGGCCAGAGCTGGTAATAGGTGGTGACTTCGGCCAATAGCAGGATTTCAGGAAAGGGCAAAAGCTATGAGCATCAGATTTGTTGACACGACGATTAGAGATGGGCATCAGAGTTTGTGGGCGATGAACATGAGGTCGCACCATATGACTACGGTTATGCCATATCTTGATCAGGCCGGATTTGACGGGATCGAGTTCATGGCGGCGGGAGCCTCATTCAAAAAGCTGGTTCGTCATCTGAATGAAAACCCCTGGCAGTGGATAAAAGGGGGAGCCGCTTTAGCGAAGAACACGCCACTACGATGGCATGGGGACTTTGTGGGTAGAACCATGAGTGGATACGTACCCAGGGAGGTGGGTGAGCTTCTCATTAAAAAAGTGGTGGACCTCGGTATTACTTATACCCGGATCGGGAACAAGTGGAATGACTTTACAGAGCTGAGAGAACCCTCTGAGCGGTTCATCAGTCTCGGCATGACTCCAATTGTCAACATCATCTATTCAGTTTCGCCACGCCACACCGATGAGTATTTTATTCAAAGGGCTCGTGATGTGTCAGCCTTGAATCCATACCGGGTCTGCTTCAAAGATGTGGGAGGGCTGCTGACGCCAGAGCGGATACAGCAGCTGGTTCCCAGGATGATGGAGGCGGCACCTGATGTCACATGGGAATTTCACGGTCATTGCAACAATAGTTTTGGCCCGATCAACGCTCTCGAATTCGCCAAACTTGGCGTCGAGGTGATCCATACCTCAATTCCTCCGCTAGCCAATGCAAATTCGCAACCTTCCATATACAACTTGGCAAATAATCTGCGGGCTCTGGGATTTGACGTCGAGGTCGATGAAGAAGTATTACGACCTGCAACGGAATACCTTGAGTTTATCGCCAAAAAAGAGAAGTTTCAGATTGGCGTACCGTACGAGTACGATCACAAACTCTATGATCACCAGGTTCCCGGGGGAATGATTTCAAATCTTCGCTACCAGCTGTCTCTGGCCGGAGTTGCGGACCGCCTCGATCAGGTGTTGGAAGAGGTTCCACAGGTAAGGGCAGATCTGGGCTATCCGATCATGGTCACTCCGCTTTCGCAAATAGTGGGCACACAGGCTGCTATAAACGTAATCGTTGGGGAGCGTTATGGCCAGGTTACCGATCAGACTATCGAATATGCACTTGGTCGCCACGGCAAGGAGGCACCCCTGGTTATGGATCAGAACGTGAGGGACAAGATCCTCGGACGTTCCAGGGCCAATGAACTTACAGAGCTCAAGCCTTGGGAACCAACCCTTTCTGAGTTAAGGCAGCATTACGGCATCGGAGCATCCGACGAAGATTTGATAGTAATGGCTGTTGTTGGCGAGGATGCTCTGGATGTGATCGGCACTGAAAGTCATGGGACTCCACACCTGTCGCAAAGTACTCCACTGTCGGAGTTGATACGTGAGATTGCAGTAGGGGACAGCAACAGGTTCATCTCTATCCAGAAGGGCGATTTGTCACTGACTGTGGCCAAGAGCAAGTAGCAGGATTTCGCCACCCGGGTAGTTATGCAAGGGTGGCAGGCTGTCAGGTGTGAGATAGGGAAAACCTCTTTAGCCGGGCTGACAGAGACATGATTTTCAACCGGGGTGCGGTGTACTTGTAAACCACTCAAGACGTGGTGGCTAAAAGGGAGGGGGAAAACTTTTAGCAAGTCCGGAATCGGCAATTCCATTCTTGACTTTCCGCCAGAGCACATGCTGGCCATGCTTTTCGAGTTCCGAAGTTCTGCGATCGCTGAAGTTTTCAGGTCGAGGTTATTCTGTCAGGATTTTTCGAAAATAAATGTGACATAAGTTATATTTTTTGCCGAATGTTATTGACATCATAAAATCTAGAACTTAATATTGTCTCAGTATATGAGAGCATGGTTCGTATAGCGAACCACTCAAGCAGTGGGCCGACATCCTTTAGTCGGGGTATTTGGGAGTTGAAGGATCACCTTGAGTAGATCGATTTATGGTCTGGTATCTAACTTCAGCGGTTAGCTATTCTCCTGAACTGGCACTCGATTGATGTCAACCCAGCTTTATGAAGTTGTTGCTAAAGGCAGAGTTGGTTCAGCTGCAACAGATTGTTTGGATATCGATGGGGTAATGAAGGGCAAAGAAAACGTGCCAATAGTAAATAGCGAAATTTCAAAGATAATGGATGCCTTCGGAAAGTCGCGCTTTGAAAGCATCTATTTGCGGGTTGGTGATGTCGAGGTGAATTTGAAAAAGACTGATCCAGTGTCCTCATCTTTAGCTGATAGAACCGGATTTACCCCAAAAAATTCCCTGGATAGCCAACACGTCAAAACAGTATCGATAAAGTCCCCTCTCATGGGACTCATACGTTTAGCGCCGGCCTCCAATGAACCCCCATTCGTGGAGGTCGGCGCTACTGTCGATCCCGACAAAGTAGTGGCTCTCGTCGATGTATTAGGCACTCTGTCGGAGGTAACTGCGCTTTATAAGGGTCGAATTACGAAGATCTTATGCGAAGCTGACCAACTGGTTGAGTTCCAGCAGGATCTGTTCGAAATCGAAATTTCGGACTAAGCCAGACGGTTCAGTGAACACAAGTGCAAGGGGATCAGATGAATAAGATTTCAAGAGTTTTGGTTGCGAACCGCGGGGAGATCGCGGTAAGGATCATTCAGGCATGTCAGAGCCTCGGTCTTGAAACAGTTGCGGTGGTCTCAAATGCTGACCGCAACAGCATGGCGGCTCACATGGCTGATCGATCTATTTGCATAGGCCCTCCGTCTGCGACGGAAAGCTACTTAAAAATTGACACCCTGGTGGCGGCGGCCCTGGGCAGTGGTTGCGATGCGATTCATCCGGGTTATGGGTTCAGAGCAGAATCTCCTGAGTTGGCAGATGTGGCCCGCTCGCACGGTGTTGCATTTGTTGGCCCCCAGGCCGAAACGATGCGCAGGATGGCAAACAAGCTGCAGGCGAGGGAAGAAGCCAAGGAGTTAGGAATACCTCTTCTTCCCGGTTCGGAACTTATGACTAATAACGATGAAGCCTTTGAGGTTGCCAACGCAATTGGCTGGCCACTGCTCATCAAAGCAGCCGCAGGTGGTGGCGGCAAGGGAATGAAGCTCGTTTTTGCACCTGAGCAGCTTAGGGATGCTCTGTCGGCGGCCGGAACCGAGGCATTGGCGGCATTTGGAGATGGGTCGCTCTATCTTGAGAGATTCGTTCCCAAAGCTCATCATGTTGAAGTGCAGATTTTAGGCGATTCCCATGGAAATGTTGTTCATCTCGGTGAGAGGGACTGTTCTGTACAGAGGAGATATCAGAAGTTGATAGAAGAATCCCCAGCCACGATTCTCTCCCCCAGGCTGCGGGAAGAATTGCGCGAAGCTGCATTGGTGATAGGCCGTAACCTTAGCTACGAAAGCGCAGGGACGGTTGAGTTTCTGGTTGACCCCGAAGCTCAGAAGTTCTATTTTCTTGAGGTCAATGCACGTATTCAGGTCGAACATCCGGTGACCGAGTTGGTGACCGGGATCGACTTGGTGCAGGCCCAGTTGCGGATTGCCTCCGGTGAACCTCTCTGGTTCTCTCAGGAGGATGTTACCTTTACCGGCCATGCCATAGAGTGCCGCATCAACGCAGAGGATCCAAACAATAATTTCTATCCATCACCCGGACGTATAACCAAATGGAATCCGCCGGTGGGCGAAGGTATAAGACTTGACAGCCACTGTTTTGAGGGATATGTGGTTCCGCCATTCTACGATTCCATGATTGGTAAACTGATTGTGCACGACCAGGACCGCACCCAAACGATGGACAGATTGCAGCGTGCTCTGGATGATTTTGAAGTTGAGGGTATTACCACCACTATGCCGTTTCTCAACTCGCTTATATCGAACCCTGATTTTCAGTCGGGAGATATCAGCACATCGTGGCTTGAGAACCTTCTCAAAGCTGGTGCGCTAAATTGATGAATGTGTTGGCTAATTTTTCAATACCAGCAAGATGATTAAAAATGGGGGGTAGCAATGGCGTCAAATAAGATCAGTCTGGTAGATACGACCATCAGAGATGGATCCCAGAGCCTGTGGGCATTGCGTATGCGGGCAGGAATGATGATTCCGGCATTGCCTGATATGGATTCAGCCGGATTTGAGGCAATCGAATTTGTCGTACCCAGTGCCCAATTCTCCCGGTCTATACGGGATTTGAAAGAGGATCCGTGGGTGTGGCTTCGGGAAGGGGCAAAATTAGCCAAAAATACCCCATTGCGGCTTCACGGAAGCGTTGCATCGTATTTTGCCACCGTCCCCCTCTGCATACAGGAGCTCTTTTTGCAAAAGCTGGTGGAGATCGGTGTCACTACTACCCGCACCTCGGACCCCTGGAATGATTTTGACAACAGCAAGATAGAGTTTGACGTCCTTCGGCGCAATGGCATGGACGGTGTGATCAATCTGATTTATTCAGTCTCACCCAGGCACACCCTTGAGTACTATGCAGAGCGGACCCGCAAGGCACGGGAGCTAAAGCCTCTGGCTATCTGTTTCAAAGATGTCGGCGGTTTGCTCATTCCGGAAATGGCCCGTCAGGTGATCCCGATTGTTCTCCGGGAGGCAGGAGACGTGCCGGTTGAATTTCATGCCCATTGCAATAACGGACTTGCTCCTTACAACGTGCTAATTGCGGCTGAGCTTGGAATCAAAACAATTCACACTGCAATCCCACCATTGGCCAATGGTTCCTCGCAGCCGTCGGTTTTCAACGTAGTCAATAATTTGCGTGCCAAAGGTTACCAGGTTGATTTGGATCTTGCTCCGCTTGAGCGGGTGCGGGACCACTTTTATCAAATCGCACAAGAGGAAGACCTGCCGATTGGGCACCCGATGGAATTTGAAGAGGATCTCTATCTTCATCAGGTCCCAGGTGGAATGATTTCCAATCTGGTGTTTCAACTTGAAAAAGTTGGCAAGGGAGACCAGATAAGGGAGACCCTTGAAGAGACTGCAAGGGTGAGAGAGGAATTGGGCTATCCAATAATGGTCACTCCGCTTTCTCAATTTGTTGGCACTCAAGCAGCTATCAATGTCATGACGGGCGAACGCTACGGACTTGTCACCGACGAAGTTATCGGTTACGCCATGGGGAGATGGGGCCGGGAAGCAGTCGAGGTGATGGATCAAAATCTCAAAGATCGAATCCTTAGTCTTCCCCGGGCCGATGAGGTGAGGGTCAAGATAGAACAGGCTGCAGAAGAGCCCACCTTGGAGCAGGTCAGGAAGCAGTATGGTGGCAAATGTTCTGACGATGAACTTATCGTTCGGGTGTTTGCCGGAGTTGGTGACAGCGAATTGGATCTCGATCATGGCGAGAACGTTCCCCGGACGTATGAGGAATATAAGGCGATGCATAACCCACTTGAATTGGCGCTCGAGCAGTTTGCACGGTCCAGCGAATTTCGTCACATGCACTATCGTACTGACGAAGGTGAGCTGATAGTCCAAAAGAGATCCAGGTGAGCCGTTTCTTGGCTGGCTATGGGAAGATGAGATTAGAAGAGGGATCCGTCAGGCATTACGATAGGAGCAGTAGGGCATCATGATAAAAGCAATTGATTTCCATGTACACAGTCGTGATTCTCTGGCTATTGAAGCTATGGGTCCACGTGCAGCTCAGATGGCTAAGTATTTTGGTAGTGATGTTTCCCCGGTTTCACTTGATGAACTGGCGGATAAATACCGGGCTCTCGAAATGATGGCAGTGCTTCTAAATACCACTGACGTGACTGCGTCTGGTATTCCGCCGGTGCCAAATGACCATATCGCTGAAGCTGTCAAAAGAAATCCTGATGTATTCATTGGATTTGGCGTTGTCGATCCATGGCAGGGGAAAGTGGCGGTGGATGAGGTACGAAGGTGTGCGGAAGAGCTCGGGTTGAGGGGAATTGGTGAACTGAATCCTGGCCGGCAAAAGTTCTTCCCCAATGAACCCCAGTTCTATCCCATGTGGGAAGAATGCAGCAAGCAGGGACTGATTGTGCTGCTCCACAGCGGAATGATGGGAGGGGGGGCCGGTACTCCAGGTGGCATGGGATTCAAATTGAAATACACTCAGCCGATTCCGTACCAGGACGATGTTGCCGCCGATTTCCCTGAACTAAAGATTGTGGCAGCACATCCTTCCTGGCCCTGGCCAGAGGAAAGCCTGGCTATAGCAAGGCATAAGTCAAACTATTTCCTTGATCTTTCCGGATGGGCACCAAAGTATTTTTCTGAAGAAGTTGTCAAATATGCTGACACTGTACTCAATGAAAAAGTGCTGTTTGGATCGGACTGGCCAATGATTGAACCTGAGCGCTGGTTGAGGGAGTTCGATGAACTTCCGTTGAAAGATGTTTCCAAACAGCGTATTTTGCTTGATAACGCAGTGAAGCTCCTGGGACTCGAACTCTGATTGGCAAGATCAATATAATTCAGGCAAGGGGGATGGAGTGGAACTGGATATACGCAATCCAATCGTAAATGCAAATGGAATTAGACAAAGAGAGGGGGGACATGTTTAGAGATATTGATGTAAAAAAGCTGATTGAATTACTCGACGCCTCAGATATAGGGGTTCTGCAGCTCAAGACCAAGGATTTCGAGTTCCTGCTGGCCCGCGATGGAGTAAATATCAATGAGTTTCATGTCAGTTCGACCGAAACCCAACTGCTATTGCCGGAGTCGGTCAAGCACGATTCGAGCATTTCGGGAGCACCGGCCCGAAATATTGCCGACAGAGTTGACCCTGTGGAGGCTGCTGTCCCAGAACCCGTTGCTTCGGCAACTGAAAAAGGGCCGCAAGGAGATAAGCCAAGTTCAGCTGCGGGTCTGGCAATAGTGGAGGCTCCTTTAGTTGGGGTGTTTTACAGGGCCTCATCTCCAGGGGCGCCACCCTATGTCGAGATAGGACAGCAGGTTGAGCCGGACACCACAATCGGACTCGTCGAGACAATGAAGGTGTTTACTGCGGTACGGGCCGGTAAGCGGGGGATTGTAAGAGAGATCTTTGCCGGTAATGGGCAAGTTATTGAGAGTGGAGATCCTCTGATTGCTATAGAGGAAAATTAACCAGATTTTTTCACCAACTCTAAATCGCTCAGGACCACTTCGGCTTTGTCAATGTGTAGACACCCCGTTTGGAACCAGATTAGATGTCGAATGGATGGACATTGGACAGATTAGCGTCAGTTGCTTTTATAGGAGTTAGGAGATAGGTCTGTGACCCCAAGGTTGTTGGAGGGCATCAGAATAATCGAGTCTGCAAATGTGATAACAGGACCATTTGCAGGCATGATGTTGGCTCACCTAGGTGCTGAGGTGATAAAGGTTGAACCACCTAACGGTGACTCGTTCCGCAACTGGGACCCGAAGAAAAAGTCGGTTACTCCTACTTTTGACGTATACAACAGGGGCAAACGCAGCATTGCCCTTGATCTTAAAAAGTCGGAAGGACGGGAGGTTTTTAAACAGCTTGCCAAGTCGGCCGATGTAGTGATTGAGAATTCGCGTCCGGGAGCTATGGAGCGGCTGGGACTCGGATGGGAGGTGCTGCGGGAAATTAATCCCGGATTGGTTTACTGCTTCATTACCGGCCTTGGAAGTTGGGGACCGGAGAGCAATCAGCCAACTTTTGATGCTGTCGCCCAGGCACTCAGTGGTTTATGGAGCCAATTCACGGATCTTAATTCTCCTGAGCCAGTTGGTCCCCCGATGGCCGATCAGCTGACTGGGCTCTATGCGGCCTTTGCTATTCTGGCCGGTGTCGAAAGCAGCCGACGAACTGGAATAGGGACCAAGCTTGAGGTGAGCATGCTGGCTTCTTGTATAGCCTTTCAGGGATCAAATCTTGCGACCTTTCTTTCTGATGGAGTGGTCTCTTCGAGACGCACCCGGGCTGAAATGTCGCAGTCCTATGCACTTATTGCTTCTGATGGTCTTCCGTTTGCGATACACCTTTCTTCTCCCCAGAAGTTTTGGGAGGGACTGTGCCGTTCAATTGGACAGCCTGAACTCATAGATGATCCGCGCTTCGTTGGCAAGAGCGACCGTATAAAGAATTACGATGAGCTGCTCGGAATACTTCAGCAGGCTGCCACCACTGACAGCCGGGCTTCGTGGTTGGAGAGACTGCGGGTCAACGATGTTCCCTGTGCTCCGATCTTAGATGTCAGCGAGGCAATTGATCATCCTCAGGTCAGGGCATTGGGAATCATAGGTTATCCATCCCAAGGTAAGCCCTGGGTGAAAGCGCCGATTGCCTCAGATGGGGAATATCTCGGTGCGGAAGTTCCAGCCCCGCTGCTGTCGGCTGATGCCGATCAGATACTTGCTGATATTGGACTGTCTGAAGAAGACATTGCTGAGCTGCGTGCCAAATCAGTTGTTTGTTGAGTGCGGTTTTTATCGAAAGGGACCCGTGATTTGAAAGTGGTCGCAAGGACATCGCAGATTCACAGAAATGAAAGTGCTTCTGCTAATTAGTTCAAATAGAGAAAGGAAGTACTTTGGCCTCATCTTCGTTAGTTATTTCTAAACCTAAGGTTTAGGTTGGCTTGCTGTCAATAAATTCGCCAATAGGTAAATGAATTTTGGCAAGTTAGATCCATCGCTTGTTCCCCTGATCGAGTTGACATCTAGCTTGCCAAAATACCACTGTAGGGTCCTTCGATTACTGCTGCCATCTGGGAGGCAGTAGTGGCGGAGGACCTGTTTTTAGGAAAGAGCCATCTGGAGCTCTGGGTAGTTTTAGCCGTGTTCACCTTGTACAAAGGTTGGTTAAATGTCATTTCGTTTAGCGCAATTGTCACAAAGCTACCATATCCAAGCGAGAGGGCACCGCCCTTTAGGGCGGGGAGATCGTCAAGACTTGACAGGGTATTTAGTGCATTTTATAATGGTTTGTTATACGGAAACGCGGTACGGATAAAGGACCGATAGTGGACAATCACGATTCCAGCGATGATAAAGGTACGCTCGCACGAGGACTGAGATTGTTGTCAGTTCTGGCCAACGCCGGCAAACCTGTGGGCTTATCGGCTCTGACAAATTTGACAGGCTTTAGCAAACCTACGGTTCACAGACTTGCCAGGACGCTTGTCGATCTGGGATATCTTGAACAGTCTGAGCCACCCTATTCACAGTACTCTCTAAGACCAAAAGTACTTGAGCTTGGATACAGTTATTTATCTGGACTACAGGTCCGTGAAATAGCCCGTCCGGTGATGCGAAATTTATCGGAGCAGTTCGGCGAGAACGTGACTTTATCGATTTTGGATGGCTCTGAAGTCGTCTATTTGGAGCGGCTTGAAGCGCGTCCTACCGGTCTGTTTTTCAAAACTTCAGTCGGTTCGCGCATGCCAGTCCATTGCTCGTCTATGGGCAAGGCTATCCTGGCCTGGCTTCCGGAGGCCCGACTGGCAAAAGTCTTAGAAGGCTGCAACTTCGAGCGTTATACCGATTCCACAATTACGGACCGGGCTGCACTTGAAGAGGAGCTAAAAAAAATTCGCAAGAATGGCTTTGCCATAAATGACCAGGAAATGGAAGTCGGCGTACGTTCTGTGGCCGCACCAGTTTTTGGCGAAAATGCCGTGCCGGTTGGAGCCATCAACATATCAGTACCTTCAGTTCGGCTTTCAAGAAAGATTTTAGAAGAAGAGGTAGCGCCAGTTTTGGTGAAGTATGCGCTGGAGATTTCCCGAAGTAAGCCTTACCCCGAAGAGGCGTAGTTGAAGAGTTTTTGTAAGTAGGTAGGTAAGAGTGGTTTGATGTTCGGCTCATCAGGTAACTAGTGGGCCGGTGACAAGTTGGTGGGGGTCAACTGTGAATAAAGGTGTCTGCCTTTGTAGTTTTTGATTCAACTGGAAGGGGGAGTATTGCAAAGCCAGTTTTTGATTCATATTTTTCCACCGGCTGGTAGAGCAGCAGTTTTATCGCATCCCATTCATCAAGGGTATCCCTCCTTAACGTCTGGCGGATGCTAAGTTGAACAGCATTTTGTCACCTTCCGTCAAATTCAATCTGTCTAATCCGACACTGGCTTCAGATTCATTTGACCTCCGGATGAATCCGCCTGATACTAAACAGCTTCGGCCACTTTTGGTCGATAACTTCAACCTTTTCAGATCCCGACAACGAGGTCTCAGTTTAATAAGACGTTATCTAAGTTCGGGACACAAATTTGTGGTCATCAGACAGAGCAAGAATTGTATCATTCAAAAGCGGTTTCAGTTTTCCTTGGGTTCGACGACCCGTCTTTTCTTGAAAGGCCATCTTTTATTGAGTGGCCAGAATGGAGGAAGTCCCTGAGCTCTTAGGCAAGTAATTGAGATTTAGCAGTCGGCGTTGCCAGTTTTACTCCTTAACCAGATGCCTTAATGGATTGCGGTTGGCACGTTCTTGGAAGTTCCGAACTTTATAGGGGGAAATATATGAAGTTTTTTAAACGGGATAAAAATATCTCGAAAAGCAAAATCAGAGTGAGGCGACCCGGACACGTAACGGTTCCTTTACTTGCAGTAGCACTGGTTATTTCGGCATGCGGAAGCTCAACCAGTTCAACCACAAAAACAGCTACCACATCTGGCTCCAGCCCGTCAGCCTCCAGCAGTGGGGCATCAAACACCTCCAGTCTGAAAGCCAGCCTTACTAAGCTTGAGCAGATACCAACCTTTACAGCTCCGGGTCCGGCAATTCAGGCTTCCAAGCTGGCAGGGAGCACTATGGTGACAATTGACTGTGCACCTTCAGCAGCTCCTCCGGCTCAGACGACAGCTGCTACCGTAGCCGCCGGGAAAGTGGCCGGGATCAATGTGAAAGTACTAGCAGGGGGAAATGAAGACATTCCTCTCGACACTCAGTTTCTCGATCAGGCAATAAATCTTAAGCCAAAGGCAATTATCACCGTTGGGTGCACCCCTCCGCTTTTGACGGTTCCTCTCCAGGCAGCGAAGAGCGCTGGGATTCCGGTAGTTTGCGCAAACTATATTCCACCCAATGTGGGAGCTCCTGGCCAGGGATGTGGCTCTTTGGCATTTGGTGACGCGATGCAGCCAGCTTCAGAAGGCACTGATTTAGCCAAGTACGTTGCTGTACATGGTCCTAAGAATGCTCAGATTGGATTCGTCTCTGCTGATGAAATTGCAGGATCACCTGCAGTGGAAGCTACGTTCAAAACTGGACTGGCCAAATATTGCCCAGGGTGCAAAATTATTGACATTCAGAACGTCAACCCCGGCAACTGGGTAACCTCATTGAGCTCAACAATTAGCTCCATGCTGGTTGCACATCCCAACATGAATTACCTGGTGCCAGTGTTTGATGGAATGGCACCCTTTGTCACCTCAGCACTTGCAAGTTCTGCCTCAGGGAAGTCGGTAAAGGTAATCACCACGCAAGGAAGCATCGGTGCGGCAATGACCAATGTTGAAAAGGGAATTTTCGCTGCTGATGTCGGTTCTTCAGATGTCTGGGTTGGTTGGGTGGCTATCGATCAAGCGATGAGAGCTGCACTCAATCTTCAGCCCGAAACTAATCCTTCGGTGCCTGTTCGGTTCGAGACTAAGGCGTCACTTAATGGAGCAAATCCAAACAGTGATGCGGCAATATATGGAACTAGTTATGTAAATGGGTTCAAGAAGCTTTGGGGTCTTGGGTAATGAGTCGATTTAGCGGAACTCGGAATATGAATGCAAGCGTGGAAAATGCTTCACCTGCCATCGGAGATTCTCTGATGACAGGTGAAGCTGGGAAATCAGAGGTGATTGCCTCCAAGTCAAACAAGGCTGGCGGAGATACCGGAAGTAGCGCTTCACGTACCTTTTTGAGGCGGTACTTTGTGGTACTGCTTCTTCCGGCTCTGCTGATATTGTTTTCAATATTGGCGCCGTCAACATTTTTGACAGCCTACAATTTTCAAACAATTCTGACTACTAACGCAGTACTTATCATTCTTGCAATTGGCGAAACTGCAGTACTGGTCACTGGAGAGTTCGATTTCAGCTTTGGCGGTACCCTGGGGTTGTCAGCAGCGATTGTGGTGATGTTAATCACTGATAACCATGGCATGAGTTCTTTTGTGGCAATCGGGATTTCTTTTTTGGCAGCCCTTTTGGTTGGCGCTCTAAATGCCTACTTCGTGGTCAAGTTAAAAGTGAAGTCCTTTATCGTCACTCTTGGTATGGGAACCCTGACCACCGGCATTGGCCTTGGCCTGACAGGTTCCCAGACGGTATCCAATCCTTCCCAGTTTCTAAAAAATGCTATGACAAAGCATGTTTTGGGCGTAGGTCTGCCTTTTTATTATGGCCTGATAATTGTGATTGTGGTGTGGTTTGTACTTGAGTACGTAAAGACCGGAAGAAACATGTATTTTGTCGGCGAAGGAAGGAAAGCAGCATTTCTTGCCGGGATCCACGTAAACCGCATACGGGTTGGAGTGTTCCTCTTATCAGCCATAACTTCCTGGCTGGCAGGAATGGTGATGCTTGGCCAGACTACTGCCGTAGATGCCACCTATGGCGGTCCATATCTGCTTCCCGTCTTCGCCGCGGTGTTTTTGGGATTCACCACTATTCGTTCCGGAAGATTTAATGCTCTCGGCACTTTAGTCGGGGTCCTTGTCCTCGCGGTTGGAAGTACCGGCCTTGAGATCCTTTCAGTCGCTTCCTGGATAACGCAGGTATTCGACGGAGGGGTTTTGATCGTCGCAGTTGGCTTGGCCAATGTGCTCGGTGGAGAACGGATTGACTCATGGATGTAGACACTTGCATCAATAATATTCCTGACAGAGGTGGCTGCGGGAGGAAAAAAGATGTCTGAGACTTCTCCAGCCCTCAAGGTGGAAGACCTTGAAATGAGATTTGGAGCGGTTACGGCGCTTTCGGGCCTATCGCTTGCTATCGAGCGAGGCGAGATACATGGGATTGTTGGCCATAACGGGTCAGGAAAATCAACCTTTGTGGAGATTCTTTCCGGTACTCATTTGCCCAATTCCGGCAAGCTGGAGCTGTTTGGTAACCCTGTTAGCTTCCCTGCTGCATCCAGAGACAAGGGGAAATATCCTTTGGCAGTTGTGCACCAGGATGTGGGCCTAGTGGGTTCGATGTCAGTGGTGGACAACTTCCGGGTGAACCGTTTTAAGCGCAGTCGTGGTGGAACGGTATCCTGGGCGCAGGAGAGAAAGATAACCCGGGAGCGCCTTTTGGCACTCGGAGTCGATGTGGATCCAAGGGCGCTTGTGGAAGAACTAAGTGCTGCTGACCAGGTTCTAATTAGCGTGGCCCGAGCTTTGATGGACTTGGAGGCAATACGTGAGAATGCCGATCAAAAAGATGAGGCAATTTTGATCCTTGACGAACCAACCTCAAGTCTTCCATCTGGTACCGTTGATTCGTTTTTGGATACTATCAGAGCTGTCAATAATGATCTCGGAACGACGGTAATAATCATTAGTCACAATCCCCGTGAAATTATGAGCCTAAGCCGCCGCTTTTCAGCGCTTAAAAATGGAAGGCTGGTTGGAACTTACCTTACAGGCGAGGTCAGCTATCCGGAACTGGCAGCACTGATGGCAGGCCGAAATGAAGGTGAATTAGAGGAGGAGATCAAAACCGGAGAGAGAGGTCGGTCGGGGACCGTCAGTCCCACGAGCAAAGATGTGAGTCAAGCCAAAGCCAACCGGGTCGAACTGCTCAGGGTGGAAGGCCTCCAGGGTGGAAGGATTGAAAATGCTGACTTCACGCTTTACTCAGGGGAAATAGTCGGGATAACTGGTCTTCTGGGCTCTGGATACGAAGACGTCCCGTATCTGCTTTGTGGATCGCAGCCCAAACAGGGTGGCAGCATCGTAGTTGATGGGACTGTGTTGCAAAAGGCTAATCCCAGGATGTTCAAGAGTCTCGGGGCAGTCCTTTTACCTGGAGATCGTCAATTGACCAGCGGCATTCAAGCAGCAAGCGTTCGGGAAAATATGACTATGGGGTATTTGGCACCCTTTAGCCGTAAGGGAATGCTAAATCACAAAAGCGAGCGCGATGTGGTTTCGAAGATGATGGGCAAACTTCGAATAAGGCCGCAGAATCCAGAAAGGCCGCTCAATGAATTCAGTGGAGGCCAGCAGCAGAAGGCTCTGATAGGCCGCTGTCTGTTGCGGTCGGCAAAGCTGATTGTCATAGATGAGCCCTGTACCGGCATTGATGTTGGCGCGCGTGACGAAATACATCGAACTTTGAGAGAAGTGTCAACCGGTGGGTCATCAGTGCTGATCGTCTCATGTCAATATGAAGAGTTGCCAATGATATGTGACCGGGTGGTGGTGTTCCAAGGGGGAAGAATCGTCGGTGAACTTGCGGGCCAGGAAGTCACCGAGGAGGCAATATTGAGACTCTGCTATACAGATTCCCCTGTCGTGAGTACTTAACCAGAGTGATGTCAGCCCAAGCCCGCCGAGCTGGCAGCATCATTGTTCGCTCTTTGGCAAAGTCACAATTTTAGTGCTTGCTGGGTGGTCTTATTGGCGTTGCATCAGCATGGGTTTATTGAGACTTAGCTGGCTCTGATGATTTAGCGATTATGAGCCAGGTGGTGAAAAGAGATGAGATTAGTGGGAAACGAAATCCTTGATCACGGTGAGCTGTCTTTTCAAAATGTGATTGAGATCCTGGCAATCATAAATGAAAGTCGCTGGGGTGAAGTGGAAATTAATGCAAACGGCACCACTTTGAAATTCACCCGCTCCAAAGTGGGGGAGTCCCACCATCACGGTTCCGGAGGCCAGATATCTCTAGAGGATAATCAGTCAGAAAAAACTGATCAGGTAGAACAAGGCAGTAAAGTCACAGATCAATATCGTGCCGGCCCTGCCAATTCCTCACAGGGCGGGCAGAAGGAAAACCGGATAGATCTAGAGGGCGCCACCCCGGTCTATCCACCTATGGCTGGGATATTTTACAGTGCTTCAGCTCCCGGAGCACCCAAATTTGTTGAGGTTGGTGACCAGGTGAGTGAAGGGCAGCAGCTCGGCATTGTGGAAGTTATGAAACTTTTCACTCCGGTGGTTTCTCCTTGTGCGGGGATGCTCAGAAAGATCCTTGTTGCAAATGAGGCATTTGTTGAAAATGATCAGGTCATCATGTTAGTGGAAGGGGACA
>JAJZLS010000004.1 GCA_021803345.1 Actinomycetes bacterium
TCGACTCAGATCTTCCCGGACCATTTGGTAGAGTGTGCGGTATTCGGGTTCAGCCACCTTTAGGTACCAGTCCATCGAGGAGTGATTTGACCGGTCATTTAGTGAGCGTTCAAACAGATGAGATGGAGAGACATTTGCAAGAATCTTGGAAAGATATTTGCAGCTGATTAGATACACGTGATCAATTCGGAGATCCGCAGGCAGGAAGTCGTATCCGGGTGGATTGTGAGGGCCCTTCCACTCGATGATTCGAGGTAACCGGTTTCTCAACCCTTCAATGGAGTTCAGGAAATACCTGCCGTTTTCAAAGGCACTGTGAAAATCCTGGTGAAATTCTCCGGTTTGATATGCCTGGTGAAGTCGAGTCCAATGATGCTCAGTTACATTCAAGCAAATGGAAGGACGTTGCTCCAATGCTTGTTCAAGTGAGGTGTAAGCCAGCATTCCAAGTCCGGTGGCAATTTCGGTAATCTCGGTCTTGAGCGCTGGCACTACAAGCCCTGGATTTGTTGAGCCTCTTCCTCGGCTGCTCTTTTGCGGGTGATTTCGCAGTATTCCGGCTCGGTGTCATAACCTACCCAAAGTCGTCCGGTTCGAATAGCCGCCACCGCGGTTGATCCGCTTCCCATGAAAGGATCGAGCACCAGGTCCCCTTTGTAAGTGTAGAGTTCGATGAATCTCTTGGGTAGTTCAACCGGGAAGGGTGCTGGATGGCCCACCCTGGTGGCTGATTCCGGGGGTATCTCCCATACCGAAAGCGTCGACTGCATGAATTGTTCTGCCGAGATGTCGTTTTCTCCTTTTGTCACCCTGTCAAATCTGCCCTTTGAAAAGCAAAGGCAGTATTCGTGCACATCCCTTATGACAGGATTTTTAGCAGATCTCCAGCTACCCCAGGCGCAGTTTCCACTGGCCCCCTTTGCCTTGCGCCAAATTATCTCGGCACGCATCAGGAATCCAATGTCGAGCATTCTTTGGGTGATCATATGGGTGAGGGGGAGATACGGACGGCGGCCCAGGTTTGCCAGATTTACCACTGCACGCCCACCTGGTTGGAGCACCCTGTAGGTTTCCTCAAGCACCCGTTCTAGTAGGTCAAGGAATTCTATGAAGGAGTCCTCAGAGTCGTATTCTTTCCCCACATGATAGGGAGGTGATGTCACCATCAGCGAGACACTGTTATCAGGAAGTTCTGACATCTTTTCAGAAGAATGCTGAAATATTTCGTTTGTTAGCGGGGCAATCGCGGTTTCGGTATCTTTACTCTCTTCCACTTTTACAAGTTTGCGAGCATAAAACGCGGAAGAGTCATGCCCTTCTCTTTTGCCGACTCCGAAACTGCGGGTTCTAGTCAATTGCTGCTGTCCATCTGGCGGTATTGAAAGTCGAATTCAACGGGTGCTGATGGTTTTGAAATTGAAAGACATTTAGCAAAGGACTGGCGAGCAATAGCATGTGTTAAAACTACAACCTTGTTGTGACTGTCTGCTCTTAGGACGAAGATCAATTTTATTTTTTATGACTATTTTTAGTGTCGGCTGTAGTTGTGAACTAGCCGAGATGGCTGTTTTGCTTTTGTTTATCAATTTTGCATCAGGATTATTGTCTAAATTATTATTCAAGAGACTTTAGCCCTTTGGCCGGTATTTTCCTCGGTGTCTGTATTCGGATTAATCCAACTGCCTGGATTTGGGACAACGATAGAACCTTCGACTTAGCGTAGTGCTAATTTAGTGGTTGCGATAATTTATTTGTGCTGGATACGGCTTATAGGGGGCCTGTAGTGGCCGCGTGATTGTAGGGGAGTGTATATGAGTTGGATTGACGTCAATGGGGTGTCGATTTACTACCAGCTTGAGGGGCCAGATGACGGACTGCTTGTAGCACTAGTTCATGAAATTGGTGGGACTGCCCAAAGTTTTGACCGGGTCATCCCGCATCTAACAGAGAGATTCAGAGTCCTGTCTTTTGATCAGAGGGGAGCCGGCCAGTCAGAAAAAGTGGTTGGTCCCATTTCTATAGACGATCTTGTAGGTGACATTTCCGGACTGATTGATGCTGTCGGTGGTTCTGCCAGATGCAGCTTTGTAACGGTTGCTGCCGCTGGGCTGCAAGCTCTCAAGTTTTATCAGGGGTTTCCTGATCGGGTCGGATCTATGGTTTTATGCAACCCAGCGTTAGGCGTGGATCCGGAGAGAACCCAGGCATTACTTGACCGGGCGCAGTTTGTTGAGAGCAATGGAATCCGGGCCGGGCTGGAGGCAATGATTGAAAAATCATATCCGGTTGAACTTCGGGATGACATTGTGTTCCCAGCCTACCGAGGCCGCTATCTTGCAAATGATCCCCATGGATTTGCCGAGTCAAACAGAGTGCTGGCAAATACTGATTTGAGAGACTTAATTCCCAAGATCAAGTGCCCAACTATGGTGGTTGCAGGTCGATACGATCAGGTTCGCCCAGCCAAAGGCAGCGAAGAGGTGGCCTCACAGATTGAAAGTTCCCGTTTCGAGGTCTTGGACGGCGGCCACTTTTTACCCACTACCGCACCGGATCAGCTGGGTAAGTTGCTGGTGGAGTTCTTGACAGAGAACTCCTAATTGGCTAGAACGATATCGCGTAACTATCTGGTTGTGGTAATTATTTAATAATCACAGATCACGGCGCCGAAGAGAATTGTTCGAGTTCCGACCCAGCATTAACTGGATTAGACCGGGTCGGAACTCCGGGTGGGAAGCTAACTTGTTGCGAGCTTGCGGCCCGCTAAATCTGTCTTAATGCGCCCAGCCACCTTCTTCTCCAAGGTTTTGGATAAGGCATATAGCTAACTTTCCCATTAGTTACAATACATCGAAGTTCTAGGGTGATCAAATTAAATTTTTCTTAGAAATTTGCTGGGTAACACAGAGAGTGGTGGAACTGAAATTTCACTGGTCTGGTTTGTTAGTTTGTTTATCTGTTCACGTCGCAGATGGCTATTCACTTGATCATCTCCAAAGTGGTCAAGGAATGTAGCTTTCATCCTGAAGAAATAGTTCTGAAGGGATTTCGGTGCCGAGCTTTTTTTCGAGACATCGGTTATAGATCAAATGACCCACGGCGGCAAACTGCACTCAGTCTCCGCGCAGCACAAGTCCGGTAATCTGCTCTTCAGATGTGCGTCCAGGATGATTTCCGGCAATGACGTTGCCGAGAAGAGGGAGCTTGTCCCAATCGATTGAAGTTGGCCGTGTGTACTGGTCTCGAGAATGTTCGGGTATAACCTCGACACCTCCGATTGCGTAACGCATCCATCTTCTTCCGTGACGGTTCATAGTCAGTACGTCACAACGCTCCCAGCCACTCAATTCAAGTTCCACGTCGGACACGTTCGATACAAATTGGCCAGGTTCGAGCCAGTCACCCATCACAACCGGATCTTTGGAGTTTGTCGCCATGTAAACCACATCTGCGCCACTCGCTGCCTCTCGTGCCGAAGGTAGTGGAATTATTTCAATACCGGCTTGTTCTGACATCTCCTTGGCAAAAGCTTCCTTTTTGCCTGAAGTCGGGCTGTAAACCTTTATCTTGTCGAATCGTCCCAGTGCAGCAAAGCAGTGCACCGCTGCCTGTGCTTGCCAGCCAGTACCTATCAGGGCTATAACCTTGGCGTTTTGGCGGGCAAGGTACTGGGCACCAACCGCTCCAGTACCAGCGACACGGTATTTCTGAAGGAATCCGTCATGAATGATAGCCAGAAGTTCTCCGGTTCTGGAACTGCACAGATACACCAGCCCGCAGAATTTGCGGTCCTTGGTCCCTGGGATTCTCTTTTGCTGTATTCTTCCCTGGTTTTCAAAGTAGGTGATGATATCTGAGTCGATTCGGTCAGCTGTTACTCGGGGTTAGAACCTGTTCTACAGCTTTGTTGTCAATGATCAGTGTCATGAGACGCTCCTGGTGTGAGGGTAGTGATTTTGGTTTAAGTGGCGTCTGGCTCTTTGGTAATGCCTTCTAGGAGTCTCTCCCGCCAAGGCGTCAACAGGTCAGTTGAGGAAAAACGGGTCCAGAAATAGAGC
>JAJZLS010000061.1:0-8324 GCA_021803345.1 Actinomycetes bacterium
GCGAGTATGAAGATGGCAGGCCTGGTGAAGTATTCATGAAGGTCTCCAAGCAGGGATCCACGTTAGCTGGAATTATGGATGCTTTCTCGATTTCAGTCAGCTTAGGCTTACAACATGGTGTACCTTTATCTACTTATGTCAAGAAGTACACCAATATGAGGTTTGAGCCAGCAGGTATGACCGATGATCCAGATTTAAGAATTGCTTCTTCCCTGGTTGACTATATATTTCGCCGGTTGGCAGTCGATTACCTATCGACCGAGGAGCGGATTGAGCTTGGTATTCAGACCGTTGAAGAACGCACCCAACCGGTGCTCTTTAGTGGAGACGATGGATCAACTGACTATGTTCACATAGACCAGAAGAATTCTGATTTGGTTCAGTCCGGAGAATTGAATTTGATTTCATCTGCAGCTTCTAAGGACGCCCCATACTGTTACCAATGCGGGAACTCAATGCAGAGAGCTGGATCCTGCTATGTATGTTCGTCATGTGGAACGACAAGCGGGTGTTCGTAACCGACAATTATAGGATTAGATTCAACATTTCAAGGGTGTTCAGCGCAAGTTGGACACCCTTTTTGTGTTTTAATGACAGTGCCGATTAAATCATCGAGACTGTACCACTGGAACGAAGAACGCCGATAGCATTCTGCTAGGCACCTGATTATCAAAATAATCGAACCTTCACAGAACTTGCTCATATTGAGACCGGACTAATTGACGATGGCCTTTTGATGGCGTCGGTTATTAAAACCTGCTCAGTCTCTTCGACGGATCGTTCTTCGATGGTGGCGTTTGCCGGGCGTCCTTATGATTGATGGCTCTTCAATCTGAAGGTGCGGTGGTTGTTGAGTTTCGTCAAATGGATCATTTTCCTCTAACTCGAAAATACTGTATTGATTTGAAAATATATCCACTGACTCATTTTCGGCAAGTAGTTTGTCGTCAGTGGGGGAGTAGAAAGCGTAGCCATTGGCATTTTGAGCGAGGGTAGATTCGGAGTTGGCAACCGGAGCTATATTTATTGCAAACCGATCTTGAAGATCTGGAGAGGGTTTATCTGACAAGTCCGATGAAGAGATTGTGGTTGAAAATGACGTATCTGCGACTCCAATAGAACCCTCTATGGGTGGCATCGGAATAACTTGGTTTTCCGGGTGGTCACTTGAAGAATGGGCCTGGTTTGGACCGGCATCAGAGTTTGCGTTGTTGTCTTGTGGTACAAAATCGATTATTGCCTCTGTTTTTAAAGAGTTAGCGTCTTCATTTTCTGAAGGTACCTTCAAACGTGGAGCTAGCTCTGAATCCTTGACTTTATCCAAAAGTGCTTCGATTGTTTCGACTGCCTGTAAAAAAATGTTGCGCAGGTGCTCGGGACCGAGTTCTCCAGTGTCTGCCCACTCAGCAGCTCGTTTCAGCTCTATGCTTCGTTGGAGCAGCCTTTGAAGGTCATCTTTAATGTCCGGGAGTGGCGCAGTTTTTGCCTGAGTTGGCGGCTCTGGACTCAAAGGTTGAGTAGGCGGATTTGAAGTGAAGGCTTCTCGTGAGAGGTTTTGTCTAGCCAGGTCGAGTGTAGTCTGCAATTCTGGACGGGTATAGGTAAGTTGTTCTAATGCCTTGGATTGGTTTTGCTGTACTGCATCGTGCACATAACCTACCATTTCCATGACGTTTTGAAGTGTCGCTGCGGTTGCATGAGCATAATGCCTTCGGTCTTCAAGGAATCCAAGGATGTAGTAGATGAACAATATGACTGCAGTTGCGATCAGGAATATAATTCCCTGCCTGGAAGAAAAGAATAGTATCGGATAGCCCAGGACCGGAATACTGGTAATCACTTCTCCTGCTACTGCGTATTTTGCAACCGAAAATGGATCATTGGCTGGATTGCCATCGCCTTTAGTTGTGAAGATCTCGGCACCGTTGATGCGGTTTATTTTTACAATTCTGCGAACGATTTCTCCTGGGAGTGAATATTTCACTTGCTCTGGAGGTGTTAGTTTGATTGCAATGATGTCACCAGTTTTCAACTGAGCGGTATTGACTGATTTGATGATAGCGAGATCACCCTGGGGAATAGTTGGATACATTGCCTGGCTCTGGATTGCCAACGCTGGTGGATTACTTCGCAGAACCAAGGCGCCCACTACATAACTTGCTGCCGCAAGTAGTGTTATCACTGGTAGGACTAACCAGATAAAGTCGATTAGTTTATGCTTTCGGCGGGTTTTGGTTACCTTTGATCTCATTTGAACAGTTCCAACCGGTGATCAAAATGTTTCATCGGATTCATGACCGCAATGGCTATTGAGGCGGATTGTTCAATAGCATTCGATATTATAAACCGTGTTGAATGGCTGGTTCGATTGACGGGGAAGCCATGGCTTACAATAATTATCGTCTTACCAGCCTTAATTTGTCTGGTTCTTGACCATCGCGCCTTCTGTAGAAGAAATATCTGCCACTTATAACGCATATTAATAGCCAACCGAAAAACCAGATGAAGGTGTAAAGGCTACCGCTAGTTAGATTCCCAACCACATTGGCAGTATCGCTAATATTGAATGTAACACTTGTCGCTAAAGCCGTGCTCCCAATGGTGGGTGAGATCAATTTCCCATTAGCGCCGATTATTGCACCGTTGCCCCCGCCACTACCACCACTACCACCACTACCGCCGGCGGTTCCTCCGCCGGTTCCTCCGCCGGAAGCATTAACTGTGGCAGTTGAACCGCCTCCAGTGCTGCCGGGGCCAGTGCCTGCTGGTGGAGCCACTCCCAGGTTTGACTGAGGAGTGACGGCGTTCGATGAGGCTGAATTAGGCCCTGTACCAGCGGCGTTGATTGCCGCCACCTTGAACGTGTAAGTAGTGCCATTGGTCAGTCCAGTAACTGAATCTGCAGTGGCATTGGTATTGAATATCTGTGGCGTTTGAGCAGTGCTACCAATGTAAGGGGTAATCATATAGGCAGTAATCGGGGAACCGCCGTCATTTGCTGGTGCATTCCAAACGATGGTGGCTGTCGTATTTCCGGGCGAAGCTACAACGTTGGTCGGTGCACTGGGTACTGTCGAAGGTACTACCGGATTCGACATATTAGACAGCGGGCCAACTCCGGAAGTTGTAATTGCTGCCACCTTGAATGTGTAAGTAGTGCCATTAGTCAACCCAACAATATTTTCCGAGGTAGCTGTGCTATTAAACGACTGAGCAGGCTCGGGTGTAGTCCCAATGTATGGAATTACCTGATATCCGGTTATTCCATTGCTACTTTGCGGTGCAGTCCAGTTTACTACCGCACTGGCGTTGCCGGCTGAAGCTGTAACGTCTAGCGGTGCCCCATTTATAGTTGGACTGGATGATGAAGAAGATCCGCATGAAAGCGGAATTGTAACATTCGACAGAGATGGCGGCACCTTGAAGTAACGGGATGACGAGCTGCAGCCATTGTATGAAACCTGGATCTCATAGTATCCGGCAATTACATCCCATCCGAAACTTCCCGATGAGTCGGTAATCTGCGGGTTTGTCCTGTTTGCCGGCGACATTATCGCACTGCCTTGCTTTACAGGCAAATACGGACCGCCGATACCGGTCGGAGAGGTTAGAAGCGTAACAGAAGCTCCAGAGATTGGACTGTAATTTTGATTTGTAACTGTACCAGACGGGTCGATATATACAGTAAATGGGATGGTTTGAGTGGGTCCATTTGGACAAGGAATAGTCATAACGATTTTGCCAGCCCCGTTGTATTGACCCAAAGCTGGGAATACCCCGGTGTAGTCGCCTGATCCTTTTGGGGTCTCAACCAATGGCTGGTTAGTGGCAGAAGGAACTGGAACTATTTTACCAAAGTTGGGTGAAGTTGGATCTTGGTCGGCTGCATACACCGTAAAGGTTGCAGTGGTGGAATCAGGGCATGCGTTGTTTTGGGTAACTGTTGTTTGGGCTGTAGAAAGTATGTTAGGCAGTGATCCTGTGGTATTTGCAGCAGTTTCCTCAGGCAGCGCGCCGGATTTAATAAATACCGTGGAAGGCATCGGGATAATGATTCCTTGTGCTTGAGTTAGACTTTTCGGAATTTGGGTTATGATTCCGCCGCTAACCGTTACCGGTCCGAAATTGATAGTTCCCTGAAGAGTAAGTACAGTCCCATCGTACGTCCCTGATGGAAGATTTCCAATCGAGTAGTATCCCCCTTGATAAGTTATCGTAGTTGAACACGACTGTCCAGGAATCAGCGGGTTGATTGGACAGAGACTTACTGATGCATTGGGTATGGGAGTGCCATTTCCATCAACTACTTGGCCTTTTACTTCCTTACTAAGACACACAACGTTTATCGTTGCGCTTGATTGAGAAGGACTTCCCACGTTGCTCGCCGACAAAGATGCACTGTCAGATAGGGTAGCGTACGAGGAGCCGCAAGTTGCAGTGGTTGTTGGTGATGTTATGTGGACACTATAGGTGCCGCTGCTTGCTAGCGCTTGCGGACCACATGTTAGGGTTCCATTTTGAATAGAACAATTTGAAGGTCCACTTGAGATCGACCAGTTCACACCAGTAGCACTCGGCAAGGTGTCAGTTAGGGTTGCCGAATTTGCTGTTGAACCCCCTGAGTTCGAGGCTGTGATGCTGTATCCAATGTTTGCGCCTGCAATTACTCCTGAAGTGTCAGGTGTGAGGGTGACGCCGAGTTTTGGTGCACCAGGTGATGGCTGATACTGATATTGATCGGCACTTGTCGTTACAGAGGTGCCTCCCAGTGCTGTGGTGACTGTGATATCGACCGTGCCGGGCGATGACGCAGTTGGGGATGTGGCGGTGATCGAGCTGTCTGAATTTACCGTGAACTTGGTGGTGCTGTACGAACCGAAATTCACCGATGTTGCTCCGGTGAATCCTGAACCCGTTATAACTACTGGCTGTGCTCCAACTTCAGGCCCGGAAGTCGGCGAGATTTTGGTTACTACCGGAGCATAAGTAAAATCATCTGCGGTGGTGGTTGTGATTGGAGACGTCCCTTGCTGGCTTTGTACTGTGACCACCACAGTTCCACTTCCTGGAGGGGTCTTTGTTTCGATTACTGTATTACTTTGTACCGTGAATGAGGGTGCTTTCGTGGTGCCAAAACTAACTCCAGTGATCCCAGTGAATCCTTCTCCGGTGATTGTTACTTGCGTTCCACCTGCTGCCGGTCCATTGGAAGTACTTAGTCCCAAAACAACCGGTATGTAGCTAAAGCTGTCACTACTTTTAACTAACGGAGAAGTTCCTGCCGAGTTCGTGACGCTCACCTGGACGACGCCACTACCTCCAGGGGACATAACGGTTATCGTTGTTCCTCCGTTAGAAATCTTAACATCTGAGCCTTGTGTTGTTCCAAAAAATACCGAAGAATCACTTGAAAAGCCATTACCAGATATCGTGACCTTGGTTCCACCACTTGCGGGTCCATGGGTTGGCGAAATACTGTTAATTACGGGGGTATAGGTAAACTGCGAATTGGCAGTGACAGCGGACGTTTCACTGCCGGTAGTTACAGTAACTGGAACTTGGCCAATTCCTTCTGGAGATACCACTGTGATGGATGTGCTAGTGGGATTATTGCCAATTGAGATTTCAGTGGTACCAAATGTCACGATTGAGTTAGAACTAAATCCAGCTCCGGTTATGGTCACAGAATTACCACCGTTGGCACTGCCATCTGGGGGACTTATTGAGGTGACCACAGGTATATAGGAGAACTGTGTGGAGGAACTGGCAGCAGAAGTACCTCCGGAAGTGGTCACGGTCACCGGTACGGTACCCACTCCTCCTGGTGAAGTTACGGTAATCGAAGTACCATTTGTGCCTACCGAGACATTCGTACCTGGAGTTGAACCAAAAGATACTGTTGAGTTAGAACTAAATCCAGCTCCGGTTATGGTCACAGTTGTACCGCCGGTTGCAAGTCCCTGATTGGTTGAAACCTTAGTTACCACTGGAATATAAGAAAACGTTCCAGCGCTGATAGTTGTCGAGCCGCTTTGGATTTTGATTGGTACGGTACCAGTTCCCGGAGGTGTTGTAACATTAATTGTTTGTCCGGAGTTGATAATTGAGACGTCAGTACCCGAGGTGCCGCCGAAGGTGACAGTAGTTCCATTCTCAAATCCAGCTCCGGTTATGACGAGAGATGTACCCCCAGTTGCATTGCCAGAAGTTTGACTAATTGAGATAAATACAGGAGTATAAGTAAACGTTCCTGCCTTAATCGTTTTCGAACCGCTTTGGACGGTGACCGGTACAGTACCTAGTCCTCCTGGTGAAGTGACGTTAATTATTTGTTCACCCGGGCTTGTCTTGCTAGGGACTACCGAGACATTCGTACCTGGAGTTGAACCAAAAGATACAGTTGACTTGGCACTAAATCCAGCTCCGGTTATGGTGACAGGCGTACCTCCGGTTGCAGGTCCTGAGGTTGGTGAAACTGAGATTATCACAGGAGTATAGGTAAACTGTCCAACGCTTATTGGGGACGAACTATTGGGCTCGGTCAGTGTGACCAGTACTGTACCTACTCCTGCTGGTGAAGTAACGGTAATGTTTTCTCCCTTTGAGCTCTGAGCTACCGAGACATTCGTACCTGGAGTTGAACCGAATAATACTTTTGGAACGGCCGAGCTAAATCCAGCTCCGGTTATGGTCACAGTTGTACCACCTGTTGCAGGTCCTGAGGTTGGAGTGTATCCGGAAATGGTTGGGGTGTAGGTGAAGTATAAGATCGGCTTTTCGAATGCTTGCACCCCGTTGATAAGAACATAGACAGGTTCAGTCCCAGAACCCAAGGGAACGATTGCAGTCATTGATGTTCCCTTGGAATTGACAGTCGTCGGCGTAACTTTTGTCGTTCCCACCTCAACTATCGGTGTTGATCCGAACTCACCCCCATAGATTGTTATTGATTGTCCGACTGGTCCGGATGTTGGCGATATTGAAGTCACGCTCGGAACGTAGGTAAAGTCGGCCTTTGGAGTGCTTGGGGAGGTTCCGCTACTGGTTGTGACTGTGACTGCAACTTGACCAGTTCCTGGCGGCGCGGTTGCGGTTATCTGCGAATCGCTATTAACGGTAAAGGTTGTTGCCGATGTCTGGCCAAAGTATACATTTTCTGCGCCAGTAAATCCTGATCCTGAAATCACTACTTTAGTGCCGCCTGAGGCTGGTCCAGTAGTGGGATTAATACTGGAAATTGAGCCAGCCGAAGTTCCATTAAAGGCATCTCCATTAGTATCGACTGCTGCGCAAAAGCTTGTATTTGCACACGATACCGATGTCAGATTGGCATGACTATCAGTTGGCATTTGGGTAGTGCCCCAGTTTTTGCCGCCGCTCCATGCAAGCGCTAATCCAGTATTGTCGACTGCGACGCAAAACGTTTCGGAAACGCAAGAGACAGCGTTAGGGATACCGAATCCCTGGCTATACATTTTGTTTCGGTGTATTCTCCAGTGGGTCCCATCCCAGGTCATAAAGTGTTTAGTGCTGTCAACTGCCATACAAAATGATGAGGAAGTGCATGAAACCCCGGATAGCCCACCGTTTGGATCGCTGTTACCATCGAGGGCAGTTGGGCCAATCCATTTTACGCCGTTGAAAGTGAAGTAGTTGCCACTAGCAGCGACTGCCATGCAGAATCCGCCTGAAACACAAGATAGAGAGGCAATCTCACTCTCACCATTGTGGGCAGCGCTTGAGATCAATCTGCCAGAAGACCAAGTTGTCCCATTGAATAGGAAGTACTGTCCATGCCTGTTTAGTGCCATGCATGAATTCGACGCTGAGCATGAAACCTGAACAATTGACCCGGCATCATTAAACTTTCTGTCTTGCTTAGCTTCGTTTGCGGATTTGCTGGATTGATCCTTGCTGTCGCTTTTATTGGTGGTTTTGACTTTATCGCTCGGGTTGCTTGTAGGGTTTGCAGGCGGGTTGCTTGTAGGGTTTGCAGGCGGGTTGCTTGTAGGGTTTGCAGGCGGGTTGCTTGTAGGGTTTGCAGGCGGGTTGCTTGTAGGGTTTGCAGGCGGGTTGCTTGTAGGGTTTGCAGGCGGGTTGCTTGTGTTGGCTTGAGGTGTTGAACTGGAAATATATGAACTATCGTAGGGCGCGCCAACTGTTTGGCTAGTTTGATTCTGAAATCCAGAACCAGTAGTACCGCCAGAACCAGTAGTACCGCCAGAACCAGTAGTACCGCCAGAACCAGTAGTACCGCCAGAACCAGTAGTACCGCCAGAACCAGTAGTACCGCCAGAACCAGTAGTACCGCCAGAACCAGTAGT
>JAJZLS010000061.1:8334-24234 GCA_021803345.1 Actinomycetes bacterium
TACCGCCAGAACCAGTAGTACCGCCAGAACCAGTAGTACCGCCAGAACCAGTAGTACCGCCAGAACCAGTAGTACCGCCAGAACCAGTAGTACCGCCAGAACCAGTAGTACCGCCAGAACCAGTAGTACCGCCAGAACCAGTAGTGGGTTTAGGCGCTAGTTTAGGCTTGGGTTTAGCAGCAGTGCCTAGCAGCGAGATGGTAAAACTTGACCCGTTAAAGGTAATGACCTTTCCGTTATTGCCCGCTATTACGCAAAAAGACGGCGAGACGCATGAAACTGAATTGAGCTTACCAACACTGCCATTGCCATTTGAGTCGGTGTCCCCGTCGTGATCGGGATCGGATGCGTTTGACGGGACTATATGATGCTGTGCCCAAGTTTTGCCATTCCAGAGGGCATAATTCCCTTGATCGTCTACCGCTAAACAGAAATTTGCCGATACACACGATACCGATGTGAACCTGCCATTGGGACCAGTGTCATGCTGAGTCCAGCTCAGTGAACTGGTATCTGAAACGTTTGAAGTTTTTGGGAAGGTGGCAAATATGCCTAGCAGGATAGCAAAGAGAGCGATTATGCGCGATGCAACTTTCCAGCGAGGCTGTCGTAGGCCAGGATCTCTCTGTCTCTGCATAGTGAATTTACGCGGCATTTACAAGTCCAATCCAATTTCTTGGGTTACGTTTGACAATGGAGGCTGATTGGTAGTTACGTCACAATCTCCATGGGAATTTATATGTGGTACTAAAAGAATTCTTTTGGTTTCCATTGTGTTTGGCCTAGCTTTCCTTAGCCGAAATATAAAAACTCGGGCTCAAATCATTTGGATTAGATGTCGATATGCAGTAAAAACTTCCTTGGTGTGGATCCATAGTGAAGTCGTAGTAAAAGCCTCTTGGCAGAGTGAGAGATACGGTTCCTGTCGTATTTGTGATAAAGAGTTGTTGATTGGGAACCATCCCATAGGAAGTGCCATTTTCATAGGGAACCCAGCTCCCTGCAGTATCACCGGTGGCGGAACTTCCAGTGTTTGCTTGCGTGCCGCAAGGGGTTCCAATCCCCGATGTTGTGGTGTTAGCTGGACACCACTCGTAAATATCGATTGGAAATGCAAAAGAGGAGTAACTTTTTTCTAAATTTGTCAGATTCGTAATAGTGACATTAACCAGCAACGGTTTGGTGACTGAAGTTGCATCGACAACTGCGATATCGCCACCGTTTGTAATCTGGCCTGAAGTATTAGGTACTGGAGCCCATTGTGGGCTGACACCAGTTGCTCCGGAATACTTTAAGACCGATAACCCTGGCAGTTTTGAGTAGGGGACCGCGGCACCTGTTGAGATCGGGTAGACAAAGGTAGGCGCGGTTGGATTTTTACTTGAGCCAGATCCTGGCAAACCGGTCCCAAAGCTGGGACTCGTGCTACGCAAGTATGAAGAAAATAGGACAATTACCAGTACCGAGATAGCGGCTATAGCAATCAAGCTAAACCTACGCCGGTATGATCTACGAGGCGCCAGGACCTTACCATCTTTGGAAACCTGGTGCCAAAGAATCTCTTCTTTTTCAGGTCTTAGAAGTGTCATAGTCCAGTTGCACCTGTAGTCGAGTCCGCAAATAATAACAAGGGATTAATCCCAGATCATTGCTTTCGGCGGCTCGACTACCATAGGGTTAAAACCCAGTAGGCTCGAAGCTTTGCGTCCTAGGGTTTCCCCTAGATTTGCGGGTTCGGTTGCAATGAACTACCAACGGGTAATACACTACCACAAAAACGATGTTTTACCTGTAAAAGTCATGGATATAGCATGAAAATGGCCAGAATTTGACCGTGAGAAGGCATCAGTGGGAATTTCAACTTCGTATTAACGGGAATTGGTGCAGAATCGCCATATTTTGTAGCACATAAAGTGAAAGTGGCATCACTAAATGAGTCAGCCGAGAGGCAGTTTGGGTCCTTGATTCATTCACTGCCATACTGGTCGTACGGCTGAGAACCCTAACCGTAAAGCGAATGCGTGAGATTTCTGGTGACTTGGCGAACCCAAATGTATAGGTAAAGATGGAGCGAACTTGTGAACTGATTTACGAAATCGATACATTTAGCCAAACGAGATTCATGTTGCTGCACGGTTAATAAATCTTTCAAAATGGATAGAAATTGACTAGCAATAGTCGAGCTGTTTCAGGTCAAAGCTATATTGCTCCAACTGCTAGATTGATGCTGTCTTACATTATTAGCGGTTTAGAACATACTGTTTCATGCAACTAATTCCATTGGGCACGAATTGAATTTGAAAACTGATTGAAGGATGCGTTGTTGGATTATCCAGGGACTAACCAACCTTTTACAATTAGCTACCGGCTGGGGAAGGCGATAATTTATTCTGGTGCCAGGTGGATATAGAGTGTTATGTCTTCAAGTGGTGTTGGAGATATCCTAAAAGGTTTCCATAGTTCACGCAACGTGATATTGCACAGCAAGTGCTAATTGTAGCAAATTTGCTACTTTGCGTAGTATGCATACCCTTTCCTCTGGTAGGTATCAATTGGATGTGACAAGCACCTTTCTTTGGATCGTTGGTGATGCTTATCTATGGAGCGGTTACGAGATTTGATGTTATGGTTACATATCCTCCTTTCTGGGAGTCGACAGGGGAGCGTCTCGGAGATATCTGTCTGGATAATCTGGATAATATTTCATCGGATCACTTGACTAATTAGTCTGCTTCGCATTTAGAGTTACTCACCCGTTTGGCGCTGAGTAAGTTCTGGGTCGAGAGAGCTCTGTGATGCTTCTTACTGATTATGAGAGCGTCACATTAAAAAATGCTGGAAGCGAAGTGCCCAGTACTTCGAGGACTCTCCATGTCGGTATTTTCACGACCAGTAAAGCATGCGTGTGGAACTGCCGGACGTTCAAGCTGATTTAGGAGTTTGAGTTTCCGTTCGGTGTTAGCAACTGGTTGCTGGCATTGACCCCAGGTATCTTGGTAATTCGAATGCGGGCTTGAAGGTTTTGAATGATTCTCGTGATGCGATTTTGCTGTTAGATGGTTTATTCACTGTTGAATTGGAGGTAAGCAGGCGCATGTTTGGTTGATTGCTGGATTGCATAGATTGTAACGAGTTGATGACCTGCTGTCTAACGCTAGTTTGTTTAGTAATTGAGATTGTCGTAGGTGATCCAGAAGCAGATATAGCAGGGGATCCTTGTGAGGTGCTAATAGACGCTGTTGCTAGTGAGAAATATGAAAGTCCAGCGATGGTGCCAATTAAAATTATTCCTGCAGTGGTGAGCGTGTTGAGCATCCTCTTGAAGTTTTTAAACGAGCGGTAGTCGGTTTCGAGCTGACTGAAAAGACGGATCTTGAGTTCATTACTGGAGACGGGTTCATCTGAAATTAGCAAGCGATTATGAACTATTCGGCTTTTGACTTTCGATTCGAAGTCAAGAATTTCACATTCTCTAACGGGGATATTTTTCGGGATCATGATGAACTTTCTTGTTTAGATTGTCTAGTTTCTGTTCGAGGTAGTGGTATGTCCTGGATGTAGGTTTCCCGTCATTTTCTCGATATGTGTTCCATGTCACAATTAGGGGATCATTGGGTGCTTCTGAGCGTCCTCGAGTCATCACACGGGAGTTATTGCTGCTAGAAAGCTTTGCGCAAGCTGTGAAGTAGTTGTGAATGATAAGGGTTGAGTAAGAGTGGCAACGCCCGAGAGCTAGAATAAGGGCAGTTCTAAAAGTAAGAGTGAGCATCAAGTAAGTGGTCCGACGCGGTCAGGGACTGGGAAGGTTGTCGTAGTGTCCGAATCAAAGAAAGTTATCGTATTTGGTGCAGATGGCTACATTGGGTGGCCTATGGCAATGCATCTATCCAGACTAGGCCATCAGGTCGTTGCGGTAGATAATTTGGCACGACGAAGCTGGGATTTAGAGGGCGGCACCTATAGCTTGATCCCCATCGCTTCGATGGAAACTAGGGTCTCCCGATGGAAGGAGCTAACCGGCAGGGAAATTGTATGGCGGAAGCTCGACCTTTGTGATGCTGGATCTCTTGATGCTCTAATGTCCGAGTTTTTGCCAGATGCCGTGATTCATCTCGGCGAACAGAGGAGCGCTCCGTTTTCAATGATCTCCCGCGATCATGCAGTCAGGACGCAAGTAAATAATATCGTTGGCAATCTAAATCTCTTGTTTGCAATTCACTCGATTGTTCCTGAATGTCATTTGATCAAGCTTGGTTCCATGGGAGAGTATGGCGCCCCCAACATTGATATAGAAGAGGGGTATATAACCATTGAACATAATGGGAGAAGTGATACCCTTCCATTTCCAAAGGTTCCGCATAGTTTTTACCATCTTTCAAAGGTGGCAGATTCGCAAAACATACATTTTGCATCCCGCGTATGGGGTACCCGGGCAACCGATTTAAACCAGGGTGTGGTATACGGGGTACATACCGAGGACACTGCTCTTCATCCAGACCTTATGACCAGGTTCGATTTTGATTCAATCTGGGGGACGGCGTTAAATAGATTCTGTGTTCAAGCGGCGGTAGGTCAACCGTTGACTGTCTATGGAAAGGGAGGCCAGACGCGAGGCTACCTAGACATTAGGGACACCATGGCATGCATAACACTGACTCTCGATAACCCCCCTGAAATAGGTGAATGTAGAGTTTTCAATCAGTTTACTGAGCAGTTCAGCATAAACGATTTGGCCGCGCTGGTGGCCTCTACTCGGAAGAGAATGGGTCTGCAAACTGAAATATCGCATGTTGCTAATCCTAGAGTTGAGGCAGAAGAGCATTATTACAATGCCAAACACACGGCATTGTTAGATCTCGGTCTTCAACCTCATTATCTTTCAGATACCTTGGTTAGTTCAGTGATCTCTACAGTTGAGCGGTTCAAAGACAGGGTGGATCCAATCCTACTTCAGATGCCAAGCGTTACCTGGCGTAGCGGAGGGAACGAGATTTGGGACAAGTACGCCAACATCGATGAATTCAAATCGGCCGGTGACGATCTTCTTAGACTGATTGATTCGTCAACCAGGTGAAAATATTCTAGATTTATTTGATTGTGTCCAATCTTTGTTTAAGGAATTGGCTATTGCACTGTTCTCGATTAGGATTGAGCCGTGGAAGAATTCCAAGTATCGGGCACCAAAATCTCAATTCGGTCGTCTAGCTTATCCAAGTTTCCGTTAGTTTATTCAAGAGTTAAGGGATTGGCTATTGGGGCTTGTCTACTTTGGGGTTTTGGATTAATTGAAGTTGTTACAGTTGACGTTTTCCCCGGTACTTATTATGTGTCGTTTGTTGCAGCTATTGTAGCCGTGGCGTTGGTTGGAGTTTTGGCTATTTGGTATTTCCGTCGCGGTGTCGATACCTGGTCGGGCGCAGATGGTTGTACCAACGCTCAGGTAGGGCAGTGTTCTCAACCCGGTTGCGATGCGGCCGGTGGCGGTTGCCTCACCAAAATAAATAGGGAGATCTCGGATCGCATCACTGAGATGGAAAAAAGCAAACTTGCACAGCTTTTGCGCCATAAAGTCGGAGCTGAGATTCTTTTCCCGATTTTTTGGATAGCAGTTGGTGTCAAGGTGGCAGCTGGTTCGACGATTGAGTTTCAGGTCGGCGGGTTAGCTATAGCCTTGGGATCATTGGGTCTTGTCGCCGCTCGAGTTTACCTGGGTAAAGCAGTGTTTTCGTGAGTTCCAGGCTGCTCACTTAGCTGTCAGAACTATGTTGCTCATCGCCACATTTGTGGCATTCAATTTCTATGGTCACGTGATCTATCCCGAATTTATCTTTTAGTAATAATTTGATTGACTCTACTTTGAGCTGCGACTTATGAAGTGTCGCTCCGTCTTCCATTAAGACGTGCGCTGACAAAGCGGTTGAGTCTGATGCAAGATTCCACAGATGAAGATGATGGACATCTAATATATCAGGTTCGTTTTGTAATATAGCGATGATCTCCGTGGGGCTGATTTTACGTGGGGTAGCTTCAAGCAATACCGATATTGTTCCTGATATCAGCTGCCATGAGGAAACGAGGACCAGTAGCGCGATCAGGATCGCGCCTATAGTGTCTGCTTGTTGTACATGAAACTCCATAATTGCTATTCCGGATAAAACTGTGATTATCCAGCCAGCAGAGTCCCCAGCCATGTGAAGAACCCCGGCTCTCATATTTAAGCTTTCCCCGGCATTGCGATGGAGTACCAACAGTGAAGCAGTACTGACAATCAGCCCACTGATTCCGAGAATTATTACCGGGGTTGGGTGGACCTGAGGTGGGGACCCGAAATCTTTTACTGCACTGACAAGTATCCACAATGATGTAGAAACTAGAATTACTCCGTTAGTTAAGGCGCCCAGAACCTCTGCTCTAACAAGCCCGAACGAATGCTTATCTGACGTTGGTTTTGCGGCTAGAAGTGCTGCCAGATATGCAATCAATAAGCTAGCTGCATCTGCAGCAAGATGAACAGCGCTTGCAAGCAGAACTAGGGAGTGCGAGTAAAATCCAAATCCTACAACTACCACAATGAAAGCCGAGAACAGGATCAGAACTTTCAAGGTAGCGCTCTGTTGTGATTTCCGGAGTCCGGAATGAGCGCTGATATGATGGTTTATCGTATCCATCAGTCCATTGTCTTTATAGTTATAGAACTCAGTTGTATCACAAAATAAAGGCTAATGCACTAGAAGAGTCCTGAGGCCAGTGAATCATTCCCACGGATAAGTCCAGGTGGATTCCTGACTCACCCTGCTTGGTTCCTGTTGGAGAAGCAAGTCTTACGCGATAAACACCAGCAGGTTTGAAACCAGCCCTGGCTACCATCACGGCAGCAAAGTCCTTTCTAGGGGTTTTACGCGCCCACAGGCAGAACAAGTATAGGTACGCAGCTTGCGTTCTGATGTGCGGGAAGGCCTCAGACGATAGGTGTAGCTGACTTTTAGCTCGGCCATAGGGCAGACATATCAGCGCGCTGTGACTGTCATAATGGTAATGTCTAATGTTCCCGGAGTGGACTAGATCTGACCCAAATCGTGTGACTGGCCTCGTGCCTTGTAATTGATCTGTCGGCCTGGTTTCTCTTTTCGGCTTGAATAGCAGAATCCTTATTCGCCATTAATGGTTGAGTTTTCGATCGGCTTTGGCGACAGCGCGATGTCTGGGCGACTGCCTTGCTGACCTAGCTCGATATCAGTCCATTGCTTCAGTCCATTAGTAAATGTAAAGAAGCCAGGTCCAGGTCAGCTTTCTACGGACTTGGGTCTATCATAGCTACACACTAGGAGCTTCCTCTAATGCCACATCCGAGTCGTACCCGTAGATCCAGCCGTTTGCTATAAGCGGATCGTTCTGAACGAAGGCTGCATCCCGCTGACGCTGCTCTGGCCCGTCCGGTAGATGGTTAAGCCGCGCGCGGTCGTGGCTGACCGTCTGAATCCGGGTGGTTCGGTCAATTCTGATGCGCTCGTAGCGACGAAGCGCTTCAGCGGGATCGTCTATGCCGTCGACAAGGCAGCGTGCCAACACGGCAGCGTCCTCGATCGCCTGAGCTGCGCCCTGGGCAAAGAAAGGAAACATGGGGTGAGCAGCGTCACCGAGCAGCGTGGCCCTGCCTTCTGACCACCGCGTCAGGGGAGCTCGGTCGAGGAGTGCCCAGCGACCCGGCGTACCCGAGGCGCGGATCAGGGCAGTCAAACGTGGATCCCATTCGCAGAATTCCGCCAGAAACTCCTCAACCGTGGCGGTGGCAGTCCATGATTCAACCGTATAGTCGCCAGCGGGAGCGAAAGCAACGAGGTTTACCTGTTCCCTGGCTGAAATTGGGTAGTGCACGAGGTGATGACCCGGACCGAGCCAGAGCGTCTGCGCTGGGCGGCGCGCAAACTCCGGCGCCTCATCCGCTGGTACCAGGGACCGGAACGCGCACATCCCCGAGTAGGTCACTGGAGCGGTACCGAAGAGAGCGCTCCGTACCACTGAATGGATTCCGTCTGCACCAACCACAATGTCTGTCTCGGCCTGCTGACCATTGGTGAAGGTAAGCTGCAGCACACCGTGCCGCTGATCTAGGCCAACGCAATTATGACCGATCCTGATTGCCTGCAATGGCACAGACGACGCGATCGCACGGAGTAGATCCGCCCGATGCACCGTATAGGTCTGCTCACCGTAGAGCCGTTTGCAGTTGGCTGAAAGGTTCTCCGAAGAAAGGACCGAGCCGTCCTCCCATCGGCGGAATTCCCATCCGGTGTCGAGCTGGACGGCGCGCTCGCACAGCAGATCCATGACACCCAGCTTGCGGAGCGCCCGGGCCGCATTCGGTGCTACGACGAGTCCGGCGCCCACTTCGCCCAGTGCTGGCGCTTGTTCGTATACAGTGCTGGTGAGCCCGGCTCGCCACAGAAATGCCGCTGTAGCCAGACCTCCGATGCCTCCTCCCACGATCGCGATCCTGACGGAGCCTGTGGTGCTCACGGCCATCTCCGACACCTCCGTGCGTATTCGTGCGAAATTTGCTGTGTGCCCGTTCTGAAACCTGCCATGCCTTCTCGCTCAAACTTGCCACCTGTGGGAAGGTATGGACGATACTTTTCCAGTGTATATCTGACGGGTTGAATGTGGCAGCATTTATGAGTATCTCAATTCAGCGCCTATTTTATTTAAGGACTTGCTCATTAACGATGTCTGTTGATGTTTACGAGCGAGAAAGATTTCTATAAGTCGTAGGATTCTTTATTGAAGCCGCCTAAATACCACCTAGACGTTCGAGCAGCAACGAAGTGAAATCATGATACGTGGATAATCCACGAGTGACCAGACCGAGCTTTCCGAAATCGCCCTTCCTTGGGAACGGAATAGATTTTCAGACGCTTAAATTTCTCGGCAAAGAGAATCGATACTTGCGGCAGTCAAATCACAGGGGTGTGTCCTGGAACCTTATTCAGGTTGCTAACAGGTCGCCCTTCAAGACGAGTGGTCGGGCTCTGTCTACCCCATTGATGCATCCAGGGGCTTCTCACCCCAAACCCCGTTTAGGTGAATTTCTAAGCTGATTTGATAGCTCCTAAGTAGTTGAAAACAGTCTGCACCAGCAGCCACTATTTGGGTGGCCGGTGTAAAAGTTGACAAAGTTGGTCGGGTTTTGATGATCTCTTGACTAATGTTGAATTGATTACTGTTTGGTCAAAATCTAAGTAGGAGTATCTTATGGCATTGCAATTAGGCGACATTGTCCCAGACTTTACCGCTCCAACTACTGAGGGCGAGATCCATTTTCACGAATGGCTGGGTGATAGTTGGGGAGTGCTTTTTTCTCATCCAGCTGATTTCACGCCGGTCTGCACTACGGAGCTTGGAGAGGTTGCCAAGCTTAAAGAGCAGTTTCTGAAGCGGAATGCTAAGGTGATTGGTCTTTCGGTTGACCCAGTCGAAAAGCACTTAGATTGGGAAAAGGACATTGCAGAGACGCAGGGTCAGGCTGTGAATTTCCCAATGATCGGAGATCCCGATAGGAAAGTTTCCACCCTGTACGGAATGATCCATCCGAATGCTTCAGGGACCCTTACGGTTCGTTCAGTTTTTATAATTGACCCCTCGAAGAAGTTGCGTCTTACTATCACCTATCCAGCATCTACTGGTCGAAATTTCCACGAGATTCTAAGAGTGCTAGATTCGCTTCAGCTTACTGATAACTATTCGGTTGCTACACCGGTCAACTGGAAAGATGGTGATGATGTTATTATTACCACTGCAGTGAGCGACGAAGAGGCAGAAAAGCGGTTTCCAAAAGGGTTCAAGAAGTTGAAGCCGTACCTTAGATTAACTCCTCAGCCTAACAAGTAAAAGAGAGCGAAAAGCGGATTAGCAAAGCCTCTAGCATTCATAAAATGTTTTATCTGCGGAGCCTCGTTTTCGGAGGTTCCGCAGATAGCTTGTGGCCATGCGAAGATTCTGAATCGTAAAATTCAGATTGTCGAATAACGGCTAGATTGTTGCGCTTCCACAAGGGAAAATATCGATTCAGTAAGTTATAGCAGTAAAAATAACCGCATCATGTCGTCGGTGAATTCATTATCGTTGTCTTAGTCGCATATTCAGCATCTTGACCAGTATTACGACCCGGGCTGACCAAGTCCGTGAAAGATAAGATTTATAATATCAGCTGCTGCTTCTTCTGGAGACGAATCTTCTTGCACTACCAGTAGCGACCCAGTCCTAAGTAATCCAAGGAAATATGTGGTTAGGGTCCGAGGTTTCACTGACGACGTGATCACTTTGTCGTTCTGAGCTTCAATAAATAGTTGATCTATAGGGGACAAGAGGAGACGCTCGATCAGCGGCTGATCCATTACGACTTTTTCGCGAATAAACAGAACTCCTAGCTCAGCTTTATTGAGAATTGAGCGGGAGATTTGAGCTAAAGCCTCCCTTGTTTTTAGATTGCTCGCGGCCGTTTTGGTAATGACGTCTGAAATTTCTTCCAAGGCCATATCACGGATACTTTCGAGAAGTTGATTTCGATTGGGGAAGTATCGATACAATGTTGCCCTGCCTACACCTGCTTTCTCTGCCAGTTCTCCCATTGACAAGCTAAGCCCGTCGTCGGTTATGACAGCAGCAACAGCTTTCAGAATTGCAGTTTTACTAGTCTTTTTCAGTAGGCTTTCTTCTACCTGAGTAAGCACCGAAGATTTCTCCAAAATTTAGTTCTTATAGATTCATTTACGTAGCCGACTGGTGTTAACTACGTTCCGGATATTCTGTTGTGAGATAATAATGTCTCATAACGAGATAATACCCTATCAAATGCGCAACTGTTACTCGGGTGAGTCTAGGTAGATGAAAGGCAGCGGTATGGTTTCAAATGATCCCACAATTTCAGGGAGTAAAGCAGAGCCAGAGACAGCTAAGCCAGAACATAAATCAAGCCTTTTACTTATAATTGGAGCACTGATGCTCGCCATGCTTTTGGCAGCATTGGACCAAACGATAGTGGCAACTGCTTTGCCAACCATTGCTGGAGATTTGGGTGGCCTAAATCACCTTTCCTGGGTTGTGACGGCTTATCTGATAACTTCCACCATTTCTACGCCCCTGTGGGGAAAACTAGGTGATCTCTATGGTAGAAAAAAACTTTTCCAGGTGTCGATTGTAATATTTTTGATTGGATCGGCTCTGTCGGGTCAGTCGCAAAGTATGACCCAGCTGATTGCATTTCGGGCCCTGCAGGGAATTGGTGGTGGAGGGCTCATCGTTGGTGCCCAGTCGATAATTGGTGACGTTGTATCACCCCGAGAGCGGGGTAAATACCAGGGATATTTTGGAGCCGTATTCGGATTGGCTTCGGTTGCCGGACCACTCTTAGGTGGGTTTTTTACCGATACTTTTACATGGAGGTGGGTTTTTTATATAAATCTCCCCATTGGCATTTTGGCGTTAGTTGCAATTGCGACGATTCTCCATTTGCCTCGATCGACAAAGTCGCACAAGATTGATTATCTTGGAACGTCGCTTATGGGTGTAGCGGTAACTGCATTAATTTTGGTGACCACCTGGGGTGGTACGACATATGCATGGTTGTCTCCTCAGATAATAGTGAGTTCTATCGTTGGGGTGGTTCTGTTGGCAGCTTTCGTAATCGTTGAACGAAGGGCAAGCGAACCCCTTTTGCCGCTTCATTTGTTTAAGAATCGAGTCTTCGCCCTAACCTCTGTGTTGGGATTCATTATCGGATTTGCGATGTTCGGGGCGATCATCTATATACCTACATTTTTGCAAACGGTATATGGTGCGTCCGCTACTGCTTCTGGGCTTGAACTGATTCCTTTGATGATAGGTTTGGTCGGGACTTCAGTTCTTAGCGGTCAGCTGATATCGAAGACTGGTCGTTACAAAGTGTTCCCGGTTGTGGGAACGTTTGTCATGGTGATAGGACTATATTTGCTATCTCTGCTGACTGCTTCTAGCTCGATCATTCAGGCTTCGCTCTTTATGCTGGTGCTGGGCCTTGGGCTTGGTGGTGTAATGCAGGTGTTGGTGATTGCGGTGCAAAATGCGGTGCCGTATTCCTACTTAGGTACAGCCACTTCAGCAGCAACTTTCTTTAGGTCTATAGGCGGATCGTTTGGGGTGGCTATTTTTGGGGCTATATTTAATTCGCGCCTAGCCCTGAATCTTCCTAAATATCTACCAAAGAGTGCCTTGTCGGTAATCCATGGTACGAACGTCACGCTCAGCCCGGCAGCTCTTGATAAACTTCCTAATCTGATTAAACACGGTTTCATCGAAGCTTTTGCTCACTCGCTCCACGTGGTGTTTCTTTTTGCAGTACCAGTAGCGATCCTAGGATTTGTGATAGCTCTTTTCATCCCGGAGGTTCCACTTCGTAAGACTGCGTTTAGAGATTCCGAAGCTGGCTTTACTGGAGTTGAAACCCAATGAGCCCAGAGATCGGGAAGTACCTTTTCGGCTAAAGATCTGGCTGTCGAGGATGCTGAGCTAGTCTATGACTGCTGAGTGATGATCTAACTTCCGGAGGTATGAATGCGTATAAGTTTGCAGTTGAATTATGCCGGGAGTATCACCGAGTCGATTCGGGAGCTTAGAGAGTATGAAAAGCGTGGTCTCGATATCGTGTGGGTTCCCGAAGCGTATGGATTTGATTCGGCTACATTGATGGGCTACATCGCTTCAGTTACCGAGAAGATTGAAATAGCTAGTGGAATAATTCCAATCTATTCTCGAACCCCTGCTCTGATAGCGCAGACAATTGCTGGATTGGATCAACTCTCACAAGGGAGAGCAATCTTAGGGTTGGGCGCTTCCGGACCTCAAGTTGTCGAGGGATGGCATGGGGTGGAATATGATAGGCCCATTGCTAGGACTAAGGAAATCATCGAGATTTGTCGCAAGGTTTGGTCTCGAGAGACTCTCGTTCATGATGGTATATACAAAATTCCGCTTCCTCGTGATAAAGGTACTGGTCTGGGAAAGCCACTTAAGCTGATAAATAAGCCTTTGAGAGCTGAGATTCCAATATTTGTAGCTGCGCTTGGGGCTAAGAATGTTGAAATGACATTTTCAGTAGCCGATGGATGGCTCCCAATTTTCTTTATACCAGAAAAGTCGGAGCAGGTGTGGGGTGGCGCGGTTAAAGCTGGACTTAGTAGTCGTGACTCAAACCTGGGTTCTCCTGAGGTTGTAGCGGGGGGCATGTTGGCTATTGGAGAAAACCTTGAGGGTTTGCGTGATCTCGGAAGAGGCGAATTGGCCCTTTATATTGGTGGAATGGGTGCGAGGGGCAGAAATTTTTATTTTGATTTAGCGGTGAAGTACGGATATGGTAAGGAAGCTGAGGCTATCCAGACACTTTATTTGGACGGTGATAAAGATGGAGCAATGTCCATGGTGCCGGCTGAACTGCTTGAGCTCACCTCTCTGATCGGAGATGTCAGTTATATCAAGGATAGACTTGCTGCCTATAAGCAGTCGGGTGTGACGATCTTAAATGTGACACCTGTCGGAACAGATAGATTTGCCTCATTTTCAAAATTGGCTGAGATTGTGCATAGTCTCAGTTAGCAGACTTCATCACGGTTTTATAAAGATGGCCTCACGGTAGTATTTAAGTTCTTCAAGACTTTCCTTAATGTCATCCATTGCTCGATGACCTCTTGATTTTGGGGGCGCGGCTTTGATTAGTTCTGGATACCACCTTTTACCAAGTTCTTTGATGGAGGATACATCGACCGAACGATAGTGAAGATAATTTTCGATTTCAGGCAGATATTCGGCTAGGAAGCGACGGTCAGTACCGATTGAATTTCCACAGAGTGGAACTGTTTTGGCAGTACTAATGTGTTTTTTTATAAAAGTTAAAGTATCGTGACCTGCCTCTTCCAAGGAGATTGTGGATGATTCAATTTCCTGCAAGAGGCCACTTTTAGTATGCATTCTCATGACATAGTCATCCATTTTGGAAAGTTGCTCGGGAGGAGCCGAAACTACTAAGTCTGGTCCTTCCTCTATAATTTGTAGATTATCGTCGGTAATTAATGTTGCAATTTCGACAATGGAATGTATTTTAGGGTCAAGCCCAGTCATTTCTAAGTCAATCCACACCAACATTTAGGTAATGCTAGGGGAAGTGCAGCCTAGATTTGTATATATTGAGGGGGATTTTTAGATAGGAGTCCTTCATTGACATTAAATAGTCGGCCGTTTATTGTAATCCCGACTTATAACGAGGCTGAAAATATTCGGGAAGTGCTAACCAGAATTAAGAGTCAGCTGCCTGACATAGATATTTTGGTTATCGATGATGGTTCACCTGACGGGACTGCTGATGTGGTTCTAGAGTTGAGTACCATTTATTCAAATATTGAACTGATTCGTCGTGATGCGAAGCTGGGATTGGGTTCTGCGTATCGGCTTGGATTTTCTATTGGGTTAGAGAATGGTGCCACCAGTTTGATTGAGATGGATGCTGATTTGTCTCATGAACCAGAATCTCTTCCTGCCTTAATTGCTGCAGTTGAGGAGGGCGGAGCCGATCTTTGTATTGGTTCACGCTATGTATTAGGAGGTTCCTCTCCGGGACTCAAGACCTACAGACTTCTTCTATCAAGGGCTGGAAATCTTTATGCCGCTCTGGCCTTAGGTATAAAGGTTAAAGATGCGACTAGTGGTTTCCGGGTCTACAGCTCCCGAATTTTGCGAAAAATAGATATCGATACCGTTTCAGCTGACGGATATGCATTTCAAATCGAGATGGTACATAGGGTGCTGTCTTGTGGAGGCACCGTAACCGAGTCGCCGATCATCTTTCGGGATCGGAAAGCTGGAAGTTCTAAAATGAGTTGGAAAGTTGTAGGCGAAGCCGTGTTCTTGTGCACAATCTGGGGATTGCAGGATCGCATCGCAACAATTACAAAGAATAAAGGTAGCTACTCTCATTACCACAAAGAAGAGTCGGCGTCAGTTTTTCGTGCCCTGGCTCAATCGGCACGTAGATTCGGAGATAGGTAATCTCGCTAGTGACTGAGCCTTCAATTAGCGTGAAAATAAGATTATTAAACGATTCGGGTCGGACCCCTGAGTATGCAAAGCAGGGAGACGGTGCGTGCGATTTGAGAAGTGCTATTGATGTGTCAATACCGCCGTTAGGTCGGGTGCTGGTCGGAACCGGCGTCAGTGTGGCAATTCCAACGGGCTACGGTGGTTTTGTTTTGCCACGATCAGGCTTGGCGATCGATCACGGCATTACCTGCCTTAATGCGCCCGGACTGATCGATTCAGGCTACAGGGGAGAAATAAAGGTAATACTTTACAACTCGGATTCTGGCAATGAGTTTAATATTCAGGTTGGAGATCGAATAGCTCAACTCGTTGTGGTTGAACTTCCAATTATTACATTTGAATCTGTAAGCGAACTATCTAATACAGATAGGGGCGTCGGAGGTTTTGGACATACGGGAATATGAGATCAAAGATTTCGATAGTGGGGAAGAAATTAGCAGAGATTTGAAATAATGACTGCGACCTTAGCTAGACGTAAATGATGTCAATATTGTAATTTGCCAAAAGTTGTGGCGTTAGGTGGTAATCCTAGCGCTAAACTGGTGCTCATTATTGCGGACGTGGCTCAGTTGGTAGAGCATCACCTTGCCAAGGTGAGGGTCGCGGGTTCGAATCCCGTCGTCCGCTCTCTGGGTTAGCGACAAAACTAACCCTATCGTAACGACAAAAGTCACGCTCCTTAGTCAATTATGACTCAGGGGTGTGACCATTTGTTCGGCGTTAGCGATTTTGGCGAGTTTCGCTTTTCAATTGGCAGTAATTGAGATACTTCAGGTGCCA
>JAJZLS010000040.1 GCA_021803345.1 Actinomycetes bacterium
AAAAAGGCCCCTACTGGTCGTGTAATTTTTCCTACTTAAATGTAGGTGTGAACAAAACAACACAACCAATGGAGGCCATACCATTATGCGCGCACTTGACCCCGAAGTTGCAAATGTAATTTGGGTTGGTATCGAAGCTCTTTTGCCAACCAGAAATGATGCTCATCCTCTTGGCTGTCATAGGCAGCGTAAGTCAGATCGGGACTGTTTCGATGTAATGCTCGTCCGACTGGCAACGAGATGTTCATGGGAGGATGCAGAACGACTCTGTGGTCATAAGGTGTCAGATACCACGGTACGAGCGCGACGAGACGAATGGATAGAAGCAGGTGTTTATGATGCAATAGCCAACGAAGCAATACAAAGTTATGACCGCATAATCGGACTCGATCTTAGCGATGTGGCATTAGACGGCTCGTTGCACAAAAGTCCTTGTGGGGGTGAGGGAACGGGTAAGAATCCAACCGATAGAGCTAAGCTGGGATGGAAGTGGTCAATACTTACTGATCGAGCCGGCATCCCGATTGGCTGGGCCATAGACGGGGCGAACCGCAACGATTCTGTACTTCTTGCACCCACCTTAGATGACGCAGCTGGCAGAGGACTTCTTCATGAAATCGAGACCATCTGGCTTGACCGTGGTTATGACTCAGGTGCCACTCAAAAGCGTTTAGCCGAACGTTCTATGGCTGATGCTGTGATAGCAAAGAAGCGCTAGCGAAACTCGAACCAGATAACGACGAATCAGCCCATGGGGCTTCGCTGGCCAGTGGAGAGGACGAACTCCTGGCTTTCGAACTATGGTCAGTTGAGGAGAAACACCGACAGATTGATCGTTCATCGACTAGCACAGTTCGCTTTAGCAGTCGCACTACTTCTCGTGGCAAAGCTTATAGACTGGAGAACCTGCTGGTCACCAGGCCTGCTACCTATCCGCTGAGGCTCTTAGTAGAAATTTTGGGTGCTGCAGCAGTCCTGAGTTCTGGTGCTATTCTTCACAGTACTGCCAACGCAGACGTGTCGCATAAGTCAGGAACTCCTCTGACTTTTCCTACTCAAAAGCAACCTCCGCCTCCCCGCTTTACCCCAGCACCACCGACTGGTACTGTAGCTCATACCGCTTCTCAGGCTCTTACCTTTGCAGTGCCGTATTTCTTCGGCCATGGGGGTACGCTTGCAGTGCATAATGTCAGTGAAATTGGTTATATCGAGACTAAGGCGTCGACGGCCATGCGTTTAGTCCGTCCAGATGACGACCCCAGCAGTTATACGAGTACGAGTGCTGCTTGGTTGATTGTAGCGAATGGAACATTTCAACCAGGATCAATTGGTTGCCAGTGCATCCCCCCGACTTATAAAGAAATGGCAATAGTAGTTGTCAATGGACGACCGGGAGTTCTTTCTGGATACTCCAATTCATTCAACCTGAGCGGATTGAGGTCATTGACGTCATTACCAGCAGCCCAGTGGCCACAGTACGAGTAACGCAGGAATCTCAACCGAGCTAGTATATCGAGATCAGCCGATAGAGACCGGGTCCCGAAAAACTGACACCTTCCGATCTGGCCCTAAGAATCTTGATAATTATATGAGGGTATGGGCACGAATGCCTTGGAGGAAAAGTCTGCTCTCCCAGCGAACAGGAAAACCACGTTATTGGCAAAGATTTACATCGTCGAAAAAGACCAACTATCTGTCCCTAGCAATGAATACTGCCGATATTAATTTGATTGACAGAAGGCACAGGATTATTCGAGGCATTCAACCACCATAATTTACTGCCGATCACATACATAATTCCGTAGATCGCAGAGCGCTGGAGTCCTGGAGCAAGACCACTGATTCTACACCACTTTGATGCTCGAGGTCTGAGTAATTCCCAGTCGTGACTCTTTCCATGCTGGCCTGTGACTAACAGTGAACCACTTGGAAGCATCGTGAGATTTGCGCCTCCCCTTCCGAAACCATAGCCTGGCTGCATTCCCCCGAGTGAAGGAACGCTGATGTCGCTCCAGGTCCTCCCGCCATTTGACGAAAGTCGCAAAAGGTACTGCGACTCGGATTCCACGAACAATTCCTTGCCACCAGGCAATGCCACCAACTGAGATTCAGAGCAGGCCCGGACAATGTTTGGCCAGCTGGGTTCAGTCCAACTTTGACCCTTATCGGTGCTATATAATACTGACTGGCTGGAACCCGATGCAGCGCAATTACCATTAGTGAAAAGACCAAATGCTACACAAGGTCCGCGTTTAGGACAGGCCAGATTTACACTACTCCAGCTATTTCCGCCGTCGCTGGTAGCCTCTACTAACGGTGTAGTGTAAAGCGAGACAGACATAGACGATGAATTGTGTCGGCGAAAGAGAACCTCAAGTGAATTACCATGGTAACGGAACCCCCCAAATCCGTCCATACTGGCACCTTTGGGAACTGGAACGGATGCCCAAGTTTTACCACCATTTTTTGTCATTAGAGCAACCTCGGCTATAGGTGGGGCAGTACCTGTTGGCGCTACCGTGAATGCGGCAACCACCACTTTTGGAATTGATCCAGCTCCGATTGAGCTAACCGCCACACAGCTAGCCGGAGACCCTGGAATTCCGGTTAGGCCGAAACCCAGCTGTTTGAGCAACGAATCTACCGGTGCGGTTGAAATCGTTTTGCTTCCATTTGTGCCCACCACCTTTACCACTCCCCGGCTGCACCAATCAATTTGACCGGGACTGGTGGGATCGCTAGAAATTGGCGATAGACCAGCAGTTGTTATCGCCAGGGGATCCAATTTTCCCAAACTAGCAAAGGCTGGCGGCGCTTTGATTCCGAGCCCGGCGTGACCGAAATCAACGTAGGTGATAGAACCTTTCACGCTTGACTTGTTTTTGATTACCACCTGCGGGCCGTTTGGAGAGCCCTGATTTACTTTCAGCTGATATACATAAGGATGATCTGACCCAATTACCGACAACAGAGGCGCATATCCGGTTACCTTAATCACATCGCCTGGTAGTGAAGTCTTTGGGGTTGCGGTTAGATAGGCACAATCGGCGCTATTACGGCACCAGGAGTTATGTCCGCTTGGCACTGATAGATGAAACGTTGCAGTACCTTCTGAACTGCCAAGTCCGCATCCATGTATGACGCAAAGACACTGTATCGAAATGGGGTAACTGCCAGAGGTGAGCGGGCTTATTTTGACTGGATCCGCACTAACCCAAGGTGCACCTGGGATAACCAAGCTGGTCTCGAAAGTGGTCGGATTTATCCATTTCAAAGCGACACCGGAATACTGAAGTCCCTTTCTGCAACCATCCCAGCACAGATTTGCGTGGGTTAGTTCTTTGGCGAGAGGCGCAGATAATATGCCGGTTACAGAAACCCTGGTACCGGGTTTTCCAGAAGTCGGTGATATATTCAACTTCACTTTAGGACCTGCAGCGCTTCCGAGGGGGACGGGGAGCCCTTTTGCAGACGCCGCCTGGCCTTTGGCCGTCACTATCTCATTCAGTACTATCGAATATGCACCTGGTGGTGTGGCACTGACACGCAAACAAGAGGAGATGGCACCGGTCATGGACTGCGATAGGCCGTAATTTCCGAAATTACCCTTTGTGCATCCAGCGCCTCGAAATGAAGTGTGTTGGACTATTGCCGGTGGCTTAGTGGTCGTCTGTATTTTCGGTTGGGAAGTCAGGTGCCCACACGAGCTCAGAAGGATACCCAAAACAAATACAGCTAAAATCGGTAGAGACCTACGACAGAAGAACGATTTCACGACACGACCTTATACCTTCATTACCTGGTGCGCCACGAATTCGGTCTTCTGAAGCCACGACGATATTTGATCGGGCCAGTGATTTACGTCAGGTCCCCTGAGTCTGATACAACCGCTAGACCTAGCATATGGTGTCTACATTACTTACGTCACCGAAGCTCGTCTGATATGCTTACATGCAAAAAGGCTGACAGAACGGGGCAAGGATGCTAGTTAGCAAGCTTATAAGATCAGTTTTGCCTCGACTAACGAAAAACCGTCTCCCCAGTATCGTCATCGTCGCCATAGTGATTGGAGCGTTATCTCTTTCGTCCTGTGGCAGCGTCACTGCAAAAGTTTCAACCACGTCACTTCCCCATCTCAAGTCCCCAGGCCCTGTGACGACTCAGATAAACATCAAGCTGTCCATGTCCACTCCGGCAAGCTTCAGTCCAGGTCCATCGCCAAATGTGATTGGAACTGGTCCCACGTACATTTCTCCCAGTGGATTCGTAGTCGCCGTAGACACCAGCGGCAACAAGAGCAATATTTACGAACGAAGTCGACCGACTGCACAATGGATGCAGCTGGGAACTGTTCCTGGAATTGTCGCTCAACTCGACTTCGCCACGCAGAAGCTTGGATTCGCACTTGTACAAGGCTCGAGCGGACAATCTTCCTCACTGCTCTATGCGACAACTAACGGGGGAAGAAATTGGAGTCTGATATCGACTGGCCAGCTTACCCAGGTCCACTTCTTCGACGGCCTGAATGGGGTCGCAGCAGCCCCAGCACCATCTGGTGCGATCCACGGAACTGAAATGCTGCTCACCTCGGACGGAGGGCACAGCTGGACGCAAGTCACCAGTTCAAGTTTTCCCCAACAAGGGGTATACGGAATCAGATATTCAAGCTTTTCCTTTATTTCAAGGCAGGTCGGGTGGTTTATCTTTGGATCGCAACCCGGAACGGGGATGCAGCAAAAGTGGCTATTTAAGACAAGCGATGGAGGAAAAAGCTGGAATCAAGCGTCAGTCTCACCCCCATTTCCGTCCCCTACGACAACGACCGCACCTTCAGGAGGTCTGCCAATAATGGGGTACGTCCAACAAATTCGCTTTAGCAGTTCTTCGGTTGGTTACCTCTTACTTGCCCGCGGCCCCAGAGGTGGGGCGCTAAAGACAGTCGATGGAGGTCTCCATTGGGCTGTGGTCCCGCTCCTTCCAGGTAATGAGATGAGCTCAACTGCTATAACAGACCTTGCGCCATCCACCCCCTACGGAGCTGTTGCCTACACAGTGAGCGGGATGCTATGGAACCAACCTAAAGGCGGGTCATGGGTCCAGCTCTATCCCCCTTATAGAGCGATAGATGTTTCACACGGTGCTGGTAGAACTATAGTCCTTACCGCCCAAGGGAGACTGCTCCAAATAAGCTCCAAAGCTTCCGCTTCATTCGTAACTCTGGGGAACTTCGGGGTCAATGGAGTCGGCGCTAGCGTGGTTCCTGGCGCAACCGTCATGCTAACTACCTCCAATATAGAGGTTATGAAATCATCCTCGAAGCTTTGGAGCAAACAGCCTTTGCCAAAGGGATGGAATATCCTCAGCGGCCGATTTGCGACGTCTAAAATTGGTGCGCTTGTATTGAGTCCGCCGGGACCTTCAGTTGAAGCAACGCTCAATGGTGGCGAGAGCTGGATGAAAATACCACTGTCATTCACTGCATTTTCAGTCGATCCGCTGAGCGCAACAAACTGGTGGGTAGCAGGAGGTATTTCACATCCCTTGGTGCCAAATCCGTACAACAAACATATCTTGGTATGGAAATATTACTTATACCATACGACCAACGCTGGGCGAACTTGGAGCCAATTTGGGGCAAGCTGGCCTGGAACCGGAAATCTTAATGGGGTCCAATTTATCTCGTCATCCGTTGGCTATGCATGGAACGACAACACGATTTTTGTCACAACCAGCGGAGGCAAGACTTTTACGGGCCATAAATTTTCGGCTTACTATATTCCCGGCCCAAATAGCCTTGCGGTTGGAAGCAATGGTCGCGCCTGGCTGGCATCTGACAGTTATCCAGTATTTGAAACTAAGGACTACGGTTCTAATTGGGCTCCAATGTGACCTTGGGCAATAAATAACTTTCTCACAGTGAAGTTTCGCTGTGCTAGCGTGCGAATGTGATCGGGAAACGCAAAGCCAACGACCCCAATGGAAAAGCTGACGATTTGCGTCCCCAACGAAGAAATCTTTTACTGGCTGTTGGCGTTGTCATCGTCATAATTGGCGTGGTCACCACCCTAGCAGTCGGAGGATTCCATTGAATTTGATACGACCGTTAGATCTGCCAAATGAGGATTAGTCATACCCAGTAATTTAACGGAGATTATTGCATTTTACCAGTACAACCAGGTTTTAGAGGTGAAGATATAAAAGATATAAAAGAACTAAAGACAAATAAAAGAACTTGGACTAAACTGAAAGTATGGCAAAAAACCCATTCACTCCAACCTTCGGTGTAAACCCTCCATTACTTGTAGGACGGAATGACCTAATCGAGGAATTTGCCGCTTCTCTTGACGATGGGCCTGGCGCATCCGGTAGAGCAACTATTTACACCGGCGCTCGTGGTACAGGTAAAACTGTCATGCTGAACAAGGTGCAAGAGGTCGCCAAAAATAACGGCTGGCTCGTAATATCTGAAACAGCGACACCAGGTTTTATCGACCGTCTAGCTACGATCCACTTGCCGTTAACCTTGGCCGACTTGCTGGATCAGGGCAAGAAACGCATATCGGGTGTAACTCTTCCATTCGGAGCAGGTGGAGCCACATTGGATAACCCTACCGCCACTACTGTAGCGACAAACTTTCGTAGTCAACTGGAACTAGTAACAGATATTCTTGCCGAGTATGACACAGGGGTGCTGATAACAATTGACGAGATCCATTATCGACAGATAGACGAACTTCGTGAGTTTGGCGCAACTATTCAACATGCCTTTCGCGATAGTCGAAATGTAGCATTTGCTGCTGCTGGGCTGCCCTCAGCGGTTAGTCCAGTTCTAAATGACCACGTACTTACCTTCCTTCGTCGAGCAGAGCGCTATAACCTTGGCCGAGTCAGTCTTTCAGACGTTGAGGAAGCCATCAAAGGACCAATCGAGGCAAACGGACGAGAGATTGATACTGTTGCATGTGCCGAGGCTGCACAAGCGACAGGCGGATACCCATTTCTAATCCAGCTCATTGGCCAGTATATCTGGAGACAGCACCCGAAAGAAAAGGCGATCACGTTATCTGATGTTACAGAGGGCATAGCTGCTGCACGTAGACGTATGGGATCCCTTGTGTATGAACCGGCTTTAGCTGACATTTCAAGCGTAGACCGAACTTTTCTGCTAGCCATGTCACAAGATGATGACCCGTCAAAAATGTCTGATATCTGTTCCCGACTCGGAGTTAGTGCTAACTACGGCGGACAATACCGTTTGAGGTTGATTGAAGCAGGAATGATTGAAAGTGCTAACTACGGCGAAGTCGATTTCGCACAGCCGTTACTTAGGGAATACCTCAGAGAGCATGCAGCCTCGTTTGCTGCACAAGTGCCAGATAGCACTCCAGCCACAACTAGGCCAAACAAAAGCGGCAAATTCCGCATCTAGGTGTTCGAATAAGATATATATTGCCCATTGCCCCCTAACGTAAAGGGGCATTGATTCAGCTAAGTTAAAATGGCCTCTGACCTGGAGCCCGAGAGGAGATTCGAACTCCTGACCTGCTCATTACGAGTGAGCTGCTCTGCCGACTGAGCTACCCGGGCGCTTGGGACATTCTAATTAGGAAGATCGGCTAAACGAGTAAGCAATGCCATAAGAAGTAAAAATTCATTAGCATTTCTTTTTAGCGCCAGCTGAGTGTCTTCAATCATTTCTATTGCTTTGATACAATACTTTACCTTTGACTCTGAAGTGTCGCTAGCCAACAAGGAATTGCGATATTGCCGCTCGAGGAGCAACAGCCCTGAACGCAGGTCTGTAGTTCTTATCCTCCTCAGCTCCCGCTTCTGCCTCGCTTCAAGCTTTTCTGTGAGAGAGGCCTTCTTTACTCCCAAAGATTTAGCCAGCTCTCCAGCCTCGTCCAGCTCCTTCTTGTGCTCAAGCTTCTTCCTCTCTTCTCGCAAAGAAACCGCTTCTAGGAGCTTGTCTGCCAGATTGAGGATAAGAGACAGGTTCTGGGTGACAAGAGTTGGAACTTCTTCCCAAATTTCAGTGGCATCACACAATTGGCGGTCAGTTGACAATTCGATTGCTCGTTCCAAATTGCCAGCAGACAATCTGACTGACCTTTCAGCATCCTCTGCAGAAGTGCCTCTATTGATTAAATGCTGATATATTTGCTGATCTGAAATTGAATCAAGTCGAAATACAACCGACCGGGACATCAGGGTCCTAAGCTCCGGAGTTTCAGTAGATGCCTGAAGCATAAATATGGTCGACACCGGGGGTTCCTCGACACTTTTAAGAAGTACTGGAGCTGCTCGATCTACTAATTCCAGTTCAGGAACGACAATAATCTGGTACTTGGAACCTGAAGTGCTTCTGTAAGCCATAGAAACTATTTCCCGCGCATCATCAATTCTCAACGCAGCCCCAACCCTTTGGTAGAAGAAGACATCCGGGTGGACGCCCCGCTCGATTGCAATACAAGAAGTGCAAACCCCACAACCATCATGTTCGCACATAATTGCTTTAGCAAAAGTCTGGATGACCTTGACTGTTCCAACATCTTCGGCTCCGATAAAGAAATAGGAGTTTTTTGGATCAATCAGATGGGCCTTGAGTTCATCAGCAAGCCTATCCTGCCCTGGAATTTGGCTAAAAAGCTCTAATATCCCCATTGATCCGGGCCGACCTTCACTTCACTCCGTAGCTCTGCATAACAACCAGGGTATTGGCGAAAATTGCCTCATGAAGCTCTTCAATCGATCCTGAGGCATCCAGAGTGACCCATCGGTGCGCTAAAGCTAATTCATCGTAACCATTCGACACGTTGGAAAAAAACTCATGCGTTTGTGACTCAATCCGATCTCGTTCCCCACCCTTTCGCCGCATTGCATATTCAGGATCTGACTTTAGGTAAAAAGTAATGTCCGGTTCAAGTGCATCGGAAGCAAAATGGGTTATTAAAGCTAAAGTTTCCAGATCGAGGCCCCTGCCATATCCCTGGTATGCCAGGAAGGAGCCGGCAAACCGATCGCAGATGACGTATGTTCCTTTTCTCAAATTGGGATATATAAGCTTCGCCACATGGTCGGCTCGCGCTGCGGCCATCAGCAAAGCTTCTGTTCTGTCACTTACGATGGAGGACCTATGTTCCAATACCAGAGTTCGCAGCTGCTCGGCCAACTCAGTCCCACCCGGTTCTCTGGTGAGGACTACTTCCACTTCCAGCTCGGATGATATTCTCTGAGCCAAGAGATCAGCCTGGGTGCTTTTACCGACTCCCTCCACCCCTTCAAAGGTGACAAAAAGTCCCCGTTTCAACTTTTCGCCTTCTTAGTTGCCTTCTTTGCAGTAGTCTTTTTTCGAGTGGTGGTCCTGGTAGATTTCTTTTTTGCAGTTCCTCCATTTGCAGCAATACTCTCTTTGCGCATCTCGATCAGTTCTAACGCACGCTCAATCGAAAGGCTTTCCGGAGAGTCCCCAACCCGAAGGGATGCGTTCACTTCGCCATCGGTAACATAGGGACCAAATCTGCCGGACCTCAGGGTTATCTCTTTGCCTTCCGGACTCGTCCCCACTACTGCTGCCGAATTCGCTTGACGAGATCCCACGTTTCTCCTGGTCTTTGGGGCCGCCAGAATTGCCAGAGCACTTTCCAAATCTATTGTGAATATCTCGTCTTCCGAAGTAAGGCTCCGTGTTGTAGTACCCTTTTTCAGATACGGACCGTAGCGGCCATTTGCTGCTTCAATCGGTTCGCCATCAGTCGGATCCAAACCGACTTGTCGGGGAAGACTCAATAATTTCAGAGCCTCTTCCAAAGTTATGGTATCGAGCGATTGGCTTGAAAGCAGGGCAGCGGTTTTCGGTCTCGCCTTAGGAGAGAGCTCGCTGGGGTCACCCAGCTGGACAAAGGGTCCAAATCTCCCCGCCTTTGCCCATACCGAAAGGCCGGTCTCCGGATCAACTCCAAGAGGTGCCTCGTTCGATGCCTGGCTCAGCAGTTCCAGGGCTTTTTCAACAGTCAATTCATCCGGAGCCAAATCACTAGGGATCGGAGCAGTCACGCCGTTATAGGAAAGATAGGGTCCAAACTTGCCCACTCTGGCCACAATCTCATTGCCTTCATTGTCTTTTCCGATGGGAATCGAGTTGATCTCTCTAGGATCGATCTGATCCAGCTGGTCCTCAACCATGGCCTTGAGTCCATTTCGATCTGATCCGAAATAAAACTCACTTAAATATGGAACTGATTCCTTTTCTCCTTTGGCGATTTGGTCCAGAGAGTCCTCAAGCCCGGCGGTGAAATTATAATCAACTAAGGTGGAAAAATACCTTTCCATCAGAGTAACGACTGCAAAGGCGACAAAGGAAGGGACCAGAGCAGTTCCCTTTTTCCATACATAGCCTCTATCAAGTATCGTCCCGATAATCGAAGCATAAGTCGACGGGCGGCCTACACCCATTTCCTCCAAAGCTTTCACAAGAGAGGCTTCAGTAAACCGGGCTGGAGGTGAGGTGTTATGAGAGTTGGCTTCCAAACTCACGACCTCTACTTTTTCCCCTACTTCCAACTGCGGGAGCCTTACTTCAGTGCTTTCCAGTTCCGCATCAGGATCATCAGCGCCTTCGACATAGGCACGAAGAAAACCAGGGAAAGTGATCACCTTTCCCGAAGCACTAAATATTACGTCATCACCTGGATATACCGTTGCTTCAGAATTCGCCGGCCAAGAATTGGGAACCTTGGCAAGTATCCGAACCTGGGCGGAAGTACCTTCCGCATCTGACATTTGAGAAGCGATGGTGCGCTTCCAAATCAATTCATAAAGGCGCACCTCGTCAGAAGTTAACTGACCCGATAGGGAATCCGGGGTAGGCCACTGGTCGCCAGCTGGCCTAATTCCTTCGTGGGCCTCCTGGGCATTTTTCACTTTGTTGGAATAAACTCGCGGCTTGCTTGCCACGTAGCGCTCACCGTATAGCTTGTTGACTAGTGACCTGGCACTTGCAACCGCTGAATCAGCAAGGGCGGTCGAATCGGTACGCATGTAGGTAATGAACCCATTCTCATAAAGTCTCTGGGCAATGGACATGGTCCTCTGGGCAGAAAACTTCAATTTCCTGCCGGCCTCCTGCTGCAAAGTGGAGGTCATAAATGGAGCTGCCGGAGAGCGCCTGTAAGGCTTATGCTCGACAGACGAAACTGTGAACTCTTCTGAAAGTAACAGGTCCCGCAAATTCGTTGCTGTCACCTCATCCAGAAGAATCACTTTCTTATTTGACAATTGCCCAGATTCGTCAAAATCCTTACCGCCAGCCACTCTTTTGTCACCTATGGAAAAGATTTCAGCTGCGAACTCCTGGGCCGATTTCGAGAATCTCCCGGATATGTCCCACCAGTTGCCAGAGGTGAAGGCCATTCTGGCCCTCTCGCGCTCAACGATCATTCTGGTAGCTACCGACTGTACTCGCCCAGCAGAGAGCTTGGGAAGCACCTTGCGCCACAACACCGGTGAAACTTCATACCCGTACAGCCGATCTAAGATTCTCCGTGCTTCCTGGGCGTCCACCATCTGTCGATCAATTGATCTGGTATCCTGAATGGCATTTTCAATCGCGCTTTTGGTTATCTCGTGAAACACCATCCGCTTAACAGGTATCTTTGGCGCCAGCACTTCCAGCAAATGCCAGGCTATCGACTCTCCTTCGCGGTCTTCATCTGTGGCAAGAAACAATTCGTCAGCATCTTTTAGCAAAGCTTTCAACTTGGCTACTTGTGCTTTTTTGTCACTGGAAATCACATACAGTGGCTTAAAGGAGTTGTCTACATCCACCCCAAGCCGAGACCAGGGCAAACTCTTCTGGGAGGCCGGGATATCGGATGCCCCCTTGGGCAGATCACGGATATGACCTATCGAAGACTCAACTACATATGTTGGCCCCAAAAATTTTGCTATTGTCTTGGCCTTGGCCGGAGACTCCACAATCACTAGTTGTTTTGCCATCTAAACCTTCAGATAAAAGCGACTTCAATTGAAATGATACGGGAAAAACTATTTTGCTCGGCAGAGTCGTCCTCGGATTACCTCAGAAACCCACCATAATGAATATTTACAAAATGTAACCGATTGCCCATCTGGTTCAATCAGTTGTCATCCATTCCTTCAGGACCAGCCAGAAATTCATAGTCAGGATTCATCATTGCAAGATGACCTCCAACCTCTCCAACCACTCCTTCGGCAACCAAACGACGACCCGGCACCATGCCAGGAACGCTTCGCCTTCCAGCAAATACCAGAATCAGTCCTCCGGAAGAATCTTCAACCCTGGCTGTAAGGCTCGGAACCGAATCGAGCGATTGCACCCGGACTGACTTTACCCTTCCGGCAATCTTACAAGTCCTTCGCCAAGGTAGCGAGTCAATTGCGGTAGTTCCGGGAATCAGCTCCTGAGTTGCCACTGACTGATTCAAATCTTCGGACTTTTTCTGCTGCTGAGTTTCGTCGCCGGAGACCTTATCTCTCAGATTCAATTTTCCTGTAGTGGATCCTCCCACATGAAATGGAACGATAGTGGCATTGACGTGAGGAAGCTGTGAAATTATGTCGGCTATCGAATCTGCGGTTTGATCGTGTAATACCCGGGACCAGATTCTCGGATATGTGCGGCGGGGCAGCAGAACCGTCACCTCAGTCTCGTTGTCAGACAGAACCTCAGCAACCAGCTCCAACGCCGCCCGCCGAAGTCTTCGATCTGCGACTTCAATGAACTCAAGATCAATCTTGACTGCGGAAAGACGAGACCATTCCTGCTCCAGTTGCCGAGCTTTGCGTGTATCGAGAACAAAGTGGACCGCCCGAATCTCGTCTGGTACCAATGCCTTGGCATACTGAAGCGCCCTGGCCGTGGCCAAATCAAGTCGATCAACCATGACTATGACAACATGGCGTTTCATAACCGGAATCTCAGCCGCCTTGGCGACACCTGATTCAAGCTCTTTTTCTTCCTCCTGATACTGCTTGTTAAGCCGGATGAAAGAAAACACCAGGATCGGAGCAACCACCAAAATTACCCAGGCACCTTCGGTGAATTTGGTGATTGCAAATATTGCATCAACCACAAAGGAAAGTACCGCTGCAGTCCCATTGATTAGGGCACGCCTCCGCCAGTGATCTTCTTTCAAAGTGATATGGTGTTTCACCATACCTACTCCAGCCATAGTAAATCCGGTAAAAACTCCGATAGCATAAAGAGAAATCAAAGCAGAAACCTGTGCCCTGGTGGCAATGATGAGAATCTCAGCCAAAATTGTCAGAACTATGATGCCATTAGAGAAAGCCAGACGGTGACCCCGCCTTGAAAACTGTCTGGGCAGGAAAGAGTCTTCTGCGGCAAATGAAGCCAGATACGGAAAACCTGTGAAAGAGGTATTGGCAGCTAAAACCAAAATCAGATAGGTGGTTATTTGTAAAAAGTAATATTCGAACCTGCCGATGGCCGACTGGCCAAATACCTGACTGGCTATCACGCTGAGTACTGTGGGAGATCCCGAAAGCCTAGGCACGGCGTGAACAAAGCGTGCAAGAACTGAAACCCCAAGAAACATTGTTCCAAGAATCAGGCTCATCGCAACCAAAGTAATCCTTGCATTACGTGGTTGAGGAGTGCGAAAGATACTCACTCCGTTGGAAATCGCTTCAGTTCCCGTTAGAGCCGTCCCACCATTGGCAAATGCCTTCAGGAAGATGAAAAGGCCTGCTCCATACAGAAATTCATTTGCAGGATGTCCGACCGCTATTCCACCAGGTACATGAAGCGAATACTGGTGCAACTGCCCCAGAGCCGCTTTTACGAGTCCCACAATGATGAGTACACCCATGTTGAAAATGAATAAAAAGGTGGGAATGGCAAAGGTTTTGCCTGCCTCCCTGATCCCTCGCAGATTCCCAAATGCTATCAGTAGGACAAATAATACTGAAAGGGCCACGTTATAGCTTTGAAGCGCTGGGACCGCAGATGTTAGAGCATCGGTGCCCGCCGCCACAGAAACTGCCACCGTCAGGGTGTAGTCGATCAGTAAAGCCACCCCTGCGACTTGAGCGATCTTAAGGCCAAAGTTGTCTCGAGTCACCACATAGGCGCCACCCGCTTTTGGATAAGCTTTGATGATTTCAAGATATGATGCTGTCACAAAGGCTAAAATCACCAACACCAAAATTGAAACTGGCAGCACAAGTGAAAATGCGGCAACACCAACTATTGGAATTAGGACAGTAAGAATCTGCTCCGTGGCATAGGCCGACGACGACATCACGTCGGAAGAAAGTATCGCCAGGGCAATCGACTTGGGAAGTCTTTCCTCTGAAAGCTGATCAGTAACGAGCGGCTTTCCCAGAAGCTTGTTTTTCAACCTATACGGAAATGGCTCAGGAAGATAGATTGATCCTTGAGCTGGGAAAGCAGCCGGACTCTTGGCCTTAGGTATCCTTATCTCCTTTTGACTTTTAAGATAGCTTTCTCCAGGTTCGGCGGTCTTATTAGACCTGCTTGAATCTAAATTTTCAGGAGACTCGTTCATGATTTTAAGAATCCACCTTATTCTCGTTGGCTAAAGCGTAACGGAAATTAAAAATTCTTAGTAATTCTTTGCCAACTTTGGTTGTACTTTTGCCGAAAACCGTGTTCGATGGATAGTTGTGCACATAATTGTTATTGGTTGCGGACGAGTAGGTTCAGAGTTGGCGGCGCGTCTTGACACCGCCGGACATAGTATTGCGATAATCGACAAGGTCGAGCGTTCCTTTAGAAGACTTCCGGAAAAATTTGCAGGACAGACTGTAGTCGGCTTCGGATTCGACAGAGATCACCTTTTGCAAGCTGGAATCTTAAACGCAGATGCAGTGGCTGCGGTTACCTCTGGCGACAACTCAAATATCTTGAGCGCCAGAATAGCCAAAGAAACTTTCGGCATCAAAAATGTTGTCGCCAGGATTTATGATCCCAGAAGAGCGGTGATCTACCAGCGGCTTGGGATACAGACCGTGGCGACAGTTACCTGGACCACGGAACAGGCAGTAAAACGTCTCATTCCTGACACAATTGAACCCGAATGGTCTGACCCTGCCGGCAAGATGGTGCTAGTGGAAAGAAATCTTCCCGACTCGCTTTGTGGTTCAAAAATCGAGAATCTCAATTCGCTTAACGCCAGGGTGGTCATGGTGACCAGGGCAAACAAGACCAGGCTTTCGCAGCCTGAGCTGATTGGACAGGAAGGGGACGTGCTGCACTTCCTGATCGAAAAAGATGCACTACCAGAGTTAGATGCAAAACTATCGGCAAAGGGGCAGCAATGAAAGTCGTAATAGCCGGGGCTGGCAATGTCGGGTCCTTTATTGCTGAAGACCTCCATAACGCGGGGCACGAAGTGCTGGTGTTAGAACAAGATGATCAATTGGTTTCCAAACTCTCCAAGCAGATCGACTGCAAGTGGATGGTGGCTGATGCCTGTGAAGTGGCTTCGCTCCACAAGGCGGGGGTGGCGGATGCGGACGTAATGGTTGCTGCCACCGGAGACGACGAAGATAACTTGGTGGTATCGCTGCTGGCAAAACAAGAATTCATGGTTCCCCGGGTGGTGGCGAGGGTCAACCATCCCAAAAATCATTGGCTCTTCAACAAGAGCTGGGGAGTGGACGTAGCTGTATCGACTCCGCATCTGCTCTCATCGCTAGTGGAAGAAGCGGTAAGCGTCGGTACCTTGGTCCGGCTACTGTCATTTGAACAATCGAATGCCCGCCTGGTGGAAGTCACCTTGGCGGAAGACTCCCCAGCTGTTGATAGGGCAATTTCGGAGATTGGGATTCCAAAAGGAGCAACCATTGTGGCTGCCATACGGGCCGACAACATCGTCGTTCCGCGCGGTGACACCATATTGCGCATCGGCGATGAAGTGCTGGCATTGGTGACAGCTGAGTCGGAGGAGCAGGTAAAACACCTTTTAGTTGGTGGACAATAGGATCTCCAAATGCAGCTGCCAATAGAACTAGACTATCTGGCAACTGCTCCCGAACTTAAAAAGCAAGGGAAATTCATATATGCAGATGTAAGTGCATCAGTTGAGGGAGAATTCTGTCAAACTTCCGACCCAATCTATTCTGCTCTTATCAAAGGGCATCTGCCTAAAGGACTGTACAGGCACCAGCTGGAAGCACTGGATCTGATTGAGAATCAAAACAATGTGGTGATCGCCACTTCCACCTCCTCTGGCAAGTCCCTGTGCTATCAACTCCCGATCGCAAAAGCAATCTTAAGCTCAAAAAAACGTTCACAACGTCCAAAGGCTTTAGTAATACATCCCACCAAATCATTGGCTAATGACCAACTTAGAAGCTGGTCACAGCTGAACCTGTCTTCGATACTGGTGGCCACTTTCGATGGAGACAGTTCATATGAGCACCGGGTCGCAACCAGAAGATTTGCCGACGTTTGGCTTACAAATCCGGAAATGATAAATTCAGCAATCCTTGCAAACCATGGAAAATACGGATCTCTATTAGGTGCACTGAGCTTTATAGTAATCGACGAGGCCCACGTCTATCGAGGAGTATTTGGTTCGCATCTGGCCCTTCTACTCCGTAGGCTCATAAGAATTGCAAAGATGTACGGTTCAAACCCGCAATTCATCTTCACCTCTGCCACTATCTCTGACCCTGGCGAGATCTGCTCCAAACTGATCAATCAGAAGGTGATGACGATCGAAAAAGACTCTTCGCCTAAACCGGTCCGTACTTTGGCGATCTTTCAAACAAAGATACTCGACGCCCAGCAAGGAAACCGGGCATCGTATTCCAGGGCCGCAGCCACAATATCAGTGCAAATGAGCCAGCACGGACACAGAGTGATCACTTTCGTCAGATCCCGCCGATTGAGCGAGCTACTGGCCAATCAGGCCAGGCAATTATTAGGGAATCCAGACAACCAGTTTTCCGTTCTCTCCTATCGGGGAGGCTACTTGGCGATTCAGAGGAGGGAGATCGAACAAATGGTGACCGAAGGAATCTGCCAGATCTTGGTGGCCACGTCCGCGATGGAACTGGGCGTAGATATAAGCATTCTCGATTCAGCCGTGGTGACAGGATTCCCCGGAACTTTTTCCTCATTTCGCCAACAAATCGGCAGGGTTGGGCGGGACGACCGACCAAGCACATCGGTTCTTGTCTGCGGACCCGATGGCTTAGATCAGTGGATAGCCTCCAATCCCTCCTCCCTCACAGATCGACCGGTTGAAAAAGCAGTCATCAACCCGCTCAATCCCTACATTCTCCGTTCCCACCTAAGGGCTGCTTGCTATGAAAGCCCTCTCTCGCCTGAGGAGCTATCTACTTTTGCCCCGACTGCTGATATACCTCTGGTTCAAAGTGAATTAGAGGTCCTCGTTGCAAATGGTGATATATCGATAAGAAATGGGAAGTACGCTACAAATTTAGACTCACCTCCACACACTGAGATATCAATGCGCTCGTCTGGGGGAAAACAGGTTCTGATCTCAACTTCCGAGGGCGAGCTGATCGGAACTGCAGAGTTTCCCAGAGCCCAATCCACGCTATTTGAAGGATCAATTTACCTGCACCTGGGGCAAAGCTTCAAAACAATTTCGTTGGATCTCGAGCGCTCAGTGGCTCTGGTGGAACCATACTTCGGTAGTGAACAAACCTGGGCCATCTTTGATACCACTTACACGAACTTCCAGCCTGAACGCAAAACGGAATTTCCTGGGATATCCCTTTCGCTGGGCCGCACCACAATAACCGAAACAGTCAAAGGTTATCAGACATTGACAGCCGACGGGGAGGCTCTCTCCGTGTCCCAGCTCGATATGCCTCCCTCAATACTTGACACCCGTGCATTCTGGTTTGACTTTTACCCTGAGTCCCTCATCGGGATTGAGTCTGGCGACTTACCTGGCGCATTGCATGGAGCAGAGCATGCAATGATTTCCATGATGCCAATCTTTGCAATCTGCGACCGATCAGATATCGGTGGGGTATCCAGGCTCCATGTTCCCGATCCTTTTTCTTTTGCACATGATTCAGAATCGGTAGCAAGTATAACCATCTACGACGGCTATCCCGGGGGAATAGGCATTGCCGAACTCGGCTACAGCTCGGCGATCGAGATTGCCAAGGCTACTCTGCAAATGGTCTCATCCTGTAGCTGTGGAAATGGCTGCCCTTCCTGCATCCAGAGTCCAAAATGCGGTAACCTCAACTCACCGTTGTCGAAAGACGGAACCATTAAGCTGCTTGGTTCAATAATTGATCGCTGCGAGACAAAAGTCTAAAACTATTTAGGTGACATTAACTAAACCTTCACTTATTTGGCTTATGATAAAAGTTATGGAGGCAGCCTTCTTTGATCTCGACAAAACCGTAATCGCCAAAGCATCAATGCTGGCTTTTGGCCCTCCGTTTTACAAAGAGGGGATGATTTCTCGGCGCACTGCAATCAGAACCGCGTACGCCCAGCTGATCTACCGCCACCTAGGCGCAAATGACCGGAAACTGGCCATGCTGAGAGAAACGGTGCTTGCAATCACCAAAGGATGGGACCAAAACAGGGTGACCCAGATTGTCACCCATACCCTGAGTGAAATTGTGGAACCCCTTATATACCAGGAGGCACTGGAGCTGATGGAGTACCACAGGAATCAGGGCCGCCTTATTTATCTGGTATCAGCATCCCCGATTGAAATTCTCACCCCGCTGGGTGAGTACCTCGACGTTGACGGAGTCATAGGATCCAAATCGAAAATCGACCACGAGGGACGATATACCGGCGAGATGGAGTTCTATTGCTATGGACCCTACAAAGTGGAGGCGATGTTCGAGCTGGCTAAAAATGAAGGCCTGTCTCTAAAAGATAGCTACGCCTACTCCGATTCTTATACTGACATACCCATGCTTGAGGCTGTTGGCCATCCGATAGCGGTAAATCCCGACCGGGTACTCTCGAAGAGAGCCAAAGAAAAAGGCTGGGAAATCCTTACCTTTTCAAAGCCGGTGCGGATAAAAGACAGGAAAAGATCATCAAAAGCCCAGACCACGGTGGCTGCAAGCGCTGCAGCATTGGCAGTTGCAGGCTTGGCTACCGGCGCCGTGGTAAGAAAGCAGCGAAATCACTCTAAATCCTGAGTGCTATCACCTAATCTGAATTAAATGAAAACGCCACAGCGGGTCCAGTTATGAGCTAGCCGCGCCTTTTCAAATAATTCAGTCCGGCTCGAACTTAGGCACAAACCAATTCAAGCCAGCGACGAATTAAGTTGTGTTAGCCGGGACTAAATAGTTGCCTTGATCTTTTTGGCAGCTACAGCACCCAATGCAACAATTATTACTAATAAAAGAATCTTCTTCATATACCAAAGGGTAGTGGATAATTTTCAATTTCATCATCGCGATCAAACAACTTAATCAAAAACCAGAGAAGAAATCCATATTTAACTGGCTAGGTTGTATTCACCAGTGGAGGTGTCTGAGCACCTGGTGGGCTCCCCCGCCTTCAAAGCGGGCGGGACGGGCGAACCCCGTCCGGCGGGTTCGATTCCCGTTCACCTCCGCCAAAATTTCTCCTCCTGCTATTGCAATTTGGTTAGTTTCACACTAAAACCTTATAGATAAAGTGCTTAGAGCTGGGTGGACTATCGAAGTAAAAGTCAAATGGTTAATAATAAGTAAATGGGCTTTAGCATGCCTGGCAAGTATTTAAGAGAACCCGGAGTTAGATTGGATTTCTATATAGTTTCTTTTCAACTCAAGCAAAGGAACATTCACACTCCCTAACTGTAGGAATGGAGGGCCAATGTCCGAAAAGTCAGAGGTAGAAAGAGCAATAAATAGTCTCGGGGAGCTTCGCCTAATCGGTTTTCAAGTTAAGGACAATGACATAATCGCGGAAGTGGAAACGTACAAGAAACCAGTATTCTGCCCGTCCTGCACTACCGCAGCCGAGCCAAAGGACAGACGAACTTCCACTATCCGGGACCTCCCGCTTGGAGACAAGTCTCTTATTCTTCTATGGAAAAAACGAGTATGGTCTTGCCCAAACCCAGACTGCCCAGAAATAACTTGGACAGAAAGTGCAGACTTCGTCACTTCCCGTCACTCACTAACAAATAGAGCCAAGATTAATCTGATGAAGGACGCAGACCAAAAGGGTGTCTCGATATCCAAGCTCGCTCAGAAGTGGAAGGTTTCCTGGTCTACGGCGATGACTGCCATAAGGGAGGCAAGAGAGCTGACGCGAACATCTCAGGAAAATGTAAAAGAGATGCGCTAATCTCTGAAACTATATTACAAAGACCTTCTCCCTATACGGTGAGAAGGTCCCGTGCGCCGGTGTCAGAAGAAGGATGACGAAGTTTTGACATTGCCCGAGCTTCAATCTGACGAATCCTCTCGCGGGTCAGATTGAAATGCTCTCCCACCTCTTCAAGTGTTCTGGGTTCACCACGGTCAAGACCAAAGCGAAGCCTAAGAATCTCCCGCTCTCTTTCGTCAAGCGGAGCAAGCAGTCTTGCAATTTCGACAGGCAGTAAGGAAGTTGCAGCTACTTCAAACGGGGATTCAGCCGATCTGTCCTCTACCACATCTCCAAGCTCGGCGTCTCCGTCTTCTCGGAGTGGCTCAGAAAGCGACAGCGGCTCTGACCTGAAACGAAGAGCTTCTATCAACTTATCTTCAGGCATTTCAACTTCATCGCCGAGTTCATCTAGCGTTGCCGGCCTACCAAGCTTCAGTTCTAGACGGGCCTGTGCTTTTTGGACTCTAGCCAAAGTGTCGCCGGCATGCACAGGAAGCCTGATGGTTCTTCCGGTGTTGGCAATACCTCTTGTAATAGCCTGGCGTATCCACCAAGTGGCATAGGTTGAAAATTTGAACCCTTTACGCCAGTCGAACTTTTCCACCGCGTGCATCAGGCCCAGATTTCCCTCCTGAATCAGATCAAGCAGCGGTAATCCTGAAGCCTGGTACTTTTTGGCAATTGACACAACCAATCTCAGGTTGGATTGAACAAAAGCCATTTGTGCGGCTTCGCCAGCACGAATGGCTCTTTTTAATTCTCTTCTTCTGGCTGGGAGAATCTCTTTATTCTTTGAGTTCATCTCCCTGAAAGCTCTGTAACCGAGCTCAATATCCTGAGCTAAACGAACCTCATCGTCTTTATTAAGTAATGGATACTGTCCAATGTCAGTCAGATAAAGTCGGACTAAATCCTCTTCATCACGTTCCATACGCTCTTTGGCCATGTTATGCCTCTCATAATTGGAAGGTGAAGACTTTCACTTGCCCCACTTTTATTGCACTCGGCGCTATAACCGGATAATAAAAGTGTGAACCAGTTCACTTCTATGCACCTACAGTAGTTGGCAAAATCAATTTCCAAGCTACCTTTTTAACGCTATCTACTATCAATCCAATTTCGGCTATCTCTGTTTTAAATTTATTGCTAAAAGAATATCTGAGTATTTTTGGCCAAAATTCCCGCCATGTTCATTAGCAACTGCTTTAGTAGCCAGCAAATCCTCAACTTCACTTATATCCATCATCAATCTCTCAAGCATTCTCGAAAATGCCTTATCGGACAGATTGCTGCACCTGCCCAGGTAATAGCTGCAGCAATCTCTAACCAGGGGTATCAACTGCTCCGATACCAGAGTTACAGTATCTGACGGCCCAAACGTGCTAATAACCTTTTCGGCGGAGAATTCGTGCAAACGGCCGGAGAATGTTGTTACTTCAACCTCTTCCAAAGGCGGTATTGAAGGTACATAACCTACAAGATCCTGGCCTAGCTCTCCCAGGATTCTGGAGGAGCGGGCCAAAGCTATCACAGCTGCATCATCTAGAGCCTCGAGCGAAACCTTTCCCAACAGTTCAAAGCCGACCAGACACAGGCCGCTCAGTGCACCTGCGATATAGCCGGTCTCAATGATTCCGAGCCCTACCTCAAGTTCCGGCACTGGACACAGAATTTCGATTAGTTCTCTATCGAATTGAGCCATTAGATTTCCGTTCTCCATGGTTTAAATCCATTGGTTATTGGTACCCTCCTGTCTTTCCCGAACGCTCTCTGAGTCACTCGCACTCCGGGCGGGTTCTGCCTCCGCTTGTACTCGTTGATGTCAATAAGTCTGGCAACCCTGAGCACCGTTTCAACCTCAAAGCCGGCTTCTATCAGTTCCGCAGTGCTGTATTCCAGTTCAACCAGTGATTCCACAATAGGATCGAGTACCTCATAGGGAGGCAAACTCTGGTCATCTCTCTGATCAGGGCGCAGCTCGGCAGAAGGGGGCTTTTTTAGCACTGTCTCTGGTATAACAGGTTGGGAGGTTACCCGGTTTCTTAGTTCAGCTAAACGATAGACCATGGTCTTGCTCAGGTCCTTGATTACCCCATAACCGCCTGCTGTATCTCCATACAGGGTCGAATATCCGGTTGCAAGCTCAGATTTATTGCCTGTAGTCAAAACTAGCCAGTTGCGCTGATTTGACAGCGCCATCAGCAGAACTCCGCGTAACCGCGACTGCAAGTTCTCCTCAGTCAGACCTTGAAACCGCTCACCCAGGTATTCAGATGACATCTCCAGATAAGCCTGATGCGCCATTTCGATAGGAACCTCTATCAGATCGACACCTAGCCTTTTGGCAAGATCCTGGGCGTCAGTCAGCGAACCAACAGAGGAGTAGCGAGAAGGCATTGCCACGCAGTGCACATGTTCAGGCCCTAAAGCATCTGTCGCAATAGTCGCCACTAAAGAAGAGTCAATGCCACCAGAAAGACCGAGCACCACCTCTTGGAACCCATTTTTGACTACGTAGTCTCTTGTACCCACGATTAGCGCCTGATATGTCTCTAGAGCCATAGTGTCATCGATAGACTCGCTAAGGGGAACAAAGGGGACCTTGGACCAGCTCTGAGGCTTGAACTCTGCGGCCAAGAAAGTCGGATCCGCTACTTTGGAAGAACTTCCCACCAGACAAAAATCATCCAGCCTCTCGATTCCTTGGGGTGAAAGTTCTGAGTTAGATTCAGAAAGTACAATTGGACCGGGTGCAATTTCAGCACGAGCAGAATTCCCAGAAAATGTCTCGGACTGAAAGTCAAAGTAGACAACTTCTTCAATAAATGACTCAGCCAACAAAGTCAACGCTCCAGCCCGGTCGTAAACCATGGAAGCCCCATCAAAAACAAGTTCATCTTGGCCACCAACTTGATTGACATACACAATCGAGACTTGACTCTCCCGGCATCGATCTTTCAGCATCTCAGCACGGGTCTGCCTTTTACCAATCGAATACGGAGAAGCGTTGATATTTATAATTATCTCAGCCCCAAGCTTTGCAACCTTGCTAATTGGTCCGTCCCTAAACCATGCATCTTCGCAAATAGTGACTCCGAACAAAACACCGTCCTTATAAAACACCCGTGCAGGTCCATCGCCAGAAGCAAAGTAGCGCTTCTCGTCAAACACAAGATAATTTGGAAGTATCTCTTTGCGCACAAACGAGACCAATTTCCCATTATCTAATACAGCAGCAGCATTATAGAGCTGTGCATCGAGTTCAACAGTGCCGACGATGGCCGTTATCCCCACGGTAGCCTCAGTCAGACGACCAAGCTCCTTATGGCATTTATCTATGTAGCTCGGCTTGGCAAGCAAATCCTCGGGGGGATATCCGGATATCGCCAGCTCTGGAAATATTACTAAAGAGGCACCGCGTTCTTTTGCATGCTCAATAACCGAAATTATCTTATTGGTGTTTGCCTCGACATCTCCGACAGTCGGATTTAATTGACAGGCAGCAATTTTGAGTATGCCCATATCAGAAATGCTAACTGGTGCGCAACCTAAGCCCATCCCGACCTCATGGGCAAATCTGTCAAATATTGACCTCTCCTCTCCATAAAGGAAGAGGATTCATGAAGAACCAGCAGCTCACGCCACCAGCCCTTCAGAGAGTTGACGCTTCGCTGGGCCGCTGTGCTCAGCCCTAACAGGCTTTTGCTGCAGTGTCCCTCCACGTCCTGTGACCGCAAGTCCTGCGGTGAGAATGTTCTGTGCTGCGTTAATATCTGCATTAGCTTCGTACCCACAGTTGATACAGATAAAGACCGCTTGACTCTTGCGGTTCTTCTTA